>NZ_MAVV01000116.1 GCF_001707915.1 Thermodesulfovibrio sp. N1 | reverse complement strand
AAAAATATTTCTTGGTATGAGAATGAGAAAAGGAGTACTGTTAAAAGCCCCTGTTAATTAAATTTTTTTAGAAGATTTAATAGTGAAGGATTGATTAATTTAAAAGACAAATCCTGATCAGATTCGTAGAAACATCATAAAGATAGCAAAAAAATACAGCTGGGAGGACTGCCTCCCGGATACAGCCATACAATGGGCTAAAGAGCACAACATACAACTAAAGGAGGAGGATATGGAAGAAAAACTCAAAGAGCTGGAGGCTCAGCTCAAAGAAAAAGAGAGGCTACTTGCTGAGTTTGCTGAGAAAGACAAGGCAAAGGATGAAGAAATAGCAAGACTCAAAGCAGAGATTGAAAAGATTGAGAAGGAAAAGAGGCGCAATCAGTACGAATCATTTTGTGAGGAACTCATCCGTGAAGGAAAGATGCTTCCAGCATGGAAAACAAAAGTGATTGAACTGATGGAGATATTGCATGCAGTTGGAGAACATGAGTTTTCAGAAG
>NZ_MAVV01000115.1 GCF_001707915.1 Thermodesulfovibrio sp. N1 | reverse complement strand
ATTACCTGTATAGATTTTATCTTCTTTTTCAATGAATACTTTTTCTATCTTTTTATCAACTCTTGGAAGATAAACTTTAAAAGTTGTTCCCCTGTCTTTTTCAGTATGCACTGTAATACTTCCTTTATGTTTTTTAACTATACTGTATACGGTTGACAATCCTAATCCTGTTGAGTATTCTTTAGTAGTAAAGAACGGTTCAAATATTTTATCTATAAAATTTGAAGGTATTCCAACTCCCGTATCAGTAAAAGAAATTGTGACATAATGTCCTTTTTTCAAACCGTGATATTTATTCAGATGTTCATCATTAATTTCCACATTAGAAGTTTCGATAATGAATTGACCTCCAAGAGGCATAGCATCTTTGGCATTTGCGGCGATATTCAAAATAACTTGAATGATTTGTGAAGAATCAGCCTCTATAGCTCCAAGGTCAGGTGATAGTTTTTTTACAAGCAGAATGTCTTCACCAAGTAGTCTTTTAAGAATATCCTCAATATGTTCAATTAATTCATTAACATTTAATACTTCC
>NZ_MAVV01000114.1 GCF_001707915.1 Thermodesulfovibrio sp. N1 | reverse complement strand
AAAACCTGCAATCCTATAGCCCATGCTTCATATTTTATGAAATAATTTTTTACCATAATAAATTTATCATAATCAATGTAAAAAAACAGTATATTCTTTGCTAATTCCCAGAAATTTAGTCCTAAAAAATAACCAAAAATGCCTCCAAGCACTGAACCTATTGTGCAAATTGTGGCATAATAAAAAGCGTTCTTTGGTTTTGATAGCCCAAGAGAAATTAGAAGCACATCAGGTGGAACAGGGAAAAAGGATACTTCTATAATGAGGAGGCGGAGTTAATGGAAAGAATTCCTATGACACCTGAAGGTTACGAAAAACTTAAGGAAGAACTTGATAGATTAATAAAAATAGAAAGACCTGCTGTTATAAAGGCAATTGCTGAAGCTCGTGCCCATGGTGACCTTTCTGAAAATGCTGAATACCATGCTGCAAGGGAAAAACAATCCTTTATTGAAGGAAGGATTCAGGAATTACAGGCAAAGCTTGCAAGAGCACAGGTTATTGATCCTGCAAAGATTAATCATGATAAAGTAGCCTTCGGAGCAAAAGTAA
>NZ_MAVV01000113.1 GCF_001707915.1 Thermodesulfovibrio sp. N1 | reverse complement strand
GGCTTTCCTTACCAGCCCTTTGTTCCCTTTGTGAATACTCCAGGCTCTTACTTCTTGAGAAATTATTGTAAAGAATGTTATGTAATTTAAAATTTCATAGACTTTTTTTATAATTTTTTTACTAACTGGTTCATCTACTCCCATAGCATCCAGAAAATTATATACTTCATCATATGGAAGTTGAGAAATTTCGCTTTCAAGGCTTCCACAAATCGTTATAAAATCTAAGTCTTTGTATTTACCGGAATTGAAGGTTTTCTCATCTACATTTGTTACTGCTAAAAGAGGTTTCAAAGTTAAAAAATTCAGATGTCTTATTTCAAGCCATGCCTGATTTGGATCTTTATTTCCTGCTTCTAAATCTCTAATAATATTCTCAATATTTTTTTTTGTTTGAAGAATATCCTCAGAAATTCCAGTGTTTAGGAATCTCATCTTCGCATTCAATAGAATTTCCTCTGCCTCTATTTCTGGATCTATTCCATGTTTAACCCTTTCCAGATAAAGAGAAATGTTTATTACCCTTAATAAAACAATCTTTTTTATACCTTTGACTAATTTTGCAAGACATACAGCGTGTTCAACAGCTT
>NZ_MAVV01000112.1 GCF_001707915.1 Thermodesulfovibrio sp. N1 | reverse complement strand
AACACTTTTTTGCATAATAGTAATATATTATATTTTTCAAATATTAAGCAATATATGTTATATTATATACTAAAATTCATAAAAAGGAGATTTCTATGAATAAAAAGTTAATGCTTGGTACTTCAGCAATTGCTCAGGGAGCAATAGAAGCAGGAATATCTTATGCTGCTTCCTATGCAGGAACGCCTGCAACGCAAATACTTGAATATGTAGCACAGAACTCTTCTGTAAAGGCTGAATGGTCTGTCAACGAGAAAATTGCCTATGAAGTTGCATATGGTGTATCTCTTGTTGGAAGAAGAGTTCTTTGTTCAATGAAACATGTTGGATTAAATGTTGCATCAGACCCTTTTATGACCTCTGCTTATCTTGGTGTAAAAGGTGGATTTGTACTTGCAATTGGAGATGATCCAAATGCTTATTCTTCTCAAAATGAGCAAGATAGCCGATTTTATGCCTCATTTGCTAAAATCCCTTGTTTTGAACCTTCTGATCATCAGGAAGCAAAAGACATGACTTTTTTAGCCTTTGATATATCCGAAGAATTAGGCTTGCCTGTAATGATTAGAAGCCATACAAGACTTCTGCACTGCTATGCTCCTGTTAAAATAGGCTCTG
>NZ_MAVV01000111.1 GCF_001707915.1 Thermodesulfovibrio sp. N1 | reverse complement strand
CAAGGCAGTAAGGTTTAATTTTATTCATAGATTTTTATGATAATTGGTTATGCCATTATTGTCAAGCTTTAGGTCGCAATCCCTTTTAAATGAGGTCAAGTTTCCTACGAAAAAGAAACCTACGCATACATAGGCGATGATATGTCGCAATCCCTTTTAAATGAGGTCAAGTTTCCTACAAATTCCCACTTGTCAAGTTTTGAACGGATGGGAAGGTCGCAATCCCTTTTAAATGAGGTCAAGTTTCCTACATATGCCACTATTAACGCCAATAATATCCCTTCGTCGCAATCCCTTTTAAATGAGGTCAAGTTTCCTACGTGGGAAAGTTTAGAAGAATACTTTAAAAAACATTATGTCGCAATCCCTTTTAAATGAGGTCAAGTTTCCTACCTATGAAAATGCAGGAAAACTTTCACGAAGCTTGGAGTCGCAATCCCTTTTAAATGAGGTCAAGTTTCCTACTGTTTTTATATTCAGGCATGTTATTTTCTACGTCGCAATCCCTTTTAAATGAGGTCAAGTTTCCTACTTAACGAAATAATGACGGCGGGAGATTCCTCTCGCCGTCGCAATCCCTTTTAAATGAGGTCAAGTTTCCTACTGTTTTTATATTCAGGCATGTTATTTTCTACGTCGCAATCCCTTTTAAATGAGGTC
>NZ_MAVV01000110.1 GCF_001707915.1 Thermodesulfovibrio sp. N1 | reverse complement strand
TTTCTACGTCGCAATCCCTTTTAAATGAGGTCAAGTTTCCTACAAAAAGAGGAAAAAATGAGAGAAATTCTGATTTATAGTCGCAATCCCTTTTAAATGAGGTCAAGTTTCCTACTCAATTCTTTCTCCTTTCAATCCGTTAGTTTGTTTAGGTCGCAATCCCTTTTAAATGAGGTCAAGTTTCCTACCAAGACTCTGAAAGATTACATGGAAGAAATTGAGAGTCGCAATCCCTTTTAAATGAGGTCAAGTTTCCTACAAAGGCTTTGATGCTGTTTAAAAACAGTATTAAACCCTGAAGTCGCAATCCCTTTTAAATGAGGTCAAGTTTCCTACAAGTTAATTGTGGTTGTGGTGCTTTTGGTAGCAGCGGGTCGCAATCCCTTTTAAATGAGGTCAAGTTTCCTACGTAAGATGAAAAGGAAGATTTGTCCTTTGATGTCTTGTCGCAATCCCTTTTAAATGAGGTCAAGTTTCCTACTCCTCATTGAGCAGCTTGCAACGGCTCAGGATATTCTTGCAGTCGCAATCCCTTTTAAATGAGGTCAAGTTTCCTACATATGGAAGTAAAAGGGAAATCATTTACTCTCCCTGACGGTCGCAATCCCTTTTAAATGAGGTCAAGTTTCCTACTCTGTGAGTTCAAAGAAAAGGTTTGTCACCTGAAAGCAGTCGCAAT
>NZ_MAVV01000109.1 GCF_001707915.1 Thermodesulfovibrio sp. N1 | reverse complement strand
TTTCAAGATTTAATTTTTTATGATAGATATCCATATCTTTTATATCGTTAATGTATTTGTTTGAAAAGTAAAATAAAACTAAAAATGAAACTATGAACACAGAAATATAAAAAAGATATCCTTGAAATTTTTCTTCATAAGCAGATTTTACTCTACTTGAGAGACTTATTAAAACCAAAATAGTTGCAGAAATGTTAAAAATTAATGATTCAGTGACTAAGTAAAACGATAGAAAAATAACATATAAACCGAAAAAAACGAACGATAAGTTTACTCCTCTTCTTATAAGTGACGGAAGAATTTTTGAGGGTTTAACTAATGAAACCTTTTCTTTATACCAAATATGAAAATAAGATATACCTACTAAAAAAAGTGCTAAAAATATAAGAAGAACATCTTTTCTGAATAGCAATAGAACAGAAAATACAGGTATGAGTAAAAGATAGTATAGTTTATAATTCAAAATACTTTTATATCCATAAAAAATAATTGCTCCAAGCAAGACAGTATTAACATAAATTAAATAAAGATAATTTTCTCCAATGTAAGTTTTAAAAAGAATAATGAAATTTAAAGTAAAATGAAGAAAAGTAACAATAAAGAAGTATTTGACAGCATTTCTATCAGTATGAGGTTCTATCCTTGTACGCCAAAAAAATATATAGTAAAACACTAATGAATGAAATAAAAGAAAAGAG
>NZ_MAVV01000108.1 GCF_001707915.1 Thermodesulfovibrio sp. N1 | reverse complement strand
TACTTGCTACTGGTTTTTCTTCACTCATATTAATCCTTAAAATCCTCATGCCAACACCTCCTTAAAATTTTGTTTAATTATATCATACAATAAAACAATCCGCCACACCACAGACAGGCTCCACAGGGGACATCATTTGTATAGCAGTCATAAACAAAATCTTCAAGCTCCATAAGATCACAAAGGGCAAAATTGCAGTCATAGCAATAGGGAAAATCATAATTTAAGAACGGAGTTAATAAATTGTTGATAAGCAAAAAACATACTTAACTCTGTTAAAGGAGATTTTATACTTTTACACCGAGAAGGAAAATTAATAGATTCTTTAGAATTTTCTAATCTGATAAAAGCAAAATCAACTCATCAGTTTGTCATAGGAGGAGTTTATGGAGTAAGTGAAGAAGTTTTGAAAAAAGCTTCCTTAATACTTTCCCTTTCACCACTTACTTTTACCCATGAACTTACAAGACTAATCCTTCTTGAACAAATCTATAGAGCCTTCACGATTATTCATGGGAAAAATTATCATTACTGAATAATTCGCATAGACTAAAAGCATTAATGAACGATTTTATGGTATCTTTAATAAATGGAGCTTATAAAAACTTTTTTACTTACCTTTATACCTCTTTTTGTTGCCATTGATGCACCAGGTATCTTACCTATTTATATTTCCCTCGTTGAGGGAATTCCAGAAAGAGAGAAGAAAAAGATTGCCCGACAATCG
>NZ_MAVV01000107.1 GCF_001707915.1 Thermodesulfovibrio sp. N1 | reverse complement strand
TTAATCCTTAACACCGCCTAAATTAAGTAATAGACACAAGTAAAATTTATTATCAAATTGATAAATTGTATATTTTCCTACTATATTGACAAATTTTTTTATTTATTGTATATTGCTTAAATAAGTAATATGAAAAAAGAATTACCAGAATGGGTAAAAAAGCATAAAACATCTGGCACACAGATTATCCAGATTGGGAGCAATTATTATTTATACAAAATAAAGTCCATATGGGATAGAAAGAAAGGAAGGGCAAGAAAAGTAACAGAGAAATATCTTGGCAAGATAACTCCTCAGGGTATTATTAAGCCAAAACATGAAAGACTAAAAGAAGGATTAACAAACATAACAGTAAAGGAGTTTGGTGCAACAGATTTTTGTTTTTCCATCACCTCTGATATTTATGAATTACTTAAGAAGTATTTTCCTGTTTATTATAAGGAATTATATGTATTTTCCATTTTAAGATTTTTTCACTGTACAGCAATAAAAAATGTTGGACATTATTACATAACATCAGATTTAAGTGACAGGATAAGAGATTGCAAGCTTTCACCAAAAAGCATATCAGGGATGCTTAAAGATATAGGTATGAAGAGAAAAGCAGTGGTTGATTTTCTAAAGAACTTTCTTAAGGGAAGGAGATTTCAGGTAATAGACCTAACGCATGTATTTAGTTATTCTGAAGATATAATAAGTTCAACACTTGGGCATAATTCAGAGGGGCAATATATACCGCAGATAAATCTTGTAATGATATTTAGCTTAAAGGAGAAGCATCCAGGATTTTTTAGAATTGTTCCTGGAAGTATAAGGGATATAAAAGTATTGCATAAAACAATACAAGAAGCTGAGATAAAAGAGGCAGTTATAATAGCGGATAAAGGCTTTTACAGTAATTCTAACATAGAA
>NZ_MAVV01000106.1 GCF_001707915.1 Thermodesulfovibrio sp. N1 | reverse complement strand
TCAATGAAAGGGTCGCAATCCCTTTTAAATGAGGTCAAGTTTCCTACCAGAAAACCAAAATTGAAAATATTGCTTTTGCCATGTCGCAATCCCTTTTAAATGAGGTCAAGTTTCCTACAGATTTTTCCTGCCGTCAAAATCTTGACGGCAAGCAGTCGCAATCCCTTTTAAATGAGGTCAAGTTTCCTACACTTCGCAAGGTACGGTTTCTATAGGGGAAACTGGTCGCAATCCCTTTTAAATGAGGTCAAGTTTCCTACGGAACAGTGCAGATTGGAAATACTCTCTACCATGTCCCGTAGGAAGTCGCAATCCCTTTTAAATGAGGTCAAGTTTCCTACATATAATCATGATAATAAAAAAATTTTTGGAGGTGCAGTCGCAATCCCTTTTAAATGAGGTCAAGTTTCCTACGTAGAAACAGGAGAAGGAAGATTTGCTATAGGCGGTCGCAATCCCTTTTAAATGAGGTCAAGTTTCCTACGAGAAGAAAAAAATAAGTAGGAGGCGTAAAAATGAAGTCGCAATCCCTTTTAAATGAGGTCAAGTTTCCTACCGAAAATGAAAGAAATTTTGGTATATAAAGATATGGTCGCAATCCCTTTTAAATGAGGTCAAGTTTCCTACGAAAATCCTGATACAAATTATATTGATCCAGGTGAGTCGCAATCCCTTTTAAATGAGGTCAAGTTTCCTACTGCACGGCTATTCGGTATATCATGGAGGATTGAAGAGTCGCAATCCCTTTTAAATGAGGTCAAGTTTCCTACAGTAAACGGAGCTGAAGATGAAAAAGAAGACATTGTCGCAATCCCTTTTAAATGAGGTCAAGTTTCCTACAAGTTAAGAAGACAAATACAAGCGGTTTTGAAGGTCGCAATCCCTTTTAAATGAGGTCAAGTTTCCTACTGAGAGCTACAAAAATAAACAGGAGGAGGAGGAGGCCCGTCGCAATCCCTTTTAAATGAGGTCAAGTTTCCTACACATAGAAAGACTAAAGGAGAAAATAGGACAGGCTCGTCGCAATCCCTTTTAAATGAGGTCAAGTTTCCTACGGAGTTAGTCAG
>NZ_MAVV01000105.1 GCF_001707915.1 Thermodesulfovibrio sp. N1 | reverse complement strand
GAGTTTTTAAATACTAAAAATTTACCCGCTAATATTAAAGAACTTTATATTCGGATTCCTGAATATGTAAGAAAATATGAAACAGCATTTTTATTAAGTAGTTATTCAAAGGATGGAAAGCTTACAGCTTTTTATGCAATCGATATGTCAGCTCAACAGTTCTCAGCTTACTTAATTGGATGTTACTCTAAAGAAAATTACATCCCTTACTCATCTGATTTGTTAATGTTTGAACTAATAAATTTTTTCTGAAAAAGAAGGGAAAAAATATGTTAATTTAGGTATAGGAGTAAATGAGGGTATTAGAAGATTTAAGAAAAAATGGGGTGGGACTCCCTTTTTAAGATATAGAACTTATGAGTATGAAAACTATTCAAAAATTTTTGATTATTTTTTATCAAACTATAAAATAAAATTATGAATATGCTATTAGACTTTTTCAAAAAACAAAAAAAATTAAAAATGATATGGGCAATACAAGTAGGGGCAAAAAAGTCCTATTTGATAGGCACCTCACATATTTTCTCTAAAAATTTTCAAGATAGTTTAAATATTTACATAAAGAAAGTAGAAAATGTTGTACTGGAAGGACCCCATGATATCGATAAAATACAAAAGGTGATAGAAATTGGTGTTAAAGGTAATAAAAGTCCTCTCTATGATCTGATTGACAAAAAAGTAATCGATAATATGGTAAAAAAGTTTGTATATATATCATTAGACAGAATAATTCACACAGTTAGAGATTTTGCTGAAATACATCTTACAGTTTACTATAAAAGGCAGATTACAGATATTTTAAAAAATTATAAACATTGGTTAGCCTTCTTTTCTTTATGGTATGAATTTCTTGATATATTGGGCTGGAAAAATTATATGGATATGGATGCTTTTCATATAGCTAAAAATCTCAATAAAAATATTTATTTCTTGGAAACAATAGAAGAACAAATAGAAGCTATGGAAGGAATCCCTGCTGAAAGAATATTAAATTTTTTAAAAAAAATTGAAAATTGGGAAGATTACATTAAAATATATGAAAAAACTTACTTAGAAGGAGACTTAGCCAATTT
>NZ_MAVV01000104.1 GCF_001707915.1 Thermodesulfovibrio sp. N1 | reverse complement strand
GGGCATATTGATCATGGAAAGACCACATTGACAGCATCGATAACGAAGTATTTGAATTTAAAGGGAATGGCACAGTATAAGAGTTATGACCAAATAGACAATGCACCAGAGGAGAAGGCGAGAGGGATAACGATAAACACAGCACATGTAGAGTATGAGACAGATAAGCGTCATTATGCGCATGTAGACTGTCCTGGTCATGCGGACTATATCAAGAACATGATAACAGGTGCTGCGCAGATGGATGGTGCTATATTGGTAGTTGCAGCCAATGATGGACCGATGCCGCAGACGAGGGAGCATATATTATTAGCCAGGCAGGTAGGAGTACCATATATAGTAGTATTTATGAATAAGGTTGACATGGTAGATGATCCTGAGTTATTGGATTTAGTAGAGCTTGAGGTAAGGGAATTATTGAGCAAGTATGGATTTCCTGGGGATGAGATACCAGTAGTGAGGGGTTCAGCATTGAAGGCATTGGAGAGTAGCAGTAATGATCCTAATGCAGAGGAGTATAAGTCGATACAGGAATTACTTGATGCATTAGACAGTTATATACCTGAGCCAGAAAGGCCTATAGACAAGCCATTTTTGATGCCTATAGAGGATGTATTTAGCATATCTGGAAGGGGAACAGTAGTAACAGGGAGAGTAGAGAGGGGAATAATAAAGGTAGGAGATGAAGTAGAGATAGTGGGGTTGAGGGAGACGAGGAAGACAGTGGCAACAGGAGTAGAGATGTTTAGGAAGATACTGGATGAAGGAAGGGCAGGAGACAACATAGGAGTGCTGTTAAGGGGAATAGGTAAGGATGAAGTAGAGAGAGGGATGGTATTAGCAAAGCCTGGGAGTATAACACCGCATACAAAGTTTAAGGCAGAGGTATATGTATTGACGAAGGAGGAAGGTGGGAGGCATACACCTTTTTTCAATGGATATAGGCCACAGTTTTATTTTAGGACAACGGATGTAACAGGAGTGATAAAGTTACCTGATGGGGTAGAGATGGTAATGCCTGGAGACAATGTGAATTTGAGTGTAGAGTTGATAGCGCCGATAGCGATGGAAGAGGGATTAAGGTTTGCTATAAGGGAAGGTGGAAGGACAGTAGGAGCAGGTGTAGTTACAGAGGTGTTGGAGTAAAAT
>NZ_MAVV01000103.1 GCF_001707915.1 Thermodesulfovibrio sp. N1 | reverse complement strand
TTTTTTAGACAGAAGATAATTTATATTATGATTTATCGGCTTATCTTTAAGTCCTACTAATTCTAAAAATCCTCTGTTACAATCCAAAATTTTGCCTTTTTATCAATTAAAACCAAACCAGTATTACTTAGTTTTGAAAAATAAAGGATTATCTTTTCATTGTATTTTTCAAGTATTTCTGAAATTTTCATAAATTTTTAATCTTACGGGCAATTTCTACTGCTTCCTTAGCATCCTTAGCCCAGAAGTCAGCTCCGACTGTTTTATATAAATCAGGCATAATATTAAAAGCAATACCGCCAACCATTATTTTTGGAATATAGGATTCCATATTTTTTAATGATTTTATTATTTTTTCAGCCTTTTCAAGATTAAAGGGCATAGTTACAGAGAGAGCAATTAATTTGGGTTTAGTTTTTTTAACAATTTTAATTAATTCTTGTTCAGGAACATTAGCGCCTAAATAGGAAACATCCCATCCATCCATTTCGAGAAAATCAGCCACAATTCTGCCTCCTAATTCATGATATTCATTAGGTGAAGATGCAACAATGGCTTTTAATTTGCTTTTTTTAGTTTTTGGAAAGAGAATATATATGTTTGCCATTACTCTTCCAACAATAGATGTAGCAAGATGTTCTTCTGCTACTGAAATTTTTCCTGTTTCCCAAAGATTTCCAACATCATACAGGGCAGGTTGAATTATTTTTAAATAAAAATTTTCAATATCCTCATATTTTTTCACAATTTTTTTTGTAAATTTCAAAGCCTTTTCAAAATCACCTTCTAAAATATATGAGAGAAATTGATTTTTTTTATCCCTCCATTCATCTTCTAATTTTATGGTAAAAGTTTCCTGATTTTTTGATAACTCTACCATAATTTCATGTTTTTCAATAAGCCAATCATATGTTTTTATGATTTCAGTTGCGCTTGACTCATTAAGAAATTTTTTTATTGCTCTTTTCCATGTTCCCAATTCAACTAAGAAATAATCATAAGAAAAACCATGATTGTGATAGGATCTATAAACCCATGGCACTATTTTTATGAGTAGCTCAAACAAGGAAAACTTAAAAACATTAATCATAAAGTTTATATGATTTCTGTGATTGTCAAACATCATCTGTAAAGAGTTTCCTCCAATTAATTGAACCGAA
>NZ_MAVV01000102.1 GCF_001707915.1 Thermodesulfovibrio sp. N1 | reverse complement strand
TGCCTTTTTGTTTGTTTTTTATGGATATTTTGAAGCTCAAAATATAAAAATTGAAAGAATCACTATTGAATCAGATAAGGTAATTAATAATTTAAGAATTGTTCAGATTTCAGATGTTCATATTGGTTTAATTATCAGAAAGGATAGAGTAAGAAACATTGTTGAAAAAATAAAAAGTTTAGACCCTGATATTGTAGTTTCTACAGGAGACCTTGTTGACGGACAGATAGATAGGCTTAACAGCATTGCTGAAATATTAAAAGAATTGCAACCACCCTTTGGTAAGTATGCTATAACAGGAAATCACGAGTTTTATGCAGGAATTAATCAGGCACTATCATTTACTGAAAAATCAGGATTTAAGATTTTAAGAAATGAAGGAGTTTATATAGAGAAATTTAATGTTAATATAGTTGGAGTTGATGACTTAGAAGCAATAAGATTCAGATTTAACCCAACGATTTCAGAGGTTGAACTTTTAAAAAATTTTCAGAATGGAGGTTATTTAATTTTACTTAAACATAGACCTCTAATAAATGAGCAATCTAGAGGGCTTTTTGACCTTCAACTTTCTGGACATACACATAAAGGACAACTTTTCCCATTTAGTATAATTACAGCTTTATATTATCCAAAGCATGCTGGTTGTCTTAAAGATATAAATGGATGCTATTTGTATATAAGTCGTGGAACAGGAACATGGGGTCCACCAGTAAGAATATTTGCTCCTCCTGAAATTACTGTTATTGATATAATTAGAAAATTTTAAATGTAGTTTAAGATTGGATTATTCTGAATTTATTACAAACATTGCACGGGTAGGGTGGATTTTCTGAAATGTAATCCTTTCTGAACCTTTTATATTCTTTAGAGTTCCATATAGAGTATAAATTTTTATTTTTTATATTTCCGAAATACAAATTTTTCACATCTTTAGCAGGAATACCTGTGAATACACAGGGTGACACATATCCGAGTGAATTTATGAATAGGGCTGACAGCGCTCTTTCAGAACAAACCTTTGATTTTTTATGGGGATGGGGTATATTAAAAGATATCTCCAATTTTTCCTTTTTACCTTTTTCTGTTATTTTCTCTAATTTATCTATTAATAAATTATACTCTTCGATGTTTTGAGGAATAAGGGATTCTGATTCAAGGGAGAAGTCTGGAATTAAATCAAGAAGACTTATTATTACGTGATCAATCCCATAATTTGAGAAAAAAGTAGGAATATCTTCAATTTCATCAAAATTTGATGAAAGTAATAAATAGG
>NZ_MAVV01000101.1 GCF_001707915.1 Thermodesulfovibrio sp. N1 | reverse complement strand
ACTTGTCAAGAGAATTGTGTCTGTCCATAAAATTTTTTCACAAACATTTGTTTCAATTCATATAAAGCAGATTTAACCAAAGGAAGCGGTTCTTTCCATTTATTCTTCTCTATCCTGCTTACTGTTACATATATTGCCACCTCCGCTGTCTTTATTGATTGAAAATATCCACCTGTGTTCGCCCTTATGAGCTCTATCCTGCTGTTTATGTTTTCTACTACATTCGTTGTGTAAATGTATTTCCTCACTGCCTCTGGATATTTCTTGTAATTAAAATAATTGTCTTTCTTATTAAGTAGTCCCTTTATATAGGCTGGATATTTCTTTTCATAGCCTTTACATAGTTCTTCAAATTTCATTACTGCTTTTTCATAATCTTCAATCCTTTTTATTAAGGTTAATTCTTCATAAAACTGCTTTGTATCCTGTTTAGACATATTTTTCTTAATGTTCCTCTGCATATGAAGAAAACAAAGTTGATGGTCTGTCTGAGGAAAAAGATTTTTTATTGCATGACTTAACCCAGGAAAATCATCTGATACTATAACCATTACTCTTTTTAGTCCCCTCTTTATTAAATCATTCAGTATCTGTAACCAGTCTTCTTTACTTTCTGAGCCAAAATAAATATAATAGGAAACCAGACTTTTTCTCCCCTCCATATCTATTCCCATTATGTTGTATATAACTGCCTTTTTTATCCTGTTTGTCTCTTCATCTTTTATCTGAGTATGATAGGCATCTATAAACAGGGAAAACATATCAGATGGTAATTCTTTTGTCTTTAATTCCTTTGCTTTGTTATATAAATCCTCTTTTATCTCTTCTATCTGCTCTGCTGAATAGGGAAGATTCATTGACTGTAGCAATGCCTTTATTTTATTCGGTGAATAGCTTTGAAGCACTAAATTCAGAATAAATTCCTGAAAACTTTCATCAGCTTTCTGCCACTCGGAAGGTAGTATTGCAGGACGAAATTCTGATTTCCTGTCCCTGGGAACTGAAATACCTAAATTCCCTAAAAAACAGGCAAGTTGTCTTTCATAATATCCATTTGCTTTATTGTCTATACTTTCCCTTAAATAGATTTCCCTTTCTTTTTTCATGAGTTCATTTAAAAGTAATGCTGCTATTGTTTTTATGCCTTCTCTTGAGTCAATCTTTGAAATTTCATCCAAAACCTTTTCTAAATTCAAATCTCCCATTTTTTCCATTTCCTCCTTTTTTAATTTTCTTTTTTTCATCTTCCTATGTTATCCTATTTGAGCCTTACTTTATCCACTACCCAAACAAGCCATTAATAGACACAATTCTTATTATACTCCC
>NZ_MAVV01000100.1 GCF_001707915.1 Thermodesulfovibrio sp. N1 | reverse complement strand
GGGAATATCTTCAATTTCATCAAAATTTGATGAAAGTAATAAATAGGCAATATGAATTTTTGGAGTTAAAAGCCCTTTATTTATCCTTTTTTTATGGAGAGTATTAATAATCGTCAGTATTTTTTCAATTTTTGTCCCTTCTCTTAATAAATCGTTCTTCTTTATACCTGTTAAAGAGAAGGCTATAATATCAAGTCCTGAATCGATGATTTTGTCAATTTCTTTATCTCCAATAAGCATGCCATTTGTTGTTGTTCCAACAATACAACCCTCATTTTTTGCAATTTCTACAAAATCAAAAAAATGAGGATTTAAAAAGGGTTCTCCCCAACCCTGTAAATAGAGAAGTTTAACCTTTTTTAAATAAGGAACAATATTATAAAAATCTTTCAGACTGAAATTCTTACCTATCCATTTTTTTCTATAAACTGTGTGAGGACAATAAAAGCAAGAGGCATTACAAAGCCCCGATATTTCAAGTTGAATCCAGTCAAGATTTGGAAAGAGTAATTTTTCAAAAAATTTCATTAAAAGTTATTATAAAGGATGGAGAGTTTTTTTTCATCTCTTTATGTTCATATTCCCTTTTGTATTAAAAAATGCAAATACTGTAGTTTTTACTCAGTACCTTATGAAAAATTTTTAGAATTACTCTATGTGGATGCCTTGGTTAAAGAAATAGAACTTACAAAAAAGATTGCCCATCATATTAAAACTATCTATATAGGTGGTGGAACTCCAAGTTGTTTGAGCATTAAAGCATTAGAAAAAATACTTTCAGCCCTGATAGAAAATTATAAAATTCAAGAAAATGTCGAGTTTTCTATAGAAGTAAATCCTTCGACAGTATCTATAGAAAAACTTAATTTATTCAGAGATTTTGGAGTCAATAGAATTAGCATTGGTATACAATCTTTTTTTGATAATGAACTAAAAATTTTAGGGAGACTCCATAACTATAAAGATGCATTGAAAGTCCTAAAAACAGTAATAAATTCAGGTTTTGAAAATGTTTCAGTTGATCTAATTTATGGAATTCCTTATCAAACAATAACAAGTTTTATCAACTCAATAAAAATTGCTACTTCCTTTTCGATAAAGCATATTTCATTGTATGAATTATCTATAGAGAAGGGAACTCCATTAGAAAAAGATTTAAAAAAGAGCAAGATAAATCTATCGATTGAAGATGAAATAGAAAGAATGTATCTTACAGCATCAGAATACTTAGAAAAGATAGGATTTCAAAAATATGAAATCTCAAACTTTGCATACAAAGGATTCGAATGTAAGCATAATTTGGCTTATTGGATGAGAATTCCATATCTTGGTTTAGGACCTTCAGCGCATTCTTTTATAGGTAATAAAAGATTTCATAATCCTTCAAATATCTTTTCCTATGCTAAGATTAAAGAGAAAAACAGAACTGAATGGATAGATGATTATATTGTTACGCCCTCTGAGGAAATAAAAGAG
>NZ_MAVV01000099.1 GCF_001707915.1 Thermodesulfovibrio sp. N1 | reverse complement strand
TGGTAAGGTAAGAATTAATACAAATGGACATGGCAATCTAATTCATGAAAGAAAAATTCTACCAGAGCTTGAAGGACTTATCGATTCCATCTCAGTGAGTCTCAATGCCCATGATAAAGAAACCTACAATAAAGTATGTAATCCCTTCAGAGAGGATGCCTATGATAGTGTTATAGAATTTATAAAGGATGCAAAAAAATATGTTCCCTATGTGCAGGTGACAGTTGTTAATGTTAAAGAAGTTGACCTGAAAAAATGTGCAGAGATTGCAAATTCTATAGGTGTTAAGTTTAAAATAAGGCATCTTGATCAGGTGGGATAAAAATGCTTGAGATCATAAAAAAAGATATTTTACAGGGTTTAAAAACTCTTAATTTCTGGGCAAAAACCATTTCAGAGAGAGTTAAAGTAGAGATTAATATTTTAAGGGTGTTGTCAGAAATCCACAAAATTACAGAAAAAAGAGATGAAATACTTAAAAAATTAGGACAAGAAACCTATAAATCATGGGGAAGTTCTACAAATTTACAGGAAAATGAAAAAATATTCAGTTTTATCAAAGAATTAAAGGAAGTAGAAAAGGAAATAGAGGAGAAAAAAAAGAAACTATCTGATCTTGGAGATGTTACGAAGTGGAATTTGTAATATCTCTAATCTTTGGGTTAGTCGTTGGTTCTTTTTTGAATGTCTGCATATATCGGATTCCAAGAAACATTTCAATAGTTAAACCCTTTTCCTTCTGTCCTGAATGTAAAAATACAATAAAACCCTGGCATAATATCCCTCTTTTAAGTTATATACTACTTAAAGGAAAATGTGCCTCCTGTAGTAGTAAAATTTCCTTTAGATATCCAATTGTAGAGCTTTTAAATGGAATTTTATATGGAATTGCCTATCTACACTTTGGATTAACGCTAGTTCTGCCTTTTATTTTTCTGTTTATATCTGCTCTTATAGTAATATCTTTTATTGATCTTGACTTTCAGATTATTCCCGATGTAATTTCAATTCCTCTGATAATTTGCGGATTAGTTATATCTGTCCTGCCTCATAGTTTAGATGGATTGGTATCGAATATAAAGGATAGTCTTTTAGGCATTCTTTTTGGCGGAGGAAGCCTTTTTATAGTAGCCCTTTTAAGCAGGGGTGGTATGGGAGGAGGCGATATTAAGCTTAATGCAGGTATTGGTGCTATACTGGGCTGGCAGAATGCTTTATTAACAGTATTTATAGGTAGTTTAATTGGTAGTATTGTTGGGATTATAATTCTTAAAAAAACAGGCAATAGAAAAATCCCCTTTGGACCTTTTCTTTCTCTTGGTGCTCTGGTAAGTCTGTTTTGGGGACAGTCAATTTTAAGATTATATTTGGGATGAATTAATTCTTCTGTCATCCTGTTTTACTGTCACCCTGAACCCTTCGGCTTTGCTCAGAGCCTGCCCTGAACGAAGGGAAGGGATAAACTCCGTGAAAGGTCTCCTTTTGTCATTCCGAAGGGGTAAATCTCCCAGAGGAATCTCTCAGAAAAAAAAGATCCTTCAGGCTAACGCCCTCAGAATTACGGTAAAGGAGGAACGAGATCCTTCGCTTAAGATCGTGATTATACCCCATATTCATAATATACGATTAAT
>NZ_MAVV01000098.1 GCF_001707915.1 Thermodesulfovibrio sp. N1 | reverse complement strand
TTTTTTGATTGTGAAGAATCAGTTTATTCATTCTCTATGGATAGGACTTACTGCGGGTTGTTTTGGTGGGCTTGTTGGACTCGGAGGTGGAGTAGTCATGATTCCCCTTATGGTAGCTGTTCTTAAAATTACCCAACACAAAGCTCACGGAACAAGCCTTTTTGCTTTGGTATTTACAGGAATCACAGGTGCAATTACTTACGGAATGAAAGGTTCTGTTGATGTTCTTGCTTCTTTAATTTTAGCTGTAACAGCAATTTTTACTGCCAGAGCAGGTGCTCGATTTGCCCACAGTTTACCAGAATGGAAACTTAAAAGAGCATTCGGAGGTTTTTTAATCTTTGCAGCTTTAATTCTTCTTACAAAACCTTATCTTGCTAATTTGTATCATTTTGAAATTGCGGGTATTGCAAAAATTTTTACACTTCTTGTAATAGGTATTTTTGCTGGTTTTCTTGCAGGCATGATGGGAATAGGTGGTGGAACTGTAATGGTTCCTGCTTTAGTTATTATTTTGAATTATGGTCAACATATAGCCCAAGGAACATCACTGTTATGCATGGTCCCTGCTGGTGCAGTTGGTGCTTATACTCATTTAAAACTTGGTAATGTTATCAAAACACTTCTTCCTGGCTTGATTACTGGAATTATTGGTGGAACCTACATCGGTTCTAATATTGCCCATGCCTTACCAGAGTCTTATTTAAGGGTAATATTTGCTTTAATTATAATATGGACTGGAATAAGATTTTTAAGAACGCCAAAACCTGTAAAATGATCTATAAAAAGTCTGTTTTTTTTATTATTTGTATATGTATATATATATTTCAAATAAGCACTGCTTTTGCCCAAGAAGAGCTCCCAAAAATTAAACTTAAAATTGGCAAACATGAAGAATTTTACAGATTAGTTTTTGTTTTTAATAATACAGAGATTTTACAGTCAACCAGTGTGAATATTTTAAAAGATAATAAAATTAAAGTCTCCTCATCTGAAGATTTCCAAATTGAATACAAAGATAAAGTTTTATCTGATAATGAAAAATTACATGGAATAGGTATAAAAAAATTTGATAAAAGTTTCATTTTTGAAATTCCTTCTCTAAGTGACATAAAAGTTTATAAATTGAATTCTCCTCCGAGATTAGTAATTGATGCTTATGTAAATGAGATGTTAAATGGTAAATTCTCAGTTCTAATTGATCCCGGACATGGTGGAAGAGATAAAGGATTGATCAATAATAATGTTAGTGAAAAAGATATTGTATTGTACCTTTCAAAGGAAATCTCTTTAAAATTAGCTCAGAACGGGATAAAAAATATATTAACTCGTGTTAGCGATGAAGAAGTTTCCCTAAAAAAAAGAATCGAAATAGCTAATAATCAAAATCCTTCTATTTTTTTAAGTATTCATATCTCTCAGGAAAATTTATTCAGACTGTATCATTTTCCAAATGAAAAGACTCAGATAACCAAAAAATTAATATCAAAATCTTAAGGAAAAAATTCTAAAAAAATTTCTCAGAACCTGTAGTTATTGAAGAAATACCCATATATTTAATTAATAAAATAAATTCACCTGCTTTATTAATTGAAATTCCCCAAAAAACTTTACTTAATGAAAAAAAATACTTAAATAAAATTGTTGATGTTCTATCTCAAAGTTTATTTGAAATAGGAAAAG
>NZ_MAVV01000097.1 GCF_001707915.1 Thermodesulfovibrio sp. N1 | reverse complement strand
GGATTTCTTCAGATAAATCATAGATACCTTCACTTTTTGATTTGATACTCTTAAAGGCTGAAGTTATGCTATCAGCGACCTCATTAATTTTCTCTCTATTTGATTGCCATATATGAATAATTCGGAGGAGTAAATTTTTAAGACCTATTTTCCCAAAAGCATCATCCTTTGGTATATAAGTATCTACATAAAAGGGCTTTTTTTGATAATTCATAAAAACTGTTAAGGGCCAACCTCCATGATTGTTAAATATATAACAAAATTTCATATAAATATTATCAATATCGGGTCTTTCTTCTCTGTCAACTTTTATAGATACAAAAAATTTGTTTAAAATCTCGGCAATTTCTTGATTTTCAAAGGATTCCTTTTCCATTACATGACACCAATGACAGGTAGAATAGCCAATTGAAAGAAATACGGGTTTGTCTTCAATTTGAGCTTTTTTAAATGCTTCATCACACCAAGGATACCAGTCAACAGGATTATAAGCATGTTGACGTAAATAGGGACTTTTTTCATTTATCAACCGATTAGGAGACATAATTTTAATTATAAATTTTTCAAATAAGCTATAATATGTTCTATCTCCTCATCTGATAAATCAGCAAAAGAGGGCATGTATCTGTAAGGTTTTTTAATCTGATTAATAACATTTTCAACTGTTGCAGGTTTTTTACTTACTGGTAATGACTTTTCTTTTAAAATATCTTTAAGCCCTGGTGCTGCTCTTTTGAAATCTTTTTTATCAGTATAATGGCACGAAGAACAATTTCTTTGAAAAAGTACTTTGCCTTTTTCAACATTACTTTGCCCATTTTTAGCAAATAACGGAGTTTCTATTTTATTTTCAATGGAAGATTTTTCTAAACTTCCTGTTACTAAACTATAACCTGTTGAAAAGAAAAGAAGATTGAAAGTAAGAAGAGCTATTATAATACCTAATAACTTTGCATAGGAATAAAACTGTCTATAATATCTTATAAAATTAATTTTTAACATTAAGAGCAGAAATATGGAAAGAGCTGAAAATACATGCATTGTTGCTCTCGGTGAAAGTTCCTGCTTTGATTGAGATAGATAGTAAATACAGAAAATAGCTCCAGCTAAAAAAATAATGAAAAATATTCTACCATTAATCTTGTGTAACTTTTTCAGTAAATCCATATCTTTTCTCCTTTCAGTTTTTCCAAAAATTTCAAACATAGTATACATTGCAAAAAGTGAAGAGATAATTAGAAGAATTGATAGAGAAATTTTCAATATCATAAATAATTTTATCATAATTTTTAAAAAAGTCAATCTATAATTCTGCCATCTAACATCTTGATTATTTTCTTTGTCTTTTTAGTTAAATCAATATCATGGGTTACCATTATGATTGTTTTACCTTCTTCATTTAAATTGCAAAAAATTTCCATAACAATTTCAGTATTCTTTGAATCAAGATTTCCAGTTGGTTCATCGGCAATAATTACAAGAGGTTCATTTGCAAGAGCCCTTGCAATAGCAACTCTTTGTTGTTCTCCTCCTGAAATCTGAAAGGGTTTTCTCTTTTCTTTTCCTTTAAGTCCTAATTTATTTAAAACTTCATAGGCTTTTTCTTTTGCTTCCTCTTTTTTTTACCTGCTTTTAACATGGGAGCCATAACATTTTCAATCAATGAAAATTCAGAAATTAAATAATGAAACTGAAATATAAAGCCAAATTTCATGTTTCTTAGATGGGCTATTTTTTCTGGATAATCATAATCTACTCTTTCACCTTCAATAATTACTTCTCCGCTGTTAGGTCTATCT
>NZ_MAVV01000096.1 GCF_001707915.1 Thermodesulfovibrio sp. N1 | reverse complement strand
TTACCTTATCGTGCTTTTTAATTGTTTTATTTTGATTTTTGGATTTTTAGAAAAAAGAAAACTCTGTATCCCCCTTTTACCCTATTATTCAATTATAAGTAGCACTATTTTAGTTATTACAATTTTTGTCTTATGTATAGTTTATGGTTTAAATAGATTAGATTCTTATGAAAATAATAATAAATTCCGAGTAGCTGTAATCCAAGGAAGTATCCCCCAAAATGAAAAGTGGGATTTTAATAAAATTAATGAAATTTTAAATATTTATAAAAATCTTACAGTAAAAGCAAATGCATATAATCCTAAACTTATTGTCTGGCCTGAAACAGCAAATTCCTTTTATTTTTGAAAAAAATCGATATTTAACAGAAGATTTAATAAAATTTGTTAAAGAACAAAATGTATATTTACTTTTTGGAAGTATAATGGAAAGACAAAAAGATAAATATACGAATAGCGCTATTTTAATTGATCCAAATGGAACAGTTGCCTATTATTATGATAAAATACATTTAGTTCCCTTTGGAGAATATGTTCCTCTAAGAAAAATTTTATTTTTTATTGATAAATTAACAGTGGGCATAGGCGATTATCAACCCGGTAGTAGTTATAATGTAGCAATTACTCCCTTTGGAAAGTTTGCAACTTTAATATGTTACGAAATTATTTTCCCAGGGCAGGTTAGAAAATTTTACAATAAAGGTGGAAATTTTATTGTAAATATTACAAATGATGGCTGGTTTGGAAACACAGCAGGACCTTATCAACATTTTTCAATAGCTGTATTTAGAGCAATTGAAAACAGAAAACCTTTAATAAGATCTGCTAACTCTGGTATTTCTGGTTTTATTGATAGTAGTGGTAGGATTATTAATAAAACAAATTTATTTGAGAGAAAATATTTTGTAAGTGATATTCAAATAAATAATAAAATTAGTTTTTATACAAAGTATGGTGATATATTTGCATATATTTGTATAGTATTTTCTTTGATATTTTTAATAGGAAATATAAATTTTGGAGGTAAAAAATGGTTACATCTGAGGATTTAAAAGTTTTTTTAAGAGAAATTAAAGAAAAGGTTTTTTCTTTAAGAGATTGTCTTTGAATTTGATAAATTAAAAAATAGGATTGAAGAAATAGAAAAAGAACTTCTTAAAGAAGAAGTTTGGAAGAATTTAGATAAAATAAAGGAGATTCAAAAAGAAAAAAATAGACTTTTAGAAACAATAGAACCTATTGAAAATATAACGAAGAGAGTTTTAGACCTTGAGGAAGCCTTAACTATTGCTGAATCTGAAGAAGAGGGTTATTTACTTTTAAAGGATTTAGAAAAAGATATAGAAAATATAAGGTCTCAGATTGATAATCTTGAAATAAAACTTTTATTAAAAGGGCAACATGATATAAATAATGCTATAGTATCAATTCATCCTGGAGCAGGTGGAACTGAAAGTCAGGACTGGGCTGAAATTCTTATGCGTATGTATTTAAGATGGGCTGAGAAAAAGGGTTTTAAAGTTCAAATCATTGATTTACAAACAGGTGAAGAAGCAGGGATTAAAGATGTAACATTTACTGTAGAAGGACCTTTTGCTTATGGATATTTAAAAGCTGAAGTTGGTGTTCATAGACTTGTAAGAATATCTCCCTTTGATGCAAATAAAAGAAGACATACTTCTTTTGCAGCTGTTCATGTTTGTCCTGAAATAGAGGATAATATCCAGATTGATATAAAAGAAGATGATTTAAGAATAGATACTTTTAGAGCCTCTGGAGCAGGAGGACAGCATGTAAATAAAGTATCTTCTGCTGTTAGAATAGTTCATATTCCTACAGGAATTATTGTTAGTTGTCAAACTGAGAGGTCTCAACATAGAAATAAAGAACTCGCTATGAAAATTTTGAAGTCAAAACTTTACAATTTAATGCAGAAGGAAAAGGAAGAGAAAATGAAAGCTTTAACAGGAGATAAAAAAAATATTTCCTGGGGAAATCAGATTAGATCTTATATTCTTCATCCCTACAGATTAATTAAAGACCATCGAACTGATTTAGAAGTTTATAATGTAGATCAGGTTTTAGATGGAGATATAGATATATTTATTGAAGCTTATTTAAAAAAGTTTGCAGTATCATCTTAAGTTTTTTTTATTTTTTATTTTAAGTAGTAGTTTTTGTTATAAGCTGTTCTGTTTAAATGTTGATTTTTATTTTGATTACAATTATTTAGAATGTGAATAAATTTTTATATTTTTAAACAATTTTTACATTTTTTCTTATTTTTATTTTTTGAATGTTAAATTGATAGG
>NZ_MAVV01000095.1 GCF_001707915.1 Thermodesulfovibrio sp. N1 | reverse complement strand
TGTCTGGAAAAAATAAAACTGTATCATCTTCAAGGTGGATTGATGCATCTCCGAGGTTTGCTCCATCTCATATTTTTCTCGTATCAAACAGAGTTGGCTCCCCTCAGATTTATCAGATGAGTTATGATGGTTTATCTATAAGAAGATTTACCTATCAGGGTAGATATAATACAGAGCCTACCATAAGTCCTGATGGGAATAAAATTGCGTTTTCTTCATTGTCAGCAGGATTTCAAATAAATGTATTAGATTTAAACTCCAATATGCAAACTCAAATAACAAAAGATGGTAATAATGAGCAACCTTCTTTTTGTCCTGATGGACATTTTTTAACGATTATGTCTGATAGATTTGGCAAAAAAGAGATTTTTCTCATAAGCTCCGATGGAGCAGTGCAAAAATCATTAACTCATGGATATCTTCCCCATTGTAGTAGATAAATGGTTAAATCAGGTATAGATCTATTTGAAAAAGCTCTTGACAAAAAATTTCATGGTTTAAAAGCAGGATTACTTATTCATCCTGCATCAGTAAATAGGAAACTAATCTATACAAAAGAAGTACTTCTTAATACTAAAAAAATTAAAGTTTCTGCTTTTTTCGGTCCCCAACATGGAATATTTGGAAATACTCAGGATAACATGATTGAATGGGAAGGATTTATTGATAAATCAACTGGATTACCAGTTTATAGTTTATATGGAAAAACACGAAAACCAACTTCTGAAATGCTTAAAGATATTGATATTTTGATTATTGATTTACAGGATGTTGGAGCAAGATATTACACCTTTATCTGGACTATGGCTTTGTGCATGGAAAGCTGTGAAGGAAAAATTCCTCTGATAGTTCTTGATAGAGTAAATCCAATTGGAGGAATTATTACCGAAGGACCTTTACTTAAAAAAAATTTTACATCTTTTGTAGGTCTTCATCCTTTGCCTGTAAGACATGGAATGACAATAGGAGAAATTGCTTTATACTTTAAAGACAATTTTTATCCAAAAGTTGACCTTACAGTGATTTCTTTAAAAAATTGGAAAAGAAAATCATGGTTTAATGAAACTGGACTTCACTGGGTAATGCCTTCTCCAAATATGCCAACCCTTGATACAGCCACTGTTTATCCTGGAATGTGTTTACTTGAAGGTACAATTTTAAGTGAAGGAAGAGGAACAACAAGACCCTTTGAAATATTTGGAGCTCCCTTTATTGAGCCTGAAAAACTTGTAAAAAGATTAAATGAATTTAAGTTAAAAGGAGTTTTTTTAGACCCCTTTATTTTACTCCAACATTTAATAAGTTTTCAGGACAGTTATGTGGCGGTGTTCAGATTCATGTTATTGACAGAAAAAAATTTAAACCCTTTAAAACAGCAGTTGCAATTTTGCTTACAATAAAAGAGCTTTATCCTGAAATTAATATCTGGCGTGAGCCTCCCTATGAATATGAATTTGAAAAACTTCCCTTTGATATTCTTTCAGGTTCCGACCGATTAAGAAAGGATATTGAGGAAGGCAAATCTCTTAAGGATATGGAATATTGGTGGAATGATGAACTTGAAAGCTTCAGAAAAATAAGAGAAAAATATTTAATTTATGATTAAAGGATTTATACTTGCTGCAGGATACTCAACAAGATTAAGACCAATTTCAGAACACATACCAAAACCCTTAATGCCAATTGCAGGAGAAATTTTACTTGAACATATTTTTAAAAATTTAAGACCTATAACTCAACATATTGGTATAAATTTACATTACAAAGCAAAAGAAATTGAAGATTATATAAAAAATTATAATCTACCACTTCACACATTCTATGAAAAAGAAATTCTTTTAACTGGAGGAGCCCTTTGGAATGCAAAACAATTTCTTAAGAATTCTCACTTCATAGTACATAACGGAGATATTTACTGGGATGGAAATATTAAAGAAGTAGTTGAGTGGCATATTGAATCTAAAAATTCAATAACTCTTATTACTCATGAACACAAACCTCAAAACAAGTTAATTATCGATAAAGAAGGTAATTTACTTAGAATTGATAGCTCAAATAATCTAAGTCCAACAGAAAAAAGTGCTGCCTTTTGTGGAGTTGCAATTTATAGCCCTCAAATTCTTGAACTTTTACCTGAGGGTCCTTCATCAATAATTGATGTCTGGATTAAAGCTATAAAAGAAGGATTAAAAGTAAAAACATTTAAAGCAAATTACAATTTTTGGTTTGATATAGGAACTCCAAATGAATATGCACGAGCAGTTTTTCATAAATTAAAGAGAAATTTTACTTCCCTATTTGTGCATTCAACTGTTTCAGGATGTGAATTAATAGAATTTAATGGAAATGTGGTTATCGAAAAAAATGTAAAAATAAAAAAACCCTTTAAGGCTAAAAATATTATAATTCTTCCAGAAACTGAATTTAATCCCGAAAGCGAAAATATTTCCAATTCAATTTTTGGAAAAAATTATAGAATTCCAATTAAAATTCCTGTAAAAGAATC
>NZ_MAVV01000094.1 GCF_001707915.1 Thermodesulfovibrio sp. N1 | reverse complement strand
GCAACTGACACAGAAAGGCTTGAGCCATACAGCCAGAGGCTTGCAGGAGTGATAGCAGCAAAGGACATTGAAAAAGGCTATTGGTGGAGCCCATCCAATACAGAGATAAAGGGTATTACAGGAGTTGAGAGAAATCTCTCAGCAATGATCAATGATCCGAACTCAGAAGTAAACCTGCTCAACGAAGCGGGCATTGTTACGGTATTCAACTCCTTTGGTACAGGGCTGAGGACGTGGGGAAACCGCTCAGCTGCGTGGCCAAGTGTAACGCATCCAAAGAACTTCATCAACGTGCGCAGAACAGCAGATGTGCTTCATGAAAGCATTGAATACAGCATGCTTCAGTTCATAGACTTTCCAATAAATGATGCATTGATTGATGCCATCTGCGAAAGCGTAAACATGTTCATTAGAACACTCATAGCAAGAGGAGCTCTGATAGATGGCAGATGCTGGTTTGACAAGGCAAAGAATCCATATACAGAGATTGCACTTGGGCATCTCACTTTTGATATTGAATTCATGCCACCAACTCCGGCTGAAAGAATTACATTTGAAAGCTTTATAAACATTGAGCTTCTTAAGAAGCTTGGGGGAAGTCAATAAGGGAGGTAAGAGATGAGCAAGCTTCAGGTAAATAAGCTATACAATGCAAATGTGTATGTAAACGGCATAAGTTTTCTTGGCAGAGCCGAAGAGGTTACACTGCCACAGGTCAAGGCAAAGATGGTTGAACACAAGGGGCTTGGAATGTTTGGCGTAATAGAGACCGCAGCAGGCATTGAAAAGATGGATGCTAAAATCAAATGGGGAAGCCTATATCCAGAGGTTTTAACAGAGGCTGCAAACCCATATAAGGCTGTCTCAATTCAGGTAAGGGCATCCCTTGAAACACATGACTCAACTGGCAGGGTTGATGAGGTTCCTGTAGTTGCGTTTATGACAGCACAATTTAGAAATTTTCCCGGTCTTGGATTCAAACACCAGGACAATGTAGAGGTTGAGACAGAGCTAAGCGTGAGCTACTACAAACTTCAGGTTGACGGCAAAGACATCATTGAAGCAGATGCCTTTGCAAACATCTGGAAAGTGGAAGGCGAAGACATTCTCGCTACATACAAAGCGAACTTAGGAGCATAAGATGAAAGAGATAAAACTTCCAAGTGGTAAAAAAGCAAAAATCAGGGAAGGCAAAGGTAAGGATCTACTTAATGCATGGAGAAAGGCAAAAAACAATGATGAAATAGTTTTTGCCCTTATTGCAGAGCTTGTTGAGATTGATGGCAAAAAAGTAATCTATGAGGATTTGCTCGAGATGGACCTAAAAGATGTGCTTGCAATTCAGGCTGAGGTTGTAGGGGATTTTTTATCCCTACAACAGGGCATATAATTTTTCTGATCAAGACAACAGGAATGACGCTTGCAGAAATAAAAAAAATGAGCATTGAAGAGATTGCTTTCTGGATAGAGGAGGCAAAAAAATATGAACAGCAGAGAGCTGAAGCAATAGAGGAGATTTTAAATGGATAAAACACTCCAGATAGGGTTAATTCTGGTTGCCTATGACAAGATGACAAAAGTCTTAAAGGCTGCCACAGGAGAAGCTATTGAGTCTTTCAGTAGGCTTCAGGAAAAGATCAAACAGACATCAGAAAAGCTCGCTATGGTTGGAACAGCCTCATATTTTGCAGGCTCTCAAATTTTATACAGCATGAAAAAACCGATTGATGCTTTTATGGAGCTTGAAGATGCTTCTACCCAGCTTAAAGTCACACTTATGAAAGATACAGGAGAAATCTCAGAAAAATTTGAAGAGATAAACAAAATTGCTGCAAAACTTGGAGCTGAACTACCAGGAACAACCTCTGACTTCTACAGGATGGCATCATATATGAAAGCGCTTGGAATTACAGAGGAATCAATTGCAGGCGGAGCTCTTGAAGCAGCTGCAAAGCTCGGTGTAGTGCTAAAGCCCTTTGGGGTTACATACGAAGAGGCTGCCATATCAGTGGCAAAATTTAAAGAATCACTTGGCATTGCAGATAAAGAGTTAATCTCATTTATGGATATTATTCAGAGAGTTGCACATCAGGGCGTTAAACTTGAGGAGATGAGATACGCCTTTGCAGACCTTGCAGGAACACTTCAGCCTCTCGGGATTCAAGGGCTTGAAGCATCAAAAAGCATAACTTCTCTTGTTGCGATGCTTATAAAGACAGGAAGAACAGGGAAAGAAGTTGGAAATGCAATCTCGGACATGATAAGACAGAGCATGGATATAGAGCGTGTTTCAAAGGCAAATCAAATGCTATCGCAGTTTGGAATACAGCTTAATTTTGTAGATGAACAGACAGGCAAATTCAAAGGCATTGAGAATCTGATTGTTCAGCTTGACAAACTCAAAGAGCTTCCAGATGCGGTCAGAATGGAAGTATTCAAGGCGATATTCGGCGCTGGCTCTGCAATGGATGTGGCAAACATTATTGCGACAAAAGGCATAGAAGGCTACAACCAAATGATTGACAGGATGAAAGAGCAGGCAAGCTTAAACAAAAGAGTTGAGGAATCTCTTGGCACACTCAGAAACATGTGGGAAGCATTTACAGGGACATTTCAGAACGCACTTGCTGCAATCGGCAAAGGGGCCGCTCCATTGCTAAAGTGGCTTGCAAATACACTAAACAACATCTCAGAGGCGATAGGAAACTTTGCAGAAAAGCATAAAACCCTTACCACAATAATATCATCAGGAGCTGTAATTCTTGGTGGAGCATTGATGGTATTCGGCTCTCTGGGGATAGCGCTGTCGGTAGTATTGAGGCTTTCAGGCGCAGCGATAAAAGGTTTCATGATATTTGGCAGTCTTGCAAAGGCAGTAGCGCCGATATTGATATCTTCATTAAAAGCAATCACCGTTGCTTTCAGAGTTTTCAGCGTGACTGCAATTGCAGGGCTTA
>NZ_MAVV01000093.1 GCF_001707915.1 Thermodesulfovibrio sp. N1 | reverse complement strand
TTTTTATAGATCTCCTGAGCTTTTTCAACAGTATTAAGGATTACCAGCACTCGTTTTCCTTCTTTTGCCTTGCTCAATATCTCATCAATATTTTTCTCAATATCAACTTCTCGGATTTCAATTTTATGCTTACATATGTTTTCATATTGATTGTATCTATTGATGACTTTAAAATTTTCTTCCCCGATTCTTTCCTTTATTGCCTCTTTAACAAAAGTAGGAAGTGTTGCCGTCATTAGTAGGAATTTTCCACCAAGTTTTACAATATCTTCAATAAGTTTAACAATAATTGCTACTGCTCTTGGGTCATAAGCCTGCACTTCGTCAATTACAAGTTTTGAATATCCAAGTGTTGAATATATTTTTTCATAACCTGGATATTTTAATGCCGACGGGAAAACCTGGTCTCCAGTAGAAACCAATACAGGAAGAGATAAATGTCTTGCTAATTCAAGAACTCTGAATCTTTCTCCTTCATAATTTACTGATTTTTCAAAAAGATAAACATCAGCATCAGAGTGAAGCAATCCAACATTCTCTTGTCCAAAAATAATCTTTGACCTTTCATAAATAGAATTTACTGCAGATCTTAAAGGCAGAGTGATAAATAATTTATTTCCTGCTCCCCATAAGT
Organism: Thermodesulfovibrio sp. N1; assembly: GCF_001707915.1. Lineage (GTDB taxonomy): Bacteria > Nitrospirota > Thermodesulfovibrionia > Thermodesulfovibrionales > Thermodesulfovibrionaceae > Thermodesulfovibrio. Next base: position 2,335 of record NZ_MAVV01000093.1, on the reverse strand, counting down.
AGGCAAATTCTGTTTTCCCAGAACCTGTTGGTGCTATGAGGATTATATTTTTGTCTCGTTTTTCTTTCATTAAATTTATCTGCCATATCTCATTATCTTTTATTGTATCTTTACTAAGTTTTTTTGAGATTTCAACTTTTATGTTTTCTTCAATTTTCATATATTCAGGAGTGGGCTTCTCTATCTCTTCTGATAATTCTTCTTCTTGTATATAAGAAGTAAAATGGTCAATTCTCATTAAAAACCCTGCAGTGTATACCCACTTCCTTTTATACTCCTCATTTAAAGTTATCCGCTGTGGTAAAAAATAATTGTAATAAGGCGGAATGATATAAGAGAACAAATCATTCCCATCATGAATTGTCTGAGCTATATCTTCATCAAAACTCAAGATATCAATATACTTCTCAAAATTTTTAACATTAAATTGAGATTTCAGATTTTCTAAAAGTTTAGTTCTTAAATCTTCATTCTGCAAAATCAGTTCTATAGCCCTTTTAAAGTCAAAGTCCTTACCAAGGATTATATTATGAAAATTATCACGCCAATGATGAAATGCTATAGCCGAAAGAAGAATCTTAATATCATCTTTGTTAGGTAATTTTTCTGCCAGCCTCTCTTTGTTAATCCATAGCAATGAAAAAAGACTGTGAGGAATATCAGGAAAAGGGACCCTCGGAGAATAATCCCAGTTTCCTACAGAGATTTGAAAGGCAGGAGATACTTTCCCAATATCGTGGTTAACGATTGCAAGTTTCAGTAAGTTATAATCAATATATTGACTATTTAACATTTTTTTCAAGCTTTCAAGCTGTTCAAGCAGTCCTTTCGTATGCTCCGCAAGAGTTATTACCTTTTCGCTGTTAAAAGCTTTACTCTTAGCCAGGATTTTTTGCATCTTCGTTACCTCTTAGCCTTGAGAAAATTACAGGTATATTTTCATTGGGGTCTACATAGAATTTAGTTTTTTTAAAGCTTCCACCTTCGTATAATTTAACCGTTACATATTCATCAAATACACGCTGATTACTGTCAGTAATCTTATAAAATGTCGGTAATCTGAAAATATTTCCGTTCAGTTCATTAAAAAAATTATCATAATCTTCATCAATGAAATCTTTATTTGCATACTCTTTAGCAGGTATCCATACAAAATAGTTAATGCTCATTGCAGATTTTTGTATTAATTCAACAGGCCATTTTATTTCTTGAAAAACAACCCAGTCCTCTGAACGACCGAGATGAATTATTGAAAGTCTATTAGAAGGATTTTCAAAAGCATCTTTGATTTCTTTTAAAAAATCTTCATCAGAATGGTAAATATAAATTATAAGATTCACATTATGTAAAACATCCACTGTCACAGGCATCTGACCCCCAGGATGCTGTGGTATATTGTCGATAAATCGATTTGTTACTGAATGGAATTTACTAATATGGCTTTCTTGGCTTAAATTTCTGAACCAGACATATTCTTTTATTAAACTTTCATATTTTCCATAAATGGCTAATGATAATCCTTCTCTCATTTTTATCAACCGCTTATCAGCCTCATCTTTTATACCCATTAGATTACAAATCAATCCCTTTACGGTAGAATACGGCGGAATTGGATATGTAAATCTTCGTTGATAACTAAACGGTACCCTGTAATGGGCATTCGACTGATGTATTTTAATTTTCAGGACTTGTTTGGTTTGTTCCATTGTTTGTCTTAACTCCAAGGTCTTTTAAAAAACAATCCCATTCTGTGTATAAATTTGTGGTGTCGATGTTTCCAACCAAATTTTTAGGATTATAAATATAGACCATTTTTTTGTTGCTGTTTACAAAAATATATCCATTCTTCATAATTGAGCTTTCAAAACTTCCTAATTCAACATATGAATTGAATAAAGGAATGGGAACTTTCAGTCCAGCAGCAATCATAAACATTGGCACAATTCCTTCATTTTCTCCGCTTGAGTGATATATGAGACCATTTTTTAAAACACCAAGGATTTGACCTAATCTCTTTTTCTTTTCTGAATCTTCCAATTTGAAAATAGCTTTCTTTTTTGAGTCTTTTACTTCAATAGTTATTTCTCCTACAGGATTGTTTCTCTTTTTTATTGAATAATTTTTGTCTTTTTCTGTCTTATCTGCTTCAATGGAATGGGTTAATACTAACGATAACGTCAAAATTTTTTTATCGGCGTTATAAGAGTACTTGCCAATGGTAAACTTATAAAAATTTCCATCATCATCGATCTCATATTCCCCCTCGTATATTTTAAATGTTTTTGTCTTGCCTTTACTTTTCTTCTCTTTTATAGTTTGTTCCTCTTGTTCAATC
>NZ_MAVV01000092.1 GCF_001707915.1 Thermodesulfovibrio sp. N1 | reverse complement strand
TGATGAGATTAATAAAAAAAATGCTGAGGATTATATAAAATTTTTTGATGTTGTTGTTGCCTGTCCAGATAGTTTTCAAACAAGAAAGATTCTGAATGAAGTATGCTTTAAATTGAATAGACCTCTTGTAATCGGTGCAGTTTCAGAGTTTGAAGGCCATGTCTTTGATGTAAATCCTCCAGAAGGCCCCTGTTACAGTTGTCTTTTTGAAGATGCAGTAGATGAAGAAATTCAAAGGGGTATCTTAGCTCCTGTGGCAGGTGTAATTGGTTCAATTCAGGCAATAGAGGTAATAAAATTCTTGCTTGGTTTTGGAGAACTTTTAAAGGGCAGAATCATTATTTATGATGCTTTAAAAGAAGTTTTTCGGGAAGTGAAATTTTTAAAAAATCCATCCTGTAAAATTTGTAAATGAAAATTAAAAAAGCAATCTATGATGATATGATAGAATACTGTAGATGGTCTCTACCCTATGAAGCCTGTGGAATTCTTGCAGGAAAGAATAATTTTGTAACAGAGATTTATAAAATAAAAAATATAGAAACCTCTTCAGTAAGCTATTTTATGGAAACGAAAGAGCAGTTAAAGGCAATGAAGGATATTAGACAAAAAGGACTTGAAATGATTGCTATATTTCACAGCCATCCCTTTGGTTCTGCCTATCCTTCCCAGAAGGACATAGAGTTAGCCTTTTATGATGTTTACTACTTAATAGTTGCCTTTGAACCAGAATTTGAAGTGAAATGTTTTAAGATAAAAGATGGGGAAATTGATGAGGAAGAATTAATTATTGGAAATGAAAACTAAAATTTTGTATTTTTTATTTTTTTCTTTTTTGTTTTTAGTTGGCGTCTTTGCTGGCTATATATACTGGCTTTTTTCAGACCTTCCAGATATTAGGAATTTAGAGGGTTACAGACCCCTTGAAGCATCAATTGTTTATTCCTCCGATGGACAGGTTCTTACAGAGTTTTTTTATGAAAGAAGAAAGTTTGTTCCCTATTACGAAATTCCAGATATCATAAAAAAAGCCTTTATATCAGCAGAAGATGTAAGATTTTATAGACATCCAGGTGTAGATATTATTGGAATTATGCGAGCCCTTTACAGAGACATTAAAGCAGGCAGTATTGTTGAAGGTGGAAGTACCATCACACAGCAACTTGCAAAGATGCTCTTTTTAAAGCCTGAAAGAAGTATAACAAGAAAAATAAAAGAGGCAATACTTTCAATTCAGATTGAAAAAAAATATACAAAGGATGAAATTTTAGGACTTTATCTTAATCAGGCTTATTTTGGAAATAGAGCATATGGAATAGCAGCTGCAGCTGAGGCTTATTTTGGAAAAAGCTTCAGAGAATTAAAAATTTCAGAGATTGCTTTACTTGCTTCTTTGCCAAAGGCACCATCAGCTTTTAATCCCTTTAAAAGACCAGAAGTAGCTCTCAAAAGAAGAAACATTGTTTTACAGAAAATGCTTGAAGAAGGCTTTATAACAAAGGAACAATATAATGAAGCAATAAAAGAGCCTTTGCCTGAGCATCCCCACTGGAGACGCTTTGAAGCACCTTATTTTGTTGAGACTCTTAGACAGGAGCTTGAGACAAAGTATGGAGAAAGACTCTATAAAGATGGACTGAGAATTTATTCAACAATTGATTATAAATATCAAAAGAAGGCAGAAGAGTCTGTTCAAAAGGGACTTGCTGAGATTCATAAAAGAGTTAAACCAAAGATTCAATCAGCATTGATTGCAATTGATCTTAAAACAGGCTATGTAAAAGCTTTAGTAGGAGGAAATGATTTTTGGGAAACCCAGTACAATAGAGTTTTTGCTCTGCGACAGCCTGGAAGTGCTTTTAAACCCTTTGTTTATGCAGTTGCCTTGATGGAAGGCTGGAACATTGATGATACAATCCTTGATGCTCCTGTTTCTTTCCCAGGAGCAGTTCAGGGTAAAAACTGGAGTCCAAAGAATTACAATAACGAATATCATGGTGAAGTTTCATTAAGAAAGGCACTTGCCCTATCCTTAAATGCAGCCACTGTTAGGCTTGCCTCACAGGTAGGCATTAAAAAAGTTGTTGAATTTGCTCAACAATGTGGTTTAAAAACAAAAATTCACCCTTATCTTTCAACTGCTTTGGGAGCCTCTGATGTAAAACCCATAGAGCTGACTACAGCTTATTCAGTTTTTGCAACAGGTAAAAAAATAAAGCCAATTTTTTATGAGAAAATTACTGACCACAATGGTGTTATAATTGAAGAAAACAAGCCAGAAGTAGAAACAATTTTACCAGAAGAAATTGTTGAACAAATGAGAGAATTCTTAAGGGAAGTTGTGATTTCAGGTACTGCCCAGAGAGCAAAGGAACTTCAAAGAGAAGTTTATGGGAAGACAGGAACAACGAATAATTATTCTGATGCATGGTTTGTTGGTTTTGATGATGATTTATTAGTCGGTGTTTGGGTTGGCAGAGACAACAACAAACCAATTGGACCAAAAGAAGCTGGTGCAAGGACAGCTCTTCCAATATGGATTGATTTTATGAAAGCAAAACAGTAAATGTTAAAATTATAAAATGGGTAAAATAATAACAATTGCAAATCAAAAGGGAGGAGTTGGGAAAACCACCACTGCTTTAAATCTTGGAGCTTCCTTAAGCATAGAGGGTAAAAAGGTTTTACTTGTTGATTCAGACCCTCAGGGAAATCTTACAACTGGAGTGGGAATAGAAAGAAGTAATCTTGATTTAAGTCTTTATGATTTATATGTTGATTCCCTGTCACCACATAGTGTAAAAATTAAAACAAAATTTGACAATATATGGATAATTCCATCAACTATAGACCTTGTAGGAGTAGAAGTTGAACTTGTTCATAGACAAAATAGAGAATTTATTCTAAAAAATATTTTATTGCCTATAGTTTCAGATTTTGATTACCTTATTATTGATGCACCTCCATCTCTTGGTCTTTTAACTTTAAACTGTCTTGTTTGTGCCCATTCACTACTGATTCCAGTTCAATGTGAGTACTATGCATTGGAAGGTCTTGGCTTACTAATTAAAACCTTTGAACTTGTTAAG
>NZ_MAVV01000091.1 GCF_001707915.1 Thermodesulfovibrio sp. N1 | reverse complement strand
TTACAAGTTTGCGTTTTTCTTTTATAATTACATCTGCTGTTCTCGTAATAAGATTATCTGCATAACCATTTGCTATTGCAGAAAGGGTTTTCATAGAACAAGGCACTATAAACATTCCCTCTGTTTGATAGGATCCACTTGCAGTAGGAGCTGATATATCAGCATCAGAATAAATTTTTAGATTAGGATGAGTAAAAGATTTTTTTAAATCTTCAAAATTGTTAAAAGATAAAGAAGTTTCTTGTTTTATAACACTTATGGAAGAATTTGAGATAATAAGTTCAGTGTGAAATCTTTCTAAAAGATAATTGAGAAGTTTAATACCATATATGATGCCAGATGCCCCTGTAATTGCTAAAATAATTTTTTTCATTTTTTATGATAACATTTTTATCAAGAAAATAAGAAAAGGAGACCCTTTCACAAGGGTCTCCTTTGGGAGGGACACCCCTTAGGGGGCAACTAAGGGGTGAGGGGGCAAGTATGGAAGCTAAAAATAAAAGCCATGAAGTTTTAAGGGTTCATCCCTTTACCTTCATGGCTTAGATTGTAGATCCAACTTCAGTTGGATAATAAAAGTTTACCGTAAAAAATTTTATTATGTCAATACCAATTTAGAATATTTAGTTTTTCTCTCAAGAACAATAACAAACTCATAAATATAAAAAAACAGTATGTTAAAATATGAAAGTACAGAGATGAGATTACTCAAGAATAGAAAACTAACATTTATAATTATTGGAATTTTTCTTCTGTTTTTTTTGCTTTTGTATTTAATATTATCGAAAAAATCCTATGAAAGCACTTACAAAGTTGAACGAAAAAAGATGGTTCAATCTGTTTATGCCTCAGGTTTTATTGATTCCTCAGATAGTGTTGTTGTTAAATCAGAAGTTTCGGGATATATTGAAAAAATTTTTGTAAAGGAAAATGATTTAGTCAAAAGAGGACAACTTCTTGCCATAATTTCAAATGAGACCATTAAAGAAAATCTTAAGGAAGTTGAAGCACAACTTGGTAAATTAAGAGATAAATTGGCACCCGGTTCCGATTTCAGACAGGATTTACTTCATGCCATAGAAATTAAAAAATCAATATTGGAAAATGTTGAGAAAAACTATCAAAGAAGAAAGGCTCTATATGAGGAAGAATTAGTTTCTAAAGAACAGTTTGATGAAATTAAAAAAGCCTATGATGTGGCAAAAAGAGATTATGAAAGGCAGTTAAATATCTACAATGACGCAATAAAAACACTTTCATATGAATTTGAAAGCTTAAAAGCTAAACAAAGAGCTATAAAAGCGGAATTAGATAAATACTATATAAAATCTCCAATAAATGGAAAAATTTTAAGGAAGTTTGTCAATGAAGGTGATTATATTAATCATTTACAACAGAATAATACCCTTTTTACTGTAGGAAACGAAAAAAATTTAGAAACAGTTCTTCTTGTTGATGAAGAATACATTCCTTTAGTTAAAGAAGGAATGAAGGTTTTAATCACCCTTGATCCCTATCCGAAAGAGATATTTGAGGGTAAAATAAAAACCATTGAGGCGCAATCAGACAGAAGTTCAAGAACAGTAAAAGTAAAAGCTGAAGTTAATTACGGTAAGGAAGTATTTTTTAATCTAACTGTTGAGGCAAATATAATAATAAGGGAAGTAGAAGGACTTTTTATTCCTGCATCTGCTTATAAGGAAGGTTATGTGGAAGTCCTTGATGGTAGAAAAGCAAAAAAAATCAGAGTTGACATATCTCCAATTAAATTTAATGGATTTCTTCTTGTTAATTCCGGGCTTAAAGAGGGACAGGAAGTTATCATAAAATGAAACATATATTTTTCGTCACTTTAAAATTTCTTTTTGAAAGAAAAAGACAAACAGTGGTTGCAATAGTTGGTGTTTCAATTGGTGTTGGAGCTTTTATAGCTATGGCATCTTTGATGAATGGATTTCAAAAATATTTTATTGAACAGGCTTTAGATGTAAACGCTCATATTACATTGAAAATTAAGGATGAACCTGACAAAGGTAAAATAATAAAATTAGCATATGGAGACAATGTTTATTATCAAGTTTTCGGGGCTAAACCTAAGGATTTAAAAGATAAAGTTACGGATTTTAAATTCATAATTGCAAAATACGAAAAAGACAAAGATATTGTAGGAGTCTCTCCACATCTTACAGGGCAAGGTATTGTTAAATATGGGACAATTGAAAAATCTGCTTCCCTTATAGGCATTGATCCTGTTTTAGAAAGAACAACTTCTCCAATTGATAGGTTTACAATAAATAAAAAACTGGATACCTTGATAACTGACAGAGACAGCATAATTATAGGAAAACTTTTAGCAAGAGACCTCGGTATAGATGAATTAGGCAAGAAGGTTATTTTGACAACTCCGAATGGTAGTACCCATCTTTTTAAAGTTACAGATTTTTTGAATCTGGGATTACAATGCTCGATCAGACAAGAATTTATATGAATTTGAAAACCCTTCAGACTATACTCAATAAAATAAATGAAGTAAATGAGATAGTATTCAGAGTAAAGGATGTAAATAAAGCCGATGAAATCGCTGACAGAATAAACAAAGATACAGGATATTACACAGAAAGCTGGAAGAAGGCTTTCAGAAACTTTCTTCAATTATTTAAAATTCAGAATTATATTACCTATATGATTGTTTTTGCAATTCTTATTGTTTCTGCCTTTGGTATTTTTAATATTATTATGATGACAGTTTTGGAAAAAAAGAGGGATATAGCCATTCTTAAAGCTCTGGGCTATGAAGACTCAGATATAGTGAAAATATTTGTTTTTCATGGAATAACAATTGGATTTTTTGGTTCTCTTCTTGGATGTCTAACAGGTTATTTACTTCAAGAGTTTTTAGCTTCTGTTAATATAAGTGTAGAAGGTTTAGTTAGAACAAAGGGTTTTGCTCTTGATAGAAATCCTGTTTATTTTTTATATGGTGTGCTTTTTGCCTTTTTCTTTTCCTTTATTGCTGCCTTTTATCCTTCCTATAAGGCATCAAAACTTAATCCTGTTGATATTTTCAGGAGTAGTGCTTGAATACTATTGTTGAATTAGTAAATATCAATAAAAAAATTAGAGATGAAGAGATTCTCAAAGATATTAATCTAACAATTCAAAAAGGTGATTTTATAAGCGTTATAGGTCCTTCGGGCTCTGGAAAAAGTTCTCTTTTATACAT
>NZ_MAVV01000090.1 GCF_001707915.1 Thermodesulfovibrio sp. N1 | reverse complement strand
AATTCCACAATACCAGGAGACGGAATAAATTTTTCAGGATCTTCTGCATTAATTCTACATTCAATAGCATGGCCACGGAACTTAATCTGAGACTGTTTAAAAGACAATGGATATCCTTTTGCTACTCTAATCTGTTCTTTTATGATATCAATATCTGTAATTTCTTCAGTAACGGGATGTTCTACTTGAACCCTTGTATTTATTTCAATAAAATAGGGATTTAACTCATCATCCACGATAAACTCGAAGGTTCCTGCATTTCTGTATTTCAGTACCTTTGCAGCTTTGACCGCATATTCTCCAATTTTTTTTCTTAATTTTTCATTCAAAACTGGAGAAGGTGCTTCTTCAAGCAATTTTTGATGCCTACGCTGTATTGTACAATCTCTTTCACCAAGATGAATAATGTTACCCTGTTTATCAGCGATAATCTGAATCTCTATATGTCTTATCTTTGGAAAGTATTTTTCAATATAAAGTTCTCCATTACCAAAGGCAGCAAGTGCTTCTCTTTGAGCCATAAAAAAAGCCTGTTCTATTTCTTTTTCATCATTAACTATCCTCATTCCCCTTCCACCACCACCAGCAGAAGCCTTAAAAATCACAGGAAGTCCTATTTTTTTAATAACTTTTATACAAGCTTCTTCAGTGGTTACAGGTCCATCACTTCCAGGAACAACTGGAATACCTTTTCTCTTTAATATCTGTCTTGCCTTTGCCTTATCTCCTCCGATTCTTATTGTTTCTGGAGAAGGTCCAATAAATACAATTCCAGAGTTTATACAAGCTTCTGCAAACTGAGCATTTTCAGACAAAAATCCATAACCTGGATGAATTGCCTCAGCATCTGTTATGTCTGCTGCAGAAAGAATTGCTGTAATATTTAAATAACTTTGTTTAGGATTTGAAGGACCTATGCATATTGCTTCATCGGCAAGTTTAACATGTAAAGATTCTTTATCAGCTTCGGAGTAAACAGCAACGGTTTTTATACCAAGTTCCCTGCAAGCACGAATTATTCTAACTGCTATTTCTCCTCGATTTGCAATAAGAATCTTTTTAAATAATTCCATTATTGCGTCACCTCAATTAAAAATAATGGTTCTCCATACTCAACAGGATGTCCATTTTCAACAAGTATCTTTCTAACAATTCCTGAGACATCACTTTCAATTTCATTCATAATTTTCATTGCCTCTATTATGCATATAACCTGTCCCTTTTCAACTTTTGAACCAACTTCAACAAAAGGAGCAGAATCTTGAGAAGGAGACCTATAAAACGTACCAACCAATGGAGACGTAATTGTATGAAGTATTTCTTCTTCTTTAGATGGTGCTATTTCATAAGATGGTTTTACAGCTTCTTCTATAGGTTTTACAGTCTTAGTTATCTCAATAGGTCCGTAAATGTAACCTCTTTTTATTCTTATTTTGAATCCTTCTTTTTCAATATTCAACTCCGTAACATCCGTATCCTTCAAAAAAGATATTATTTCTTTTAATTCTTCAAGTTCCATTTTTTTACTCCTTTACCTTTTCAATATATTCACCTGTTCTTGTATCAATTTTTAATAAATCTCCTGTTTGAATATGAAAGGGGACCTTTACTGTCAAACCGGTTTCAAGTTTTGCAGGTTTTGTTCCACCTGATGCAGTATCACCTTTAAATGCAGGCTCGGTCTCTGCAACCCGCAACTCAACGAACATTGGTGGCTCAATCACAAGAATTTCACCTTTATAATAAATTACATCAACAATCATTTCCTCTTTTAAGTAATATAGAGCCTCACCAATTCTATCTTTTGGAATAGCAACCTGTTCATAAGTTTCCATATCCATAAAAACATAGGAATCTCCCTGACAATAGAGATACTGCATCTGTTTTTCTTCAAGTTCTGGTTTTTCAAACTTTTCACCGGCGGGGAAATTCTCTTCAAGAACTCTTCCTGTTTTAAGATTTTTAATTTTTGTTCTCACAATAGGAGCCCTTTGCTGCATTTTTACATGTTGAAAATCAATTATTTCATAGGGTTCTCCTTTGTATTCAATTTTTAATCCTTTTTTAAAATCCGTTGTTGAAATCATACCTTTACCTCCTTCTTATAAAATTTCCAAATCTCTTGGAAGCGTTGTCAAAACTTCCACTGAATTTTCTTTTACTGCTACCATATCTTCTATTCTTACTCCCCCAATTTTTTCTATATAAATACCTGGTTCAATAGTAAAAACCATTCCAGAGTCTATAACCTCTTCAGATTGAAAATTGATCTTTGGGAATTCATGAACGTCAAGTCCAACTCCATGCCCTGTAGCATGACCAAAATTTTCTGCATAACCTGATTTTTTTATCAGATTTCTTGCAGATTGGTCAATCTCTTTAGCCAATACCTTAGCTTTACAGGCTTTAATAGCTTGTTGTCTTGCATTATTTACAATGTCATAAATTTCTTTCTGTCTATCGTTAGCTTTTCCTATTATAAATGTTCTTGTCATATCAGAAAAGTATCCCTTGTATTCAGCCCCCCAATCAATTATAACAAAATCACCTTTTTTAAGAGTTCTATTAGAATGTCTCCAATGGGGCATTGAAGTATTCTGCCCAGAAGCTACAATTACAGGAAAAGGTAAAGTATCACTGTGTTTTCTTATTTCATCTTCAAGAGCTTTTGCTATAGATACCTCTTTTGAGCCTTCTTTGATGAGATGTTTAATCTTTAAAAAAGACTTCTCTGCTATTTTCACTGCTTTTTTTATTTTTTCAATTTCTTCTTTTTCTTTAATTGCTCTTATTTGTTCAACTATGTAATATTGAGGAAGAAGCTCAACTTGTTTAATACTATTAAGTTTATAAAAAGTCTCCACAGTACATGAAACTTCAAAGGAAAGACTCTTTATCTGTAAGTCCTCAATAAATTTCTTTAATGCATCAAACCATGAATCCTTAAAAAATACTATTTCTGCTATTGACTCTTTTTTTGCCTGCAGTATATAACGGAAATCAACAAAAAGGAAACATCCTTTTTCTGTTAAAAGAGCAACAGCAAAGCTTCCTGTAAAGCCAGTCAGATATCTAATGTTTTTAATATTAGTAATTAAAAATGCCTGAGAGGATGAGCTAACTTTATTGAAAACTTTTTTAATTCTATCTTCATATCTGTCTGTCAATTTTTATCTCCCTTATTTTAGAAAGTATAATATTAGCAATTTCATCTTTTGAAAGATGTGGTGTTTTCTCTTCAAAAAATTTGTTTCCTTTCTTATAAATAATTACTACTTCATTTTTATCAGCCTGCATTCCTCTGTCTTTTTGCATTATATCATTAAGAATAATCATATCAAGAGCTTTTTCTTTAAACTTAGTTTTTGCTCTTTCTGAATTTAAGCCTGCTTCAGCAGAAAAGCCTACTGTAAATGGCTTTTTTTTAAGTTTAGAAACTTCTTTTAATATATCGGGGCATAGTCTAAGTGGGATAGAATCTATTGATTTCTTATCAATTTTTGTATCAAAAAAAGTCTTCGGCTCAAAATCAATTGGAGCTGCTGCCATTAAAAGAATAGTAGCAGAATTTATATTTTCAATAACCCTTTCTAGCATTTCCTTAGTTGTTTCGACGCTAACAAAGCTGTCTACCTCTGGTGGTTCAATATTTGAGGGTCCG
>NZ_MAVV01000089.1 GCF_001707915.1 Thermodesulfovibrio sp. N1 | reverse complement strand
CAAACAAAGGGAAATATAAAATGAAATTTTTTTATTCCGAGAAAACTAAGCAGTGAAAGCTCTCTACCTATTACTTTTGAAATTAGAAAGAGCAAAAATCTTCCAAAATCTGTTATTAAAGCAAAGAATAAAAAAAGAAAAATAAATGCCATCCACAAATAGCCAATCCAGGAGAGTATAATCGCAAAAGTCTCTAATCCTTCTTTTTCTGAAATTCTTATTATTATAGGAGAAAAAACCATCAATAAGAGAAAAAAGACAATAGCAATTTGAATTAAAAGGGAAATATTAAAAAGCTGATTTAAGTTTAATAAAAAAATAGGCATGAATTAAAGCATAAAGAGAGAAAAAAGTAATAAAGAAAATTCTCATAGATAATATTCTAAAAAAATTTTTCAAAAAAATCCCATTTTATTGTAGAATTATAAAAAACATTTTTTAGGAGGTGTTCCATGAGAGAAGAAGAGATCATTGAAATTCTTAAAAGGGAAAATGAAGAATTTCGTAAGCTTTATGAGGAACACAGGCAACTTGATGCTTTACTTGATGAAATGAACAAAAAATATTATTTAACTGCAGAAGAAGAGATTGAAAAGAAGAGAATGCAAAAGGAAAAATTATACAAAAAAGACAAAATGGCTGAAATAATAAGACAGTATAAGCTAACTCACCTTAAGGGAGGAAACTAAGTGAGAAGCGATATTATAAAAAAGGGATTAGAAAGAACTCCCCATAGAGCATTACTCTATTCAACAGGAATTCCTAAGAGTAAAATGGGAAGCCCTTTTATAGGAGTTGCATCGAGTTTTACTGATATTATCCCAGGACATATTTCTATGAATGAACTTGAACGATTCATTGAAAAGGGAATTCACAGTGCTGGTGGCTATCCTTTCATTTTTGGAATTCCAGGAATATGCGATGGAATAGCAATGGGACATCAGGGTATGAGATATTCTTTACCATCAAGAGAACTAATTGCTGACATAATTGAATGCATAGTTGAAGCCCATCAGTTTGATGGTATAGTTTTACTTACCAACTGTGACAAGATAACTCCTGGAATGCTTATGGCTGCTGCAAGACTTGATATCCCAGCAATTGTTCTTACTGCTGGACCAATGCTATCGGGTTATTACAAAGGTCAAAGAAGAAATCTAACAACTGATACTTTTGAAGCTGTTGGAAAATTTAAAAAAGGATTGCTAACTCAAAAGGATATGGAAAATCTTGAAATGTGTGCTTGTCCAACAGCAGGTTCCTGTCAGGGAATGTATACAGCTAATACTATGGCTTGTATTACAGAAGCAATGGGAATGAGCCTTCCTGGAGTAGCTGCTACACCAGCTGTAATGAGTGAAAAAAGAAGATTAGCCTTTGAAACAGGAGAAAAAATCGTAGAACTTGTTAAGAAAAAAATAAATGCAAGGAAAATAATAACGAAGGAATCTATATATAATGCTATCATGGTAGACATGGCATTAGGAGGTTCAACAAACACAGTATTACATATAAAAGCAATTGCCAATGATGCTGGTGTTGATCTTCCTTTAGAAGTATTTGATGAAATTAGTAGAAAAACTCCCCATATTGTTAATATTATTCCTTCTGGACAACATTATATGGAAGACCTTTATAGAGCTGGAGGAATTCCTGCAGTATTAAACAGACTAAAAGACAAACTTTTTTCTAATTTAACAGTCGCAGGAGTTGATATAAAAGAAATTGCCAAAAAGGCTGAAATTTATGATGAGGATGTTATTAGACCCATAAAAAAAGCATACCATACAGAAGGTGGAGTTGCGATACTTAAAGGAAATCTTGCACCAAATGGTGCTGTAGTAAAGCAAACTGCTGTGTCACCTAAGATGCTTAAATTTGAAGGTACTGCTAAATGTTTTGATTCTGAGGAAGAGGCTATGAAAGCAATTCTTGATGGTAAGATAACCGAAGGTGATGTAGTAATAATAAGATATGAAGGTCCAGCAGGTGGACCTGGTATGAGAGAAATGCTTTCTCCAACATCTGCAATTACAGGAATGGGACTTAATGAATCTGTTGCTCTTATTACTGATGGAAGATTTTCAGGGGGTACTCGTGGTCCTTGTATTGGACATGTATCTCCTGAAGCTGCACAAGGTGGGCCAATTGCAGTTGTAAAAGATGGTGATAAAATTCTTATTGATATTCCTAAAAGAAAACTTGAATTGTCAATTCCTAAAACTGAACTTAATAAGAGACTTAAAGCTTGGAAACCACCAAAACCAAAGGTTAAAAAAGGATACTTAATAAGATATGCCCGAATGGTACAATCTGCTGACAAAGGTGCAATCCTTGAATGAAAGTTGGAATAATTCAGTTAGACATTGTCTGGGAGAAAAAGGAAGAGAATTTTAAAAAGGTTGAAAATTTTATTGAAAAAGCAGAAAATGTAGATTTAATTGTTCTTCCAGAGATGTTTAATACTGGATTTACTATGAATACAAATTTAGCAGAACAAAGAGGAGGCATAACAGAACAATTTCTTTCAAAGATTGCCTCCTCTTTAAAATTAAAAATACTTGCAGGCTACTCTTTAAATAATAATGGAAAAATTTATAATGTTGCCTCTCTATTTAATGAAGATGGTTCAATATATTGCACCTATGCTAAAATTCATCTTTTCAGCCCTCTTAAAGAAAATATTTTTTATCAATCAGGAGAAAAACCTGTAATATTTCAAATCAATCAAATTCCCTGTAGTGTCTTTATTTGCTACGATTTAAGATTTCCAAAACTGTTTAGAAAAATAGCAAAAGATGTAAATGTAATATTTCTAATTGCTAATTGGCCCTCTATAAGAGACGATCACTGGCTTTGTCTTCTTAGAGCACGGGCAATAGAAAATCAGTGCTATATTGTAGGAGTAAATCGAGTTGGTAAAGACAGAAATGGAATAATTTACACGGGACATTCTGCTGTTTTTGATCCTTGGGGTAATCAAATCTTTCTTGCAAATGAAAAGGATGGATTATATATAGTTAACATTGAAATTAGTAAAGTTATTGAAACAAGAAAAAATTTTCCCTTTTTAGAGGATAAAAAGTTTTAATACACTACTCTTTTAAAAGATTCAACAACTTCAGAATCAAATAGTTCACCTGCCTTTGAAATTATGTATGTAATTGCCACATCCTTATCATAATGCATTCTATGAGGCCTGTCTGAAGTTAATGCTGTATAAACATCGCTTACTGCTATTATTCTGGCAATTTTAGGAATATTTTTCTTTAAACCTCGTAAATAACCCTGACCATTAAGTCTTTCATGATGAAATCCAATAGCATCTCTCAATATTTCATTACTTCCACCTGATGACAACTTTTCAAATAACACTTCACCCCATAAAACATGAAGTTGAAAAATCTTAATTTTTTGATCATCAAAATTTTTATCAGAAAAAAGTATACTTGATGGAATACAAATTTTCCCTATATCATGAATGTATCCAGCAAGCTTTATATCTTTACTTTGTTCATCCATCATTGTAGCTATTCTATTGCTCATCTCGGCAACATTAACTGAATGTTGACTAATAATCAGATTTTCATTATATGATTCAGGATTTTCAAGTATAGATTTGACAGCAGTTACAATACCTGCAGATTCTTTAATTAAAAGCATTTTTTTAAAAAATAAAAAAATATCGTCAAAATTACAAAAAAACAAAATTCTATGCCCTGCAAGTTTCATAGCAAGGGAGGAGAC
>NZ_MAVV01000088.1 GCF_001707915.1 Thermodesulfovibrio sp. N1 | reverse complement strand
AGCCCTTGCACTGCTTCTTGCAGGACCAGCTCTTAGTCTTCCAAGTATGATTGTAATAATGAAAACTATAGGATTCAGAAAAACAGCTGTTTATGTGTTTCTTGTTATTATTATGGCAACAATTTCTGGAATGATATTTGGTGCTATTGTTTAGTATTGAGCGCATAGATTAAATATTCGATATTTCCTTTCTGTCCAGGGATAGGAGATTGGGTTATACCAATGACTTTTAATCCGAGACTTTCAAAGAAGTCTCTCATTTCTCTTATAATTTTTTCTCTTTTTTCAAAATCTTTTATAACACCTCCTCGAGGAACCTCTCCTTTCCCTGCTTCAAACTGTGGCTTAATTAATGCTACAATTTCACCATTGGGCTTAAGAAATTCAAGAATTTTCGGAATAACAAGCCTAAGAGATATAAAAGAGACATCTACTGTAACAATATCTATTTTTTCAGGAATTTTTTCTTTTTGCATATATCTAATATTTGTTTTTTCAATGGGAATAACTCTTGGGTCTGTTCTTAATTTCCAGGCAAGTTGTCCATACCCAACATCTACTGCATAAACTTTTTTAGCTCCATGTTGAATAAGACAGTCTGTAAATCCTCCTGTGCTTGCACCAACATCCATTGCTACTTTGTCTTTAACATCTATTGAAAATTCCTTTAATGCTTTTTCAAGTTTAAGCCCACCTCTGCTTACATAGGGAAGAGTCTCGCCACATATTGTTATTTCAGCATTTTGATTAACCATTGTTCCAGGTTTATCAATTTTTTGACCGTTTACAATAACTTTGCCTTCAAGAATAAGCGCTCGGGCTTTTTCTCTGCTTTCTGTGATAGCTTTTTTATACAGTAAATAATCAATGCGTACTTTCATGGTTTATTATATCCCGAAGGGATAATCAATATAGAATCCCTTCGGGAATAATTTTTACCTGCAAATCAAAGTTATCGATGTTTTTACTGAAAGGGTTTTATCCTCTTTCACTGGGGTAGGTGCTTCAAGGCTAATTCTTGACTCCTTTGTTGCTGATTTTAGCATGATATCCTCCTCTCTGAAGGGATACCATATAGGAGGTCTTCTTAGGTCATAGTTTATTTCTGAGATATTACATATTTTTCCTAATTTTTCAGACATTTTTTGGGTAAAAGCCTTAGCAGTGTCAACTATCTCAAGTTTTAATTCCTCCTCGGCAATCCTCAAATTTCTCTTTGAGACTGTCCACATTGGATTGGAAATGGTAAGGCTTACTTTTTCTCCGTGCTTTTCCTTGAATTCTGCCAGACTCTCCAAAATTTTATTCTGCTGTTCAGGTTTTTCAAGTTCAAAGTAATAATAAACATTTCCCTTATATCCTGAACATACCTCTCTTCCTTTTTCCCACCAGCAGTTTCTATAGACGTTGTATTTACCACCTTTGTAGTTTAAACGGAGGTTTTTTATTGACTTGTCAACATTCCCCAGAATTTTAATTAATTCTGCTTCCTGAATAGAGTTGACATTCACAGTAATGCTTAGTGTGTAAATATCAGGAATTAAATCTTTTGCTTCTTCAAGGGTAATGTAAACTTTTGTGGAATCTTTTTGCTCTGAAAAAGCATTATTCCCTGTAAATAAAATTATGAAAATGATTACAAATAAAATAGCCTTTTTCATATTCAACTCCTTTTTAATGAATTTTATCAGTGGTTATACCACCCCATTCAACTACAGTAAAACCTTTTCTTTGAATATGAGTAAGTTTAGGATTTTTAATTTTTTTATATTTATCAACAGGTTTAAAGTAAAGTATTACTCTAATTACTGTATCTGGTTTTGGAGAAATCAGCAATTGAATATTGTTATCAAGGAAATCTTTGTCTAATAATCTTATTTGATAAAATTTGGCATATTTTAATTCCTTTAACCAATAATCTTTGAAATCTTTTATCTCTTTTCTGTTTAATCCCAATTTAGGCAGGTATTTATCAAACCAAGATTCAAGGTGTTCATACCTTACAATCCATCCTTCTTTTGATACAGAAATTGGATTTTCAAGGGAAGCTTCATAAAAAAGATAAGAATATTTATTGTCTATAATCCCTTTTTTGGTAACATTTACTTTCCAGGATTCATTATATTCAGGTATTGTTTTTGTAACTGTACCTTTTATGTTCAGTTTGACAGTAATATTTTCCTTATTTTTTGGATATAGATAAATTGCTGGTTTTCTTACTACAGGAGCAGATTCATCTTCGCAGGACTTTAATTCATATGCTAAATTCAAAGAGAAGCATTCTTCTGAAATTAAACTTGGGCGACAGGAAGGATCTGTAGGTTTATGGGTTTTCATTATTAAATATATTTTCTTTGAAGACTTAAAAGAGGCATGTGGTAAAGCGACTTCATCAACTATTTTTATATCCTTGATTTCCACCCTGTCACCTAGTAAAATGGAACTGGTCTGTTTAACTTGCTCTTTTTCAGTAACCAGTGCTGTTAACTCAAAGAAAGTTCCACTTCCTCCACCTGTATGGGCAAGAATAACTAAAGCGTCCGTCTTGTCATCTTTATTTATATCAGCAAATGCATATTTGACTATCCAAACTTTAATGTAATCTTTTAAAGGAGCTCCGGATTCGTACTGACCATTTTTTAAAGAAACTGTTTTATTGGCAAATTCTACATAGTAAGTAAAATTCTTTATTAAATTTTCATCTACACCTTTTTGTGCATAGGCAGGATTTACAAACAATAATATAACAATTATAAAGACATACTTTATTTTTTTATTTAATTGTTTTATCCTTGCCATTTAAATTTCCCTCTCAAGAATGAACTTCCATTTATAAATCTGATCCTTGATTGCCTGTGCCTGAGGATGCTGAGGTAGTAATTGTAAAAATATCTCCATGTATTTTATTGCTTTGCTGTAGTCTCCCATTTTTTCACAAACTAATGCAGAGTTAAAATAAATCTGCGGATTGAAAGGGCTATGAGCCCTGGCTTTTTCGAGTTCCTGCAAAGCCTCTTCATATTTACCAGCATTATACAAAACCTCTGAGTTTAAAAAGTGCTGTCTTGCAGTGCCTGAAATTTCAACAACGGTTGGATTAACCATAAGAAGCCTTGAAACCCTGTTTCTTATCAAAGATGCTTTATCATCGGAGACAACATCTATGATATCTCCATAGATTTTTAATGCTTTGCCAATGTTTCCTGTTCTTTCATAGCTTATAGCCTGTTTTTCCATCTCCTGTATGTAAGAGTCTGTTGCTTCATAAAAATCTTTGAAATTTTTTGTATTAATTGGCAATTCTTTTTTATTATTTACTTCTCTGAAAATTTTAAAAGCTCTGTCATAATCAGCCTTTTTAGCATAGGCTGTTGCAATAAGCAATTTGATATAATTATTGTCAATTTTTGAAAAATCATTAATCAATTTGTCGTACTCTTTGAAGACAAACAATAAAGTAGCATAAGCTTTAAGAGGAATAATGCCTAAACCCGTAGATTTTGAAATGTTCAAAGCCTCGTTTATTATTTCTTTTGCCTCATTGATGTTTCCTTTCTGTATCTGAGCCATACCTATAATTCCCATATAACTTGCAACTGTAAATGGTTGGCTATAAAATTTTTGTCTTGTTATAGTCAGATTTATCGGTTCTTCATTGTCTTTTCTTTTAATCTTAAGAGTGAGCTTTGTTCCTTCACCGCCTCTTAATTTTTTGACAACTTCGTCAATCTTAAGCTCTTCTGTAGATACTCCGTCAATTTCTGTTATTATGTCTCCTACTTTAATACCAGCCTTTTCTGCAGGAGCCTCTTTTTCAACTGATTTAACTATTGTGAAGTCTTTTTCTTTGGAAATTGATACTCCAATTCCGTAAAATTTTAAAGAATCAATCATTTTTTTTGAGATTGAAATGGCATCATCATATTTTCCCTTTGTCAAATAAAGCATCCCAAGATAAATTGCAGCAGTATTATCATCAGGTCTTGCTTGTATGTATCTTGTTACAGCATTCATAGCTTTATCATGTTTTTCCTGTTCAATATAGAAATTGTAAAGATGGATAAAGAGATTAGCATTCTTAGGTGTTAGCGCGAATGCCTGTTCAATTTGCTCACGGGCTTCTTTTAATTTTCTTTGGGCTTTAT
>NZ_MAVV01000087.1 GCF_001707915.1 Thermodesulfovibrio sp. N1 | reverse complement strand
GGATAGGGGAGAACTTTTACCTCACTGTTAATTTTTTTAAGATTTATCATGCCAGAAATAACCTTTGGCATACCAACATGTTCTTCATTATGAATAATTTGACGTTGAAGATTACTAAGTTCAACTATATCCGGATCTATTATTCCAATGTAACCAACACCAGAACAAGCAAGATAGTATGATACAACACTTCCAAGACCGCCTGCACCAACTATTAAAACTTTTGATTCTTTTAGTTTTCTTTGTCCCTCTATCCCTATCTGAGAAAGTATAATCTGGCGGTAATATCTTGACACAATTAAGTTTCTTCTCCTTCAACCCTTATAAATACGCTTTTATCTGATACTACAGGTAGTTTATCGATTTTTTCTAATGCCTCTAAGACATTCTTTTCCTTGGCTTTGTGAGTTAATATTACAAGAGGAACAGCACCAGCCTTTGATCTTCCTTTCTGAATCACCGAAGCTATACTTATGTTATGTTCTCCAAATACTCCTGAAATCTTTGAAAGCACACCAGGACGGTCTAAGGCTGTAAACCTGAAATAATACATGCTTTCTATCTCTTCCATTGGTTTTATAGTATATTTTTCAGAAAAATCAAGAGGTATTGTATTGACTCCTTTTGCTATATCAACTATGTCTGCAACTACAGCACTTCCTGTAGGCATACTTCCCGCTCCTCTTCCATAGTAAAGGGTTGCTCCAACACTGTCTCCTTCAACATATATAGCATTAAAAACTCCGTCAACCTTTGAAATTAAATAATCCTCTGGAACCATTGTGGGATGCACCCTCAATTCAATTTCTCCATTAAGAATTTTTGTTATTGCAAGAAGCTTAATTTTGTATCCAAACTCCTTTGCAAAGGCAATATCCTGTGCTGTTATCTTTGTAATACCCTCGCAATACACTTTATTAAAACTTAAGGGAATTCCATAGGCTAAGGATGCTAAAATAGTAATTTTATGGGATGAATCAATTCCTTCTATATCAAGAGTAGGGTCTGCCTCTGCATAACCAAGAGACTGTGCCTGCCTTAAAGCTTCTTGGAAATCAATCCCTTCATTAGTCATCTTTGTAAGAATAAAATTTGTTGTTCCGTTTATTATTCCATATATTGCAAGCATTTTATTCGCAACAAGACCTTCTTTCATTACCTTTATAATTGGAATACCTCCTGCAACAGAAGCTTCAAAACCAATTTTTAAACCTCTTTGTAAGGCTTCTTCAAATATTTCATTGCCCTGTTCTGCTAATAAAGCTTTATTTGCAGTGACAACATGTTTTCCGTTTTTTAGAGCTTCCATGATAAATTCCTTTGCTACGGTAGTGCCACCAACAAGTTCAACAACTATATCAATTTCCGGATCCTTTATAATCTCCCAAGCATCTGTAGTCAAAATCTCTTTTGGAAGTGTTATCTCTCTTGGTCTTTCAAGATCCTTATCAGCTACTTTTTTAAGAATTATATCTATGCCTGTTCTTTTTTTTATCAACTCTCTCTGATTAAGAAGAATTTTTATTGTACCTGTACCAACTACACCAAATCCTATAACTCCTACCTTTACCTGTTTCATTCTACCTCCTTATCCAACTTTTCTAATTCTTTTTACCTGAGGAACAAGATTTAGTGCTTTTTTAATTCCTTTACAAGCCTGCCTTATTCTGTGTTCATTCTCAACAAGAGCAAATCTTACAAAGCCTTCTCCTCCTTCTCCAAAACCAATACCAGGAGAAACTGCTACCTTTGCTTCATTTATTAAAAATTTAGCAAATTCTAAAGAACCCATTTTCTTAAAAGGCTCTGGAATTTCAGCCCAAACAAACATTGTTGCCTTAGGGGGGTCAACTTTCCATCCAGCCTGATTTAGTCCTTTAATGAGAACATTTCTTCTTCTTTCATAGGTTTTTCTTATTTCTTCAACACAGTCTTGGGGTCCCCTTAATGCAACAATTGATGCAATCTGAATTGGCTGAAACATTCCATAGTCAAGATAACTTTTTATTTTTGTTAATGCTCCAACAATCTCTTTGTTGCCAACACAAAAACCAACTCTCCAGCCAGCCATTGAATAACTTTTTGTCATTGAGAAAAATTCAACGCCCACATCCTTTGCCCCTGGAACTTGAAGAAAACTTGGTGCTTTATAATCATCAAAAACTAAGTCAGCATAGGCAAAGTCATGGATAACCATAATATTGTTTTCTTTAGCAAAATCAACAACTTTTCTGAAAAAATCAAGATTTTCCACAACTGCTGTTGTTGGATTATGAGGGAAATTAATTATTAAAATCTTTGGTCTGGGCCAGGAATTTTTATAGGCTCTTTCAAGCTCCTGAAAGAAGTCCATGGAGGGACAAATATCAAAGGTTCTAACATCTCCACCAGCAATTATTGCTCCGTAAGGATGAATAGGATAGGCTGGTGAAGGAGTAAGAACAACGTCACCTGGTTGTACTGCTGCTAAAAGTAGATGACTTAAACCCTCTTTTGAGCCAATGGTAACAACTGCCTCTGTTTCCGGATCTATATCAACGTCAAATCTTCTTTTATACCACTCTGAGATAGCACATCTAAGTTGAGTAATTCCCCTGCTTGCTGAATATCTATGATTTTTTGGAATCTTTGCTGCTTCACAAAGTTTTTCAACAACATGCTTTGGCGTTGGCAAATCAGGATTTCCCATACCAAGGTCTATTATATCCTCTCCTTTTCTTCTCAGCTCGGTCTTAAGTTGATTTACTACTGCAAATACATAGGGAGGTAATCTTTTAATTCTTGGAAAATCAAACATTTTTTCTTCCTCCATTTTTTATTTTCATTATACAATTATTTAAATTCCTCCTTTTGCATTACTTCCTTTCATTTAAAACAAACTCTGAAACTCCATTTTTATCATCCTGAGCCGAAGCCCTAAGCGTATGCAAAGTAATAGTAAGAATCTCCTCCTTTTACTATAATCGGAAGGAGTTCCTTCGGCTTACGCCTCAGGACAACGCCTCGGGGCATTTAGTCCCTCGGAATGACAGAAAAGATGTCATTCTGAGGGAGCGTAAGCGACCGAAGAATCTCCACCTCATTAATCATTTGCATATTTAATTATTTCTGTCAATACTTTTTTGTTATAAACATCTTTCATCTGCCAGACTTTTGCAATGTTATAAGCATTATCAACTATCTTTGATATCTCCGACTCACTTATTCCTACATCTTTTAAACTAACAGGTGCACCAATTTTTTTAAACCGATTCTTAAGTTCCAAAATTCCTTCATCAGCTGTTTTAACATTAAATATCTCTTTTGCAAATCTTTCAAACTGTTGGATATTTCTGTCTTTATACCATCGCATCCAAGCAGGTATGACAATACTTAAGCAGGCACCATGTGCAAGGTCATATAGAGCACCTAATGCATGGGCAATCATGTGATTAGGGAAACTACCATCTTTAATTCCTAACCTTGTAAGACCATTTAAGGCAAGGGTAGCAGCCCACATAAACTCCGCTCGGGCATTGTAATTGTAAGGTTCTTTTAATATCGTCTCTGTTGTCTGCATTGCTGTTTTAACAATCATTTCAACAAATCTACTCTGAAGAACTGGGCAATACTTACCGCTAAAGTAATGCTCAATTACATGAGCAATGACATCTACACAGGCATATGCCTGATATTGAGCAGAAACAGAGAAGGTAATTTCTGGATTTAGAATGGAAACCTTAGGGAAAATATGTTCAGATGAAATTGAAAGCTTTTCCTGATTTTCTTCCTTTGTTATTACAGCAAAACCATTCATCTCAGTTCCAGTTGCAGCCAAGGTTAAAATTGTATAAACAGGTAAAGCTGATTTTATTTCATCTCCTCTTTTGAAATAAACCCATACATCCTTTTTTGATTTTGCACCTACAGCAATTGTTTTCCCTTCATCAATAACTGAACCGCCTCCAACTGCAAGGATGGCATTTACTTTTTCTTCCTTTGCCTTTTTAATACCCTCTTTTGTGTGACTGAGGACTGGATTTGGCTTTACTCCACTGTGCTCAATGAACTCAATGTTATTTTCTCTTAATGCCTTGACAACTCTTTCATAGAGGCCAATTTTTTTAATGGATTCTTTTCCATAAACAAAAAGAACTTTTTTAATTTTATCC
>NZ_MAVV01000086.1 GCF_001707915.1 Thermodesulfovibrio sp. N1 | reverse complement strand
GAAACAGTTCTTGTTATAGATGATGACGAAAATGTAAGAAAATTGGTAATTGAAATCTTAAAAAAACTAGGATATAAACCACTTGAGGCAGTTACAATAGATATGGCTTTATTAATGGCTCAATTTTACAATAAAACTATTCACATTGTTATATCAGATGTAGTTCTGCCGGGTATAGGAGTCTCTGTGTTGATAAGAAGAATAAAAAAATATAGACCAAATATTAAGGTTCTATACATGTCTGCCTTACCAGTAAATACTCTTAAAAAATATGGAGTTGATGAAAATTCCGATAATTTCATTCAAAAACCTTTTAGCATTGAACTTTTATCAAAGAAAATAAGAGAAGTCCTTGATAAATAAATTTTTCACTCTGTATAATTCAAATTATAAAATAATAGATAATGTCAAAAGTTTTATGAAAAAAGGATCAGTTAATATGAAAGCAGACATGAGGGGTTTAAGGAAGGAAAAAAGAATTCAAATAGATTCAGTTTAGGTAATAATTAGAGAAAATATTAACCCTTAACACCGCCTAAATTAAGTAATAGACACAAGTAAAATTTATTATCAAATTGATAAATTGTATATTTTCCTACTATATTGACAAAAAAGAATTACCAGAATGGGTAAAAAAGCATAAAACATCTGGCACACAGATTATCCAGATTGGGAGCAATTATTATTTATACAAAATAAAGTCCATATGGGATAGAAAGAAAGGAAGGGCAAGAAAAGTAACAGAGAAATATCTTGGCAAGATAACTCCGCAGGGTCTTATAAAGCCAAAACATGAAAGACTAAAAGAAGGATTAACAAACATAACAGTAAAGGAGTTTGGTGCAACAGATTTTTGTTTTTCCATCACCTCTGATATTTATGAATTACTTAAGAAGTATTTTCCTGTTTATTATAAGGAATTATATGTATTTTCCATTTTAAGATTTTTTCACTGTACAGCAATAAAAAATGTTGGACATTATTACATAACATCAGATTTAAGTGACAGAATAAGAGATTGCAAGCTTTCACCAAAAAGCATATCAGGAATACTAAAAGATATAGGGATGAAGAGAAAAACAGTAGTTGATTTTCTAAAAAAGGGGGTAGTTTTTCCATTGAAAGATTTTATGAAATACAGTATCGTTTAGGGAGTAGAGGGATGATTTAATGTTACAGGGATAGATGTTTGTTAATTTTCTTAGTCTGCTTTATTATTACAGAGTATATATGAAATTAAGGGAGGCAGAGCTTTTAAAGAAATATTCAGTAAAGGATTTAATAATTCATCTAAGGAGAATATACAAACTCAAAATAAATGATAAATGGGTTATATCAGAAATTCCTAAGACATCCAGAAAAATTCTTGAAAAACTAAATTCCAATTTACATATTACTTAAAATTTGCAGTGTTACGGTTTAATTTGTATGTCTATCAGCTACTTTAGAAGCACCAAAAGAATCTGGCTTAGTCACAGCCACATAACCTGAACCTACAATCATTTTTATCACTTCTTTTACGATATTCCTTGTTGCTCCATTCTTTCCTACATCAAGATGTATCTCAACTGGAAGTTTAGATACTCCATTTTCAGAAAGCTTCTTTTTTAAGGCTTCTGCGATTTCCAGACTCAAAGATGCTTCTGTAAATATTCGTAATTTTAAATTATCCATCTTCTCATACTTAAGTTTTCTATAAAAATATCGACCACCTGAACCTCTACGGTGAATAATTATAGCTGTCACAAAAACTGTCTCTTCTCCGGGGAAAGAGTCACTACCAACAATTAAGCTATATTTCCTCTCTGGGGCTTCCTTCACAAATTCTATAATTTTTTCAAAAACCTGTTGAAAGGAAAGACTTCCGTATGTGGGACTGTGAAAAAAAAACCTTTTTTTAACGACTCATTTTCCATAGTCTGTATTTTCAATGCAGGTTTTATTCCTGCAATAAAAATTTTAAATTGTTATGATAATTTTACCAAATCCTTTAAAACGTTTGCAAATAAAATTTTAAATATATAAAACCCCAATAAACAAAATAGTTTGACATTTAAAACTATCCTGTTTTATTATTCTATTTATGGAACTTACAGTTATTGATCTTATTAAACAAACAGGAATTGTTGCAAAGGTTGTTCTAATTATTCTACTTTTCTTTTCAATTTTTTCATGGGCAATTATTTTTTATAAAATTAAAGTTTACAAGGGTATGAAGCACGAAAATGAACGTTTTTTTGATTTATTTATCAATACAAACAACCATAAAGATCTCTTTTCATCGGCGAAAAGATTTGAATTAAGTCCACTTGCTTCCCTTTACAGAGGGATATTTTCAGAAATTTCAAGAAAAAATCCTTCTAATAACCCAAATAACTTTAATCTTGAATTTATTGTAAAAAAATATTCCTCTGAAGAAATTAATAAAATTCAAAGTTACTTAGGTTTTCTTGCAACTACAGCATCTACTACACCTTTTATAGGACTTTTTGGAACTGTCTGGGGTATAATGGATGCCTTCCGCAATATAGGAATAAAAGGTTCTGCCTCACTGGCTACAGTTGCACCAGGTATTGCGGAAGCATTGATAGCAACGGCAGCTGGTTTATTTGCAGCAATCCCTGCAGTAATTGCCTATAATTATTTTACTAATCAAGCAAATAAACTGATTCATGAATTAAATGACTTTTCTGAAACAATTTTGAAATATCCATGGCAGGATTAATACCTCGTAGAAAATCAGCGCTCGCTGAAATTAATGTTGTTCCATTAGTTGATATAATGCTTGTGTTGCTTATTATCTTCATGATTACTGCTCCACTTATGCAACAGGGAATTGATGTTAATTTACCAAAAGCAAAGGGAAAAAGTATTGAAGAGGCAGAAAAAATTAATATTGTTGTTACAAAAGAAGGAAAAATTTATGTTAATGAAAAATTATCAAAGATGCAGGAATTGCAATCTATTCTTTCAGCCTTTAAAGATTCTAATATAGCTGTTTTACTAAAAGCAGATAAAGATGTTCCCTATGGACTTGTAGCAGAAGTCATGGGAGAGATTAAGGCTTCTGGAATAGAAAGAATTGGAATGATAACAGAACCAAAAGAAAATCAATGACAACAAAGATTTACTCTTCTCTTTTTCTATCAATCATTTTTCATAGTTTATTTATCCTCCTTCTAATATTTGGAATAAGAAATTCTACCCATGACTTGAAAAACATTACCTATATAACCTTGATTCAAGAATCTATTAATAAAAGTATCACTAATTCAAATTTACAAAATACAGAAAAAAATGAAATTGCCAAATTAAATCCCATTGTGAAACAAAAAGAAAAAATTAATGAAAAAAAAATTAAATCAGACGAAGAGCTTCTTGAGGAAAGACTTTCTGCAATAAGAGCAAAAAAAAGAATTCAAGAAATTGCTATTTCTAATTCTTTGAAATCTAATACAGCTTCATCTACAAATAAACCTGATTCTAATGAGTTGTTGTCAAGTTATCTTGCCATTATTTCTGGACTTATAAGACAGAACTGGAACATACCTGATACTGTTCCTAAAAATCTTGAAGCGGTTGTAGCAGTAAGAATACTTTCAAACGGACAAGTAATTATTGAAGGTTTTGAAAAGAGTTCTGGAAATACAATATTTGATTCTTCTGTGATAAGGGCTATTAAAAAATCCTCCCCCCTTCCTCCTCCAAAATCTGAAGTAATTGTGGGAATGAGGTTTAAGCCATGAAAGGTATCTTTAAGACAATCAAAATTATAATAATTATTCTTTTTTTTAATCTTATATCTAACTCAACATTTGCTGAAAAAATTTATATTGATATAACACAACCTGGAATCAAAAAACTCAGCATCGCATTAGAAGGTTTTGAAGGAATTTCAAAGGTTAGTAACACCATAAAAGAAGAACTTGAATTTACAGAGTATTTTAAGATTTATGGACCTTTTCCTTATAGGGGTGAAAAATTTGACCCTCTGTTATGGAAATCAGCTGATGTGGAAATAGTTATAAGAGCTGTAAGTTTTGGCAAGATAGATGTTAAAGTTTACACTGTAACAACAGATGCTCCGATATTTACAAAAGATTACTCTTTACAAGATAATGAATACACAGGTAAAATTATCGCTTCTGATATTTATAGACTTCTTACAGGAAAAAACTCTCCATTTTTTAATCAATTTACTTTTGTAAGAAAATTTAAAAATTCAATGGGAATTTTTATAAGCAACTGGAATGGAAAACAGATTCAAGATACAGGCATTAGAAGAGAAATTATTTCAAGAGTTGTTCTCAAGGATAACAAAATTTTTTATTCATCTCTTCAAAATAA
>NZ_MAVV01000085.1 GCF_001707915.1 Thermodesulfovibrio sp. N1 | reverse complement strand
GTCTAGACCTCTTTAAGAGAGTTTGCCTTTGCTACTGCTTCAGCTCTGTAAAGCCAGACCATGACTCTTCTAAATCTATTTGCCTGTGTTGCTATATGCTGTATTGCATCATCTGAAAGCCTTACATCACAAAGCTGATCTGCTATCATTCTGATGTCATGTTCTGTGAGAGGATTGAACTTTACTATTTCGCTAAATCGGTCAAAGAGATGCTTGTATCTTGCAAGCTTTTTATCAGCGTGATCCATTCCGATAAAAATCACTGGCACGCCTGTTACATCGTGAAGATCACGGAGTGTTTCAAGAACTCTCACATCATGCGTGAGATAGTCTGCTTCATCAACAAATATGGGGCGTGGTCTTTCAAGTAGCTGGTCCTGTGCCTGCCTGAATAGCTCACTCACACGCCTTGCAGGTTGCTCGCCAAGTTCAGCCACGATTTCCTCAAGTAACCACCTGCCTGTCATCAGTTTTTTTGTTCTGATGAATATCCCATCGTTATTTGCTATCCACCAGAGCGAAGTTTTGGTTTTCCCAAGTCCTGGCTCTCCAAATATAAGTGCCATTCCTGGTATCCCCTCCTGACGATTCATGAGGCGAGTCATCGCCCCTGCAAAACGTTCAACATTTGTTGTTCTCGCAAAAATTCTTTTCATGTTATAATCCTCCTGTAAAAGTTAATTTTCTTTTTCCCAGAATTGTTTCATCATTTTGTAAGTTAGCGTGCTTTCAAAATATTCCTTGAACTCCCAGTCTTCCTGTGTGTGGAATCCATTCTTCATATGCCACTCATACCTTGCAATTTCATTGTCTCCAAAGAATGGTCTTTCAGGTGCGTTTTGATCCTGATTTGGCTCAATTTCCTGCGGAAGCTCTGGCTCTATCTTTACAGCTTCATCAGGAATGTGCTCTTCAATCGGTGGAAGTTGCAGATCTTCTATCTCAATTCTGTCCGCTATCCGAGGAGATGCCTCTATAGCCTTCTGCCAGTCAAGCTGAATGTCTGTTTGTCTCTTGAGAAGGTCTTTAACAGCCATAATTGTCTTTTTCTCAAGCCTTCTCTGCTCTGCTATCTGACGCTTGAGCTCTTCCATATCCTTTGCATCTCCCCTTACTGCTGCCAGAGGATGAACAGGTTCCCTGCGTTTTGCAATGCAGATGAATTCTCCTCGTTTGTCGTATACCTTTATTTGGCTCAAATCAAAAATGCTGTACTTGATGATTACCTGCTCTCTCATTCCGTACAGTGCTTCATCCCAGTATTCTGTCTTGAGGAATCTGATTCCATTGCGGGTGATGTTTGTGATTTTTTCTTCCATCATGAGGCCATCAAGCTCATCAACAAACACTCCTTGACCAAGTCCTTCCTGAAGTACTTCTCCCTTAGTCTTGCCTGTCACATGAGGGCAGGGCTGGGAGTATTCAAATTGTAGCCATGACTCTATAAGCTGGATTGTTTCCTCTATGGTTGGGATGTATTCTTTATGGCGTTGTTTGTGAAATTTCTCATTTCTTTTTAGATAGGCAGGTCTGTCCTGTATGGATGACCCCACAAAACTCGGCATCAATCTCTCAAATGTCTCTGTGAACTCCTGAAACCATCTCTCTATTACTTTTGCCCTTGCGTTGTATGGATGGGCAAAGATTGTTGTCACACCAAGACGGGCAAAAAGCCCATATATCCCCGTTTCATTAAAGTCATCTACACCTGTGAAATACTTTGCCCTGAAGGCTTTTCCATTGTCCATATATACGACCTTCGGGAATTTGCCAAGCCTCAGTATGGCATTTCGCAAAGCAGATGCAATGCATTGAACATTCTCAGTGAGCATAATTTCATAGCCAATAAGCGTAAAGCTCTTCCAGTCCAGAAATCCCACAAGCACCGGTCTCACAGGTTTACCAGTGAATGGATTTATCACCTGGAAATTTAGCCTGTGTCCATCTGCAACCAGCACTTCTCCAACTTCAAGTAACGATGGATCACGCCTGATAAATGTTTCTACTTTATCTCTTAGTGCCTTCTGACCTTCTCGCATCAGCACCCAGCGGTCGTAGTTTTCTGTTTTCCATCTCTCAGCAAAACGCCTGAATGTGATGGGATGAGAAGGCGAAGGGATTCCTCTGCTTTCAAGGTAGAATTTAGTTAATCTGATTGCCTGACCGATTTTTATGTTTTTTGGGTCAAGCAGAAATCTGAAAAATATGTCTTTCTCTTCTTCTGTGAGTCCGCATCGCCTGCTTCCTGGATTCCACTGAGGAATTAGTCTTGTGTAGTCATCTGTACCCCCAAGCTGGTCTATCCAGCGATATAGGGTTTTTACTGATACTTCACCAAGTATTTTATATATGTTCTGTGCGATTTTCCCTTCATTATATGCAGACAGAAAAGCCCTGTCTGCCTCTGTTTTTTTGCCAGCCCCTTTTCTGAACTCTCTCCAGAGTCTCACAAGATTCAGTCTTGCAAGGGCTATCTCTATAAATTTCTTTGGAGCCTTAGGTGGAGCAGCTGGGATTGTGGCTTGAAGGTAAGACTCAAGCATGCCTTTTTGCTGGTAGTATTTAAGCCTTGCCTCAGCAGGCAAAGAGGAAAGAGCGATGAGGTATCTTATCCCGCCTCTGCCAGTGGCGGTTTTTGTTATAAATTTGCCAGCTTTACAAGCTTTTTGAAGTGCTCTTTTTGATACATTTAATAGCTCCTGAACCTCTTTTATCTCTAACCAGAGGTTCGCACTTTCATAATGATTTTTTGGCTTTAAACTACTATCTTGATATCTATTTTTTTCTTTATTTTCAATGCCTTTTGACAACTGCGAACTTTTTGTTAATAGGTTCGCACTTAAGTTCGCACTTTTGTCTTGTAAGTGCGAACTGCTACTTTCTTTTCTTAAGGCAACTAAATTGCTCATCGGTCACCCCCCAAGCCTCTGTATCATCATTTTTATTGTTTTTTCTCTCTCTAAAAGCTCTTTTTTCATCTGCTCAATCCTGCCAAGCTCTGTATATAAAGCTTCAGCACTCTCTATGTAGAATCCGCCACATTTGTCTGCAAGAAACCTGAGTATTTCCCTGCTTCCTGTTGCTCTGCAAAAAGCAGGCAGATACGAAAGAGGGAATCTATGATTTTCCTTGCTCTCAGCAGACCAGCTATCAAGCATCGCTTTTGTTATCTCTTTGCCAAGTAGTTCAGACATCTTACCAGCCACCTCATATCTACTTAGCCTTGTCTGCTTGAGAGCCATTGTTACAAGCCCGCGTATCTGAGCATCTATATTTAGACTTCCTGGAGCAGACTCATTCAAAGCCTGAGCCTGTTCTTGCTGAATTTTCTTAAGTAGATCAAAGAAATCAAGCTGTTGTATGTCTATTTTTTTCTTCATCTTAGACATAGACAAAAATGACAAAAAAATATATACTTATCAATATGGTTCATTTGTCGCCCCAGAGTTCTTCATATGGGATTCCGAGAGCCTCTGCTATGAGCTCTTGTGTATGCCTTGATTTTTTTCTGCGGTTCCAGACAAGACTAACCCATGTTCTCGTTTTGCCGATTTTCTTTGCAATTGCAGAAAGATTTGGCCTTATAAGGTCACTTTTTTTGACTTCTTTTATTAACACTTTATTTATTTGCATATTGAAATTATATGTTATTGCATTAAATATGTCAAGGGGTTTTTATGCAGAATGAATTAAAAGATAGATTAAAAATTTTAATAGATAGATTAAATTTTAATTATAAAGAATTTTGCAAAAAGACTGAAATTCCTTATCCAACGCTAATGGATTATTTATCTGGGAAAAGACTCCCCGGATATGAAAATTTAAAGAAATTAGCTATGCATTTGAATATCTCAATTGATTGGCTCATCACTGGTGAAGGAGAAATGTTTATTGAAAAACATAAACCTCTTGTTACACCAGAAACTACTAAAGAATATAAAAGTCTGGGGCAGGACTACATTCTCATTCCTATGGTGAGCGGAAAAATCAGTGCAGGCAAAGGACTTGTTCCGGTAGAAGACGCTCAGATAGAGATAAAGCTTGCCTTCAGGAGTGACTGGATCAGGCGTAAGGGTGACCATACAAAAATGAGCCTTATCAGGGTAGAGGGAGACTCAATGGAACCAACGCTTTTCAGTGGCGATATTGTCCTGGTGGATGGAAACAGGAACTTTGTTGACCTTCATGGTGGAATTTATGCTATTTATGTCAATGATTCCATTATGATTAAGCGAATTCAATTGCTTTTTAATGAAAAAAAACTTAAAATTATTAGCGATAATCCAAAATATGAGCCAATTATCGTGCCTCCAGATGATATTCATGTCATCGGTAAGGTCATCTGGATAGGCAGAGAAATAGAAAAATAGGAGGGCAAAAATGAAAAAAGTAATTGTTTTTATGGCTATTTTAATGGTTGCATTACAAGTACAGTGTTCATCTGATAAAAAGGTCAACAACGAGAGAAAAATAAATGTAGAAACAGTAAAAGATGCCTCTTCTTGGGCAAAAAAGAAAATTCCTGGAATTGTAATTAAAGAATCAGAAGGGAAAGGTGAGGCTGGAGAATACTATATAAATTATATAAGAAATCTTTCGGATATTGATATTGGCTCTTTTGGATATCAACATAAATATTCAAAAAGGAAATATCTGTTTTTAAATATTGAATGTAGAGATGCAAAAATAAATTGCACAAATCCTTCTATAATTTCTCCTTTTATAGATAGTTTTTTAAATGCCTTAGATTTTCATGCTGTTTCTTAT
>NZ_MAVV01000084.1 GCF_001707915.1 Thermodesulfovibrio sp. N1 | reverse complement strand
TCACATAAGGGAAGTTCATACTGACTTATTTGATAACCTTTTGGAAGATCGGGATAAAAATAATTTTTTCTTGCAAATCTACTATAGGGAGCAATCCTACAGTTCATTGCCAGTCCTGTCTTAATTGTGTATTCAACTGCTCTTTTATTTAACACTGGAAGTACCCCTGGCATTCCAAGACAGACAGGACAAACTTGAGTATTAGGTTCTGCTCCAAATTGGGTGGAGCAACTACAAAATATTTTACTTTCTGTTAAAAGTTGAGCATGAACTTCTAATCCAATTACTGCTTCGTATTGCATTTTCACTCCTTTTTATAAAGTTGGTTTCATTTTATGCCATGGAGTTGATTGTTCATAAGCATAGGCAAGCTGAAGTATTCCAGCTTCATCAAAGGGTTTACCAATAATCTGAAGACCAATGGGAAGTCCCTTCATATTGAATCCGCAAGGTATTGATATAGCAGGAAGTCCTGCAAGATTAACAGAAATTGTAAATATATCAGATAGATACATCTGAAGGGGGTCATCTATTTTTTCACCAATTTTAAAAGCTGGAGTAGGTGCAGTTGGTGTTACAATAAAATCAACTTTTTCAAAGGCTCTTTCAAAATCTCTCTTTATTAGGGTTCTTACCTGTAAAGCTTTTTTATAGTATGCTTCATAATATCCTGCTGAAAGAGAGTAGGTTCCAAGCATTATTCTTCTTTTTACTTCAGTCCCAAAACCTTTTGACCTTGTTTTCATATACATCTCAAGTAAATCTTTGCCAGAAACTCTAAGACCATATTTTACTCCATCATATCGTGCAAGATTTGAAGAAGCCTCTGAAGTAGCAATAATATAATAAGTGGCGACAGCATATTCAGTATGGGGTAAAGAGATTTCTACAGGAATACAGCCAAGAGACTCAAGATGTTTTATGGCATCATTTATTCTTTCTTCAACTTCCTTATCCATTCCTTCTATGAAGTATTCTTTAGGAATACCAATTTTCAATCCTTTTATATCTTTACCAAGATATTCTGTAAAGTCAATAACTCCTATTGGAGCAGATGTTGAATCCATAGGGTCATATCCTCCTATTACATTCATAATCAGTGCAGCATCTGCAACACATTTTGTAATAGGACCAATTTGATCCAAAGAAGAAGCAAAGGCAACAAGTCCAAAACGGGAGACCCTTCCATAAGTGGGTTTAAGTCCAACAACTCCACAAAAGGAGGCTGGTTGTCTGATACTTCCACCTGTGTCAGAACCAAGTGCTGCGATACATTCATCCGCCGAAACAGCAGCAGCACTTCCACCTGAGCTTCCTCCCGGAACTCTTTCTAAATCCCAGGGATTTCTTGTTATGTGAAATCCAGAGTTTTCAGTTGATGAACCCATTGCAAATTCATCCATATTGGTTTTTCCAACAAGAATGTATTTGTTTTCCATTAGTCTTGATGTAACAGTGCTTTCATAGGGTGGAGCAAAATTATATAGAATTTTTGAAGCACAAGTAGTAGGTATCCCTTTTGTGCAAATGTTATCTTTTACAGCTATAGGAATGCCTGTTAAAATACTTTTTTTGCCAGAAAAAACAGCATTTTCAGCATCCTTTGCCATATTATAGGCTTTTTCTACAGTCAAAGTTATAAAAGCTTTAACTTTTCCTTCAACTTCCTGTATTCTTTTAAATACATCTATAATGATTTCATGGGGCCTTATTTCTCCTCTGTGAATCATTCTTGCCAGTTCTACAACTGTTAATTTATGAAGTTCCAAAATCTAACCTCCTTAAAAATTTTTCTCAATTAACTTAAAGCAATTTATTTCTTTTTTTCAAGTTGTGTACATTTAACATATTCCAATTTCATAAATCTCATACATCCATTGCATGATATGCAGTCAGATAATTCTTTCCCTTTCATCCATTTTTTTGGTAAATCAGGTTCTATAATTAAAGGTCTTGAAAGAGAAATCAAGTCTGCATCATTTTTTTGTAAAATATCCTCTGCCACTGAGCGAGAACGAATCCCTCCTACAAGCATAATAGGAACCTTAAGATTTTTTTTAAATTCTCTTGAAAATTCTCTAAAATATGCTTCTTTCTCTGGTGAATCAATCTTCATCCTTACAGGTCTTTTTTCGGGTTTTGATTCCACAATTCCACCACTTACCTCAATTGCATCTATTCCTAAATTTTCAAGTCTTTTAGCAATTCTTAAGCTTTCTTCTAAAGTAACTCCTCCTTCAACAAAGTCACAGGCATTAAGTTTTATCATCACTGGGAAGTCATATCCTACATTGTCTCGGATGCTGTTATAAACTTCTTCAAGAAAATGGAATCTTCTTTCTTCATCGCCTCCCCAGTAATCATTTCTTTTGTTTGTGTAGGGAGACAGAAACTGATTTACAAGATATCCATGGGCTCCGTGAATCTGAATACCATCAAATCCTGCTTCTTTAGCTCTTCTTGCAGATTTACCAAAAGATTCAATAAGTTCCCATATTTCTTCCTGTGTAAGTTCACGTGGCTTGACTTTATAAATCGGTTCATATACTTCTGAAGGTGCAACTGGTTTATCACCACCAAGAAAAAGCGGAGCACACTGTCTTCCACCATGATTTAGCTGAATTACAATTCTTCCACCAGCTTCATGAACAGCAGAGGTTAGTTTTTTTAATCCTTCAATGTAAAAGTCATTGTGAATACAAAGCATTTTAGGAGCACTTCTTCCAGATAGATGAACAAGAGCATTTCCAGTAATTATTAAACCTACACCACCTTTTACAAGATTTATATAAAGATTTATAAGTTTATCTGTAACAAAACCATCTTCATCTGCCATTTTTTCATAGGTTGCAGAACGGACAATTCTGTTAGGCATCTTAATTGTTTTAATTTCAAAGGGGGTAAATAGTTTCATACAATCACCATCCTTGATGCAAGTTTAATAGCCTCAATGAGGCTTGTAGGATCTGCCTTTCCCTGCCATGCTATATCGTAGGCTGTTCCATGATCTGGAGAAGTTCTTATAAATGGAAGTCCTACAGTGAAGTTAACTCCTTTCTGAAAGGCAATAAGTTTAAATGGAGCAAGTGCTTGATCATGATACATTGCAACTACAATATCAAATTCACCATCTAAAGCCTTCTTAAAAATAGTATCAGCAGGGTAGGGTCCTGAAACATTTATTCCTAAAGCTTTTGCTTCTTTGATTGCTGGTTTAATTTCATCAATTTCTTCTCTTCCCATAATTCCTTCTTCTCCTGCGTGTGGATTAAGCCCGCAGACTGCGATGCGAGGATTTTCAATTTGAAGCATATCACAGGCTTTTTTTGCAAAAAAGATTGTTTTTATTACTTTTTCTTTTTTTACAAGATGAGGAACATCTTTTAGTGGAACATGTATTGTTGTAAGAATTACTTTTAATTGTTCACTGTAAAAAGCCATTGCATAATCATCTGTATCAGTAAGTTCAGCAAGCATATCTGTATGCCCAAGCCAAGGAAGTCCTGCCATTCGCAAGGCTATTTTTGTTATTGGACAGGTAACAATTGCTTGGATTATTCCAAGTCTGTATAGCTCCACAGCTTTTCTTATATAAGAAAAGGATGCTCTACCTGATTCCTCAGATGGAGCGCCTTTTATGAGTTTTGCCGGATTTGGAATTTCATTTAAATTTAATAATTCTATATTGTCAGGATCAAAATCTATTCCAATTTTTTTGATTACTTCTTTTATAATGCTTCTATCACCTATAACTATAGGATTACAGATTTTATAGATGTCTTCCTGAGCAAAGGCTTTCACAATAATCTCTGGACCAATTCCTGCTGGATCTCCCATAGTAATAGCAACTCTTCTTTTAGTCATTTTATGCCTCCTACGAAGTATAAGTTAAGTTTTAATATTTTAAGACAGTGTCATCTTTTTTAGGTGTAAATTTAAATATGGAGTCTTTGAGATTTGTATTTATTTTTACATTGCTAAAATCAATTTTAATAGTATTTGCAGAAGCATCTAATACTTTCATTGACTTTACAGGGAAATCTCCATCAGCAATCCTTACCTCTATTGTTTTTATGTTTCCCATTTTACTTTTAGGAATTAGTAAAATTGTGTTTTCAGATTTTTCAGTAACTTCAAAATCTTTTTTTAAATCTGCCATTCTGCCTAAAAGTGCCAGCGGAAGTTGCCCGTATTTTTCCTCATTAAATTCGCTCTGTATTGCCTGTTTTCTTTTTTTGTCATAGACAATGAGAGTTTTTTTATTGATATATATAGTTTGAGAATGTTCTCCAGTATACTGCCATCGGATTTTATCTCCCTTTATAAAGAATCTGCCTTTAAATTGTTGAATTTTGTCTAAATCTTTAATGTAGCTTGTCTGAGTAAAACTACCACTTATATCGTTAATATTTTTATAGGCATCTTCAAGTTTTGATATTCCATTTTGAGCAAAAGTTAGAGAAGGCAGTGACAGTAATATTAAAAAAAGGATGAGATTCTTTGTTACGCTAAGAATGACATTTAATTGAGTGATTTTTGTTATAATGGAAATTTTCATATCTTTAATTATACCAATCAAGATAATTTTTTGGCACATACCAGAAAATGTAATTATGCCATATTCCCGCTGAAGCTGGCTCAATTCCTCTAATTCTTTTATTAACCGCAATTATTGTATCAGGTACATAAAGAAATGTATAGGGTTGATCTTCTGTTATTAATTCGTGAATTCTCCAGTAAAGCTTTTTTCTTTCTTCTTTATTGAGGATCTGTCTTGCTTTTTCAATAAGGCTATCTACCTCTTTATTGCTATAACCAACAAAATTAAACTCTCCTGGCTTGGTTTTTGATGAGTGAAAAATATCATACAAATCCGGATCACGAGAAAGGGACCAGCCAAGAAGAACTGCTTGAAACTGTCTTTTTGTAACAAGTTCAAGAAAACTTTGCCATTCAAGAACTCTTATGTTTAGTTCAATTCCAATTTTTTTAAGTTGTTCCTTAATGATTTGGGCAGTTTTAAGCCTTGCTTCGTTTCCCTGATTTACAAGTAAAATAAAGGAGAATTTCTTACCATCTTTTACAAGAATTCCGTCGTTCCCCTGTTTCCAACCTTCTTCATAAAGAATTTCTTTTGCTTTTT
>NZ_MAVV01000083.1 GCF_001707915.1 Thermodesulfovibrio sp. N1 | reverse complement strand
TTTTTCAAAATCTCTCCAATTTTATTCTCGGTCCCTTTGCCAAAAATTATTCTTGTAGGATTAAAAAATTCAAAGTTTTCCATACTTTCCCTCCTTTACTGCTTTAAAGGCTTCAAAAGCCCTTGTAGAACTTCTTATTAATGGACTACTTAAAACAACCTTAATTCCTTCTTTCAAAGCAAAATCCGCAATTTGATTAAAAAATTCCATTTTTTTATATTCTACTACAGGTAAAGCTTTTTTTGAAGGTTGAAGATACTGCCCAACTGTAATAATGTCACAACCTGCATTTTTTAAATCTTTTATTGTCTGAAATATTTCGCTAAGGCTTTCACCAAGTCCCACCATGAATCCTGATTTAGTAATCATTTCTGAATTAAGCTTTTTTGCAGATTCAAGAACTTTTAATGACCGCCTATAAATTCCGTCTCTTACATATCCGTATAGAGATGGCACAGTTTCAATATTATGGGAAAAAACTGCTATTTCAGAATTTATAACTTTTTCAATTGAATTTATATCTCCCTTAAAATCAGGAACAAGAACTTCAACCTGCGCATCATGATTAATTTTTCTAATTTCTCTTATTGTCAAAACAAAATGTTCTGCTCCTCCATCTTCTATATCATCCCTTGTTGGAGATGTAACAACAACATATTTTAGGGAGAGTTCTTTAACTGCTTGAGCTATTCTCGAAGGCTCTTCAAAATCCAAAGGTTCAGGATTTCCTCTTTTAGCATTACAAAATTTACATCTTCTTGTACAAACATTCCCAAGAATCATAAAAGTAGCTGTAGGCTCTTTATAGCAAATACTTCTGTTTGGACATCTTAAGGTTTCACAGACAGTATTTAATTTTCGGTGTTTTAAAAAATTTTGTGTCTTTTTGAGCTCTTTAAGTTGGGTTTTAACCCATTCTGGAAGAGGCATTTGAAAAATTTATAAAAGGGGGAGAGGTCTCCCCCTCAGGTTGTCAGACTTTTTCTACATTAACTGCTTTAGGTCCACGGTCTCCTTCAACAACATCAAATTTAACTCTGTCTCCCTGTTTCAGGGTCTTGAATCCATCACCCTTAATTGAAGTGTAATGGACAAAAACATCCTGTCCGCCATCCTGCTGAATAAATCCAAACCCCTTTGATTCGTTAAACCACTTAACACGTCCTTCAAAAGCCATACTTCTTAAAACCTCCTTTTAATCTCCCCACCAATGGTAGGTACTAAAACTTCGCTACATGCAAAGCTAATCCTTTTATAACATGGTCAAAGTAAAAAAGTAAAGGAAAATTTTTTCAACCTCTCTTTATTTCCTCCCAAAGGATGTCCATCTCGTTAATAGACATCTCTTTTAGTGATTTACCTTTTTGTCGGGCAAGCTTTTCAAGTTTTTTGAATCTTTTTTCAAATTTTCGATTTGTCTTTCTAAGAGCTGTTTCAGGGTCAATTTTCAAAAATCTTGCAATGTTTACAATGCTGAATAAAACATCGCCGACTTCTTCCTCTATTTTTTCCTTATCTCCTGATTTAACTGCCTCCTTCAATTCATTAATTTCTTCTTCAAGCTTATCAAAAGTTCCTTCAACATTATCCCAATCAAATCCCACTTTTGCTACTCTTGACTGAATCTTGTATGCTCTGAGCAAAGCAGGAAGTGCCAGAGGAATTCCCTCAAGAATTGAACTTTTAAGTTTACCCTCTTCCTTTTTTCTATCTTCCCACTGATTTAAAACTTCTTCTGGTGTCTTAAAATTTGCATAGCCAAATACATGGGGATGTCTGTTTATCATTTTCTTTGAAATTGTATCAATTACATCATTAATATCAAACTTACCCTCATCTTTTGCTATTTTGCTGTGAAAAACTATCTGAAGAAGCAAATCTCCCAATTCTTCCTTCATTTCTTTGTAGTCTTTCTTTTCGATTGCCTCTATTAATTCGTATGTTTCTTCAAGGAGATATCTTTTTAAAGTCTCATGGGTTTGCACTTTATCCCAAGGGCAACCTTCTTCAGATCGAAGCTTTTCCATTATTTCAACTAATTTCTGAAAATTATCTTCCAAATTCCTCCTCCAAAAATTTATAGAAATCTTTAATAACAACTGCTGAACTATTTAAAGAAAAAATACTTCCCCCTTGCTCACTTAAACTTTTTACTTTATCGTCAAAGTTAATATAAACTATTTTTCCAAAAATTTTTGATAATTCATCATGTCCTTCAATTTTTCCTGAAGACTGATTAATAACAAGAGCTTTTTTCTTAGAAGATAAATTTAATTCATCTACAAGTTGATTGATTCTTAATGCAGACTGAATACTACTTTTTGCCGGAGTGGCTATGATAAATAAGTAATCAATCTTGCTAATTATACCTCTGCTTATATGTTCCATCCCTGCTTCATTATCTACTATTATATATTTATATTTTTCAGAAATTTCCTGAAGAATTCTTTTTAATACATTATTAACTGCACAATAACATCCGCTTCCCTCAGGTCTTCCCATAACAAGAAGGTCAAATCCTTCTGATTCTTCAATAATTCTGTTAATCTCTATTTCAAGCCATTCATCAAGAGACATACCATCAGGTTTATCTTGCATTGCTCCTTCTCTAACTGACGCAAGAGTTCCAGTAATATTAATATCTAAGAGTTCAGGAAGACAAAAATTCGGGTCAGCATCGACAACCAATATAGGACTTAATTTTCTGTCTTTAAGATATCTTACAGTTAAGGCAGATAGAGTACTTTTACCTGTTCCACCCTTTCCTGCAAAAACAATAAATTGACTCATTTTAAGTTTTTCTAACAATACTTAATAAATCGCTAAATCGGTCAATAATAAAATCAGCATCTTTCAATAGCTCCCTTTCTCTATAGCCGTAAGTAACTGCTACAGTTTTAATACCTGCAGATTTTCCCGTCTCTATGTCAATATTGCTGTCTCCAACAATTAATGTATTTTCTTGTGATACATTGAATTTTTTCATTGTCTCTAATATAGGCACTGGTGAAGGTTTTTGTTGCGAAAAAGTATCACTGCCTGCTACAAAATCAAAATAATGCAAAAGATTCAATTTCTCAAGGGTTTTAATTGTTAAAAAACTTAATTTATTCGATATTACAGCCTTTTTAATATCATACAATTTATCAAGGATATCTGATACCTCAGGATAGGGCTTTGTATAGACTGCTATGTTATTACTATAGTAACTAACAAAACAATTTAGTAATTCTTCAAGTAAATCTTTTTTTGCTCCTCTTTTTTCTATAGCCTGTTCTATTAATCTTTTAACTCCTTCACCAACCATTTTTCTTACTTCATCTTGAGAAAAACCTTCCAAGCCTCTGAGCTTTAAACAATAATTTAAGGCATTTTTTATATCTTCACAGGAATCAACAAGAGTTCCATCTAAATCAAAGATTATAAGTTCTATAGTCATGATTTAAATATTATAAATTATTTAAAAAATTATTTTAAAAATTTGTAAATTTTTAATCAAAATTATGGTATAATTTTACAGCATGGCAAAGATAGATGCATTTTTTCAATTAATGCTTGAAAACAAAGCAAGCGACCTTCACCTAGTAGCAGGAAGCCAGCCTGTTTTAAGAATTCATGGTGAACTTGTGAGAGTCCAGTACAAAGTCCTTGACAATAATGAATTAAGAAAACTTCTATATGAAATAACACCTGAGGAAAAGATAAAAATCTTTGAAGAAACAGGCGATCTCGATTTTGCTCACGAAATTCCAGGTGTTGCTCGTTTTCGTGCAAATTATTTTATGCATAAAGAAGGAATTGGTGCTGCTTTCAGGCACATCCCAAATGAGATTAAGACCATTGATGAATTGGGATTGCCACAGGTTTTAAAAAAATTTGCAATGCTTAAAAAGGGAATAGTTCTATTCACTGGTCCAACAGGTTCTGGAAAATCAACATCCTTAGCGGCCATAATTGACTATGCAAATACCCATAGAAAAGATAGAATAATCACTATAGAAGACCCTATTGAATTTATCCATCCAAATAAAGGTTGTGTTATTTCTTATAGGGAAGTGGGAACACACACTGAATCCTTTGCAAAAGCCTTGAGAGCAGCTCTAAGAGAAGATCCCGATATTATACTCGTAGGTGAAATGAGAGATTTAGAAACTATTCAGCTTGCCCTTGAAGCTGCTGCAACAGGGCATTTAGTTTTGAGTACCCTTCATACATCATCGGCAATTAAAACTGTTGACAGAATTGTTGATGTCTTTCCGACTGATCAGCAGGCTCAAATAAGAACATCCTTAAGTGAATCATTACAAGCAGTTGTATCTCAAACACTTCTTAAGAAATCTGATGGAAAAGGTAGAGTTGCTGTTTGTGAAGTCTTAATTAATACCTATGCTGTTGCAAATCTAATAAGAGAAAATAAAACCCATCAAATTCTTTCTATAATGCAGACAAGTAAAAAAATTGGTATGCAAACTATGGATGATGCTCTTTTAGAGTTACTTCAAGCAGGCAAAATAACTCCTGAAGATGCCTATGAAAGAGCCACAGACAAACAAAAATTTATTAAATTTCTTAAGGAAACACCTGAAACGGTATTTGTATGAGAAAGCAGGAAATAGATTATATTTTAGAAAAACTTTGTAATTATCATCCAGAGATATCTGATATTTTATTTACAGTAGGAAGACCATTACAGGTAATGCTTTGGGGAGAAATAAAACCTGTCTATTTAAATGAAGCTCCAATAGAAAGTTTAACACCCTTTCATACAGAGATTATTGCTCTTACATTAATTGGTAATCAAAAGAGACTTATAGATAATTTATTGAAAGATGGATATTGTGACTTATCCTATGCTATCCAAAGCGCTCGCTTCAGAGTAAATATATTCTCTCAAAGAGGTAATTACTCTATTGTAATGCGTAAACTTCCAATAAAAATTCCTACAGTGGAAGAACTTAAGTTGCCTGAAATAGTTAAAGAGATTGCAAAGGAAAGAATGGGTTTTGTTTTAGTTACAGGTGCTACAGGTTCTGGTAAATCATCAACTTTAGCAGCAATACTTAACATAATCAATGATACAAGGGCTTGCCATATTATAACACTTGAAGATCCCGTTGAATTTTTACATTCCCATAAAAAATCTACATTCAATCAAAGAG
>NZ_MAVV01000082.1 GCF_001707915.1 Thermodesulfovibrio sp. N1 | reverse complement strand
AAATAAATGAGTTTTTGTCAATTTCATCGGGGGATTCATAGGTTTCTACTGATAGAGGATCAAAGTTCTTACGGATAAGTCTTATTCCCTCAAATAGGAAAAAAGGTTCCTGGGAATAGCAGAAATAAAGAATTTTTGGAAGTCCTTTCTTTATTTCCTGTTCAAATTTCTGTATTTCAAGCATAGTAATTTCTAAAATGAGGAAATTATTCGATATTGCTCAGAATAACAAGCGATTTTTTTCTCTTCACTGAACTTTTTTTGAGTTTTCATGTTCTTTCCTCTTTTTCAAAAATGAGCTTTCTTATCATGTCTTCGCATATATCACGAAGCAATGATTCAATAGCAAGTTCTTTATTAGCAATTACACTCTGTAAATCCCTCGTAGTTCTGAAAAATGTTATAAAAGGCGAAGATGGTGAAAATTCTTTTATTTTCTGCTGTCCTTCGTAAAAATTTACTCTGACATCCATTATAATCTGATATTCAACAGTATTAAGCCCAATCTCTGAAAGAGTTACCAACCGATAATTCTTTATCTGAATATCAATAACTCTGTTGGCAGAGGAAGTAAGCGTGAAGCCATTGTTAGCAAGTGTCTGATAGACGATCTTTCTCATTTTATCCTGAAGTCCTGGTTCAAGTGTAAGATTTTCAACATTTCTCAAATAAATTTCCTGAAATGGTAGGTCAGTCTTTGTATGAATACTATATCCACAACTCAGTGTAAATAGAGAAAAAAACAGCAATAATAAAATAAGTTTTTTCATTTTTATTTCTCCTTGATATAAGCATCTATAAATTTTCTTATTTGCCGTAAAAACTCTTCTATATCGCCAAGATTATTATTAAAAATCTGAAATAACTCCAACGGAGTAATTTCACTATAAAAATGGACCATCCTGTTACGGTAGCCTGCCATCATAAATAGTTTATCTGAAAGTTCCTCTGTGACAACTCCTCTATTTCCCAGTTCCTTTGCAATTTTCTTATATTCAAGCTCTTTAAAACCATAAGTCTTTGTGAG
This sequence comes from Thermodesulfovibrio sp. N1, assembly GCF_001707915.1. Classification (GTDB taxonomy): domain Bacteria; phylum Nitrospirota; class Thermodesulfovibrionia; order Thermodesulfovibrionales; family Thermodesulfovibrionaceae; genus Thermodesulfovibrio. The sequence continues at coordinate 4,348 of NZ_MAVV01000082.1, read as the reverse complement.
AATATGTCTACCAATGTCAAATACAGCCTCCAGAGCTCGTCTTAAATAACTCTCTACATAAGCAGGATTTCTTTTGTCAGAAAAAAACTCTTCCTGAGATATTCCATGAAAAGTTCTTAGTTCATTGAGGCATTCCTCTATAAAGCCAATTAAATCAGCTATCCGCTTTATATTCAAACTGGAAATAACCATTCTCTATTGCCTCTAAGATGTCTTTTATAAATTCTTTCTGCTTGAAAGATAAATCAGCAGCCTTTTTCATGATAAATTCTTCATATTCATCGGCAAACTCTTCATTCTTTGCGTATATTCGTATTCCCTTGATAATCTCATACTGAAAAAGTGAGTCCTGCTCGTGCATAAATACAAGGTCTATCTCAAAGGGCTCAAAGAGAATTGAAAAATCCCTGTAAAGCTCTCCATAGGTCAAAATCGGAGCAGGAGGAATTTCTTCAAAATAAACAGCAATGTCAAGGTCTGAATATGGCTCAACAGATACTTCTTCTCCATCAATATACCTCTTTCCAGCCTCAGCCTGAGAACCAAAAAGATATATCATGGAAATTTTATATTTTTCAGCTATTTCACTAAGCGAAAGCATATAATTATGATACCATAAATTTTATATTGCAACTTCTTAAAGATTAAGTTACTTCACCACTATATTTACAAGTTTACCTTTTACAGGGATGACTTTGAGGATTTCCTTTTCATCTATCCACTGCTTTACCTTTTCGTTATTAAGGGCTATTTTCGTAATTTCTTCATCGCTTAGCCCTTGAGGAATCATAATTTTTGAGCGAACTTTGCCATTTATCTGAACAACAAGTTCAATCATCTGTTCACGGGCAAGTTCTTCATCATACTGTGGCCATGGCTCATTGAGAATAAAGCCCTTTTCTCCTATTTCATGCCACAGTTCTTCTGCAATATGAGGTGCAAAGGGACTTAAAAGTATAAGAAAATTTTTCAAAGCAAATTTAAAAACTTTACGTTCCTCCTCAGTTTTAGGCTCAAAATGGTAGACTTCATTAACAAACTCCATTAATCTTGCAATGGCTGTGTTAAATTGATATTCCTTTTCTATGTCAAAGGTTACCCTTTTTATTGTTCTATGGATTAGGCTAAGGATTGAAAGGGAAGAAGGCTCAGGGTGACTTAATTCTCCCTCTGTCTCTTTAAGCCAGCTATGATGCTTATAGATCAATGAATACACTCTCTTTAAAAATCTATGCGCACCCTCTACTCCTTGTGAAGACCATTCAAGGTCTTTTTCAGGTGGCGCTGCGAAGAGAGAAAAAACTCTTACTGTGTCTGCTCCATAAGTTTCTATCATTTCATCGGGATCAACAATATTTTTCTTAGACTTTGACATCTTTTCCACCCTTCCAATTTGCACATCTTTTCCACAGTGAATGCATTTACCATCCTTTATTTCCTTAGGAAATAACCAATCATGCTCAGGACAACGATAACTTTCCATGCAAACCATTCCCTGGGTAAGAAGTCTCTGAAAGGGTTCATCAAAAGGAACAATCCATAAATCTCTGAGAACCTTTGTAAAAAATCGTGCATAAAGAAGATGTAACACCGCATGCTCAATTCCACCAATGTATTGGTCAACAGGCATCCAGTATTTTATTTTATCTTTATGAAAAGCAGATTCATCATGAAGAGAGCAGTATCTTATAAAATACCATGATGAATCAACAAATGTATCCATTGTATCTGTTTCTCTTCTGGCATCTCCTCCACAGCTTGGACATTTTGTTTTGTAAAATTCCTGAACATATTTAAGTGGAGACTCACCCTTTCCTGTTAAACTTACATTTTCAGGAAGTATTACAGGTAGGTCTTCCTCAGGTACTGGAACAATGCCACATTGGTCACAATAGATTATTGGAATAGGTGTACCCCAATAACGTTGTCTTGAAATTCCCCAGTCTCTTAGTCTGTAATTTACAGTTTTTTTACCAAGTCCTTTTTCTTCAATGTAGTCAGCAACAGCTTTTTTGCCTTCCTTTGATGACATTCCTGAAAAATTTCCTGAATTAACCATGACTCCCTCATTTTCATATGCTTCTTTAAGGGGATCGGGAAGTTCTTCATTTTCAGGTTTTATAACGACTTTTATAGGTATTCCATATCTTACAGCAAATTCAAAATCTCTCTGGTCATGGGCTGGAACACTCATTATTGCACCTGTCCCATATTCCATCAAAACAAAGTTGGCAATCCATATCGGAACTTTTTCTCCATTAAGAGGATTTATTGCATATTTGCCTGTGAAGACTCCTTCTTTGACTTCTGGTTCACGCTGAAGTAACCTTATTTTTTTAAGTGCGGATTTATCATCACAAAGTTTTTCTGCAAGAGGATGTTCTGGTGAGATACACATGAAAGTTACACCAAAGATTGTATCAGGTCTTGTTGTAAAAATTCTTAAAGATTCTTTCATTCCTTCTATTGGAAAATCAACTTCAACTCCTTCACTTTTTCCAATCCAGTTTCTCTGCATTGTAAGAACTTTCTCAGGCCAGCCAGTAAGTTTATCACAGTCCTGAAGTAGCTCTTCTGCATAGGCTGTTATTTTCAAAAACCACTGCTCAAGCTCCTTTTGCTCAACCTGACTCTCACATCTCCAGCAAGCACCATCAATTACCTGTTCATTTGCAAGAACTGTAGCACAGGAAGGACACCAGTTAACAAAAGATGATTTTCTGTAAGCAAGACCCTTTTCATAAAGTTTTAAAAATATCCATTGATTCCATCTGTAGTATTCTGGAGCGCAAGTTGTAACCTCGCGCCTCCAGTCATAGCTTAAGCCAAGCCTTATAAGCTGTTTTTTCATGTAGTCAATATTTTCATAAGTCCATTTTGCAGGATGAACTCCGTGCTTTATTGCAGCATTTTCTGCTGGAAGTCCAAAGGCATCCCATCCCATTGGATGAAGAACCTGAAAACCTTTCATTTTTTTATATCTTGCAATTACATCTCCAATAGCATAATTTCTTACATGACCCATGTGAATTTTTCCACTTGGGTATGGGAACATTTCAAGGCAGTAAAATTTTGGTTTAGAGTTTTCCTCATTAACTTCAAAAATTTTTTGCTCAATCCATACCTTTTGCCACTTTTTTTCTATTTCGCTATAGTCATAATTAGATTTCATTATACTTCCTCCAGCCTCTTTTTTGCTTATTATATAGATAAAAACACCAAAAATTCAAATAAATTGAAGGATTTGAAATTGCCGATAGAGAAAAGGCTGTCTTTCGCTCATAAGAGATTTTTTGACAGTTCTAAACTTGCTCCGCTACAGCCGCAAAACTCACCTTTCAGGTTCAAACAGTTGCGGCTGTTACGCTCCGCACTTCTCTAATGGCAATTTTGGGAGGGATTTGGAGATAATTTGCACATGAGTATTGATAAAGCTTAAAATACAATCATGGAGAATATCCTGATTCGCGGTGTTAATTGGGTTGGTGATGCTGTTATGAGCCTTCCTGCAGTAAGAGGTATAAGGAGGCTTCATCCTAACTCAAAAATATCTATTCTTGTAAAAGAAAAGGTAGCTGATATCTTCAGACTTGAAAAAACGATTGATGAAATAATTACTTATGGGAATGGATTAAAGGGAAAAGTCGATACAATAAGACAGTTAAGGGAAAGAAACTTTAAAAGAGTCTATCTGCTTCAGAATGCCTTTGATGCGGCATTAATAGCCAGTCTTGCAGGAATTCCAGAAAGAGTTGGCTGGAACAGAGACTGTAGAGGTTTTCTTCTTACCCACCCTATTCCATATCATAAAGAGGATAGAAAAATTCACCACATAGAGTATTTTTTCCAAATACCAAAGAGATTTAACCCTACTTTAAATCCTGATTATCCCTGGATAAACCCTAATCTTGAATTAAGAATTTCTGCTCGAAGGGAACTTAGAGAACTTAAAAGGCCAATCCTGGCAATTGCACCAGGAGCAAAATATGGAGCTACTAAAAGATGGGAATCCTGGAAATTTATTGAAATAATTAAAAGGTTTACAGATCAGTTAGGCTCAGTAGTAATTTTTGGGGATAAGGAAGAGGATTTAAAAATCGAAAAAATGAGGGAATTAAAAGATAAAGTATATGATTTTACAGGTAAAACAACTCTTTTAGAACTAATCTGTCTTCTTTCAGAATGCGATCTTTTACTTTGTAATGACTCAGGAATTATGCATCTTGGCTATGCCACAGGAATTCCTCTTGTAGCAATTTTTGGTTCTACATCACCTGAGCTTACAGGACCGCCAAAATTTGCAGGTAAAGTAGTAAAAGCTAATATAGATTGCAGTCCCTGTTTTAAG
>NZ_MAVV01000081.1 GCF_001707915.1 Thermodesulfovibrio sp. N1 | reverse complement strand
TATTTAATCTCCGAATTCCCATACTTGGCATCTGCTATGGAATGCAGCTTATTACCCATCTTCTCGGAGGAAAGGTAGCAAAAGCTGAAAAAAGAGAATATGGTAAATCTATATTATATATTGATGACTTTTCTGACCTTTTTTCTGATATCCAAAATGAAACAGTTGTGTGGATGAGTCATGCAGACAAAATCTCTCAGATGCCTGAAGAATTTATAAGGCTTGCTCATACAGAAAACTCACCATATGCTGCTATGGCGAATAGAGATAAAAAAATTTATGCCTTACAGTTTCATCCTGAAGTAGTCCATACATTAGAAGGAAGGCAAATCTTAAAAAACTTTGTTTTTAAAATATGTGGTTGCTCACCAACATGGGATATGCATTCCTTTGTTGAAAGAGAAATTGATGAAATAAGAAAAAGAGTTGGCAAATATAAAGTTGTTTGTGCTTTAAGTGGAGGAGTTGATTCTACTGTAACAGCTGTATTGGTTCATAGAGCCATAGGAGATGCCCTTACATGTATATTCGTTGACAATGGACTTTTACGAGCAGGAGAACGTGAAAAAGTTGAAGAGATGTTAAGGAATAATTTCCATATAAATTTAAAAGTTGTAGATGCTTCTGAACGCTTTTTAAAAAGACTTAAAGGTGTTCGTGATCCTGAAAAAAAGAGAAAAATAATTGGTGGAGAATTTATAAAAATCTTTGAAGAAGAAGCAAAAAAAATTGAAGGAGTTAAATTTTTAGCTCAGGGAACCCTTTATCCAGATGTAATAGAAAGCATATCCTTTAAAGGACCCTCTGCAACCATAAAAAGTCATCACAATGTTGGTGGATTACTTAAAAGAATGAAGCTAAAGCTGATAGAACCTTTAAGAGAACTTTTTAAGGATGAGGTAAGAGAGCTTGGTAAAGAACTTGGAATCCCCGATGAAATCCTATACAGACATCCATTCCCCGGACCCGGGCTTGCAATAAGATGTATTGGAGAGGTTACAAAGGAAAAGCTTGATATTTTAAGACAGGCTGACAGAATTGTTCTTGAAGAAATTAAAAAATCTGGTTGGTATAATAAAGTATGGCAGTCCTTTGCAGTTCTTCTTCCTGTTAGGACAGTTGGAGTTATGGGAGATGAAAGAACCTATGAATATGTGATAGCAATAAGGGCAGTACACAGTGTTGATGGAATGACAGCAGACTGGGTTAGACTTCCCTATGAAATTTTGGAAAGGCTTTCAAACAGAATAATTAACGAGGTAAAGGGAGTAAACCGTGTTGTTTATGACATAACATCAAAGCCTCCTGGAACAATTGAATGGGAATAAATAATTTTGATTTAAAAAGTTATATTTCAGAAAAGAAAGTAAAAATTGAAGAATTTATAAATTCCTATTTTAATCCATCTATAACTCCTCCCATACTTCATGAATCAGTTCTTTACTCTTTAACTGCAGGTGGTAAGAGACTTAGACCTATTTTATGCATATCTTCCTATGAAGCCTGTGGAGGAAAAGAAGATATAACTGCCTATGCAACTGCAATAGAATTTATTCATACTTATTCATTAATTCATGATGACCTTCCAGCAATGGACAATGATGATCTAAGACGTGGTAAACCTACAAATCACAAAGTATTTGGTGAGGCTATTGCAATACTTGCAGGAGATGGACTTTTAACTGAGGCATTCAGAATTCTGTCTAATCCCAAATATGCAGATGTTAAACCAATCAATCTTTTGAAAGTAATTTCAGAAATAAGTTACTCAGCAGGGGTTTACGGGATGGTAGGAGGACAAGCCTATGATTTAATCTCAGAAGGTAGAGAACCTGATAAAGAAGTTGTTGAATTTATTCATTTAAATAAAACTGCAAAATTAATTTCTGCATCTGTTAAATCAGGAGCAATCCTTGCTGATGCAAATGATGAACAGATAAAAAGGATTGAAACCTATGGATTAAGTATAGGGCTTGCTTTTCAAATAGTTGATGATATTCTTGACATTGAAGGCACCACAGAACAATTAGGAAAACCTAAAGGATCCGATGAAAAAAAAGGCAAAATGACTTATCCAAGAGTATACGGAATTGAAAGATCAAGAGAAAAGGCAAAGGAGTTAATTGATAATGCTTTAAGGGCAATTGAAATTTTTGACCAAAGGGCAGAACCGTTGAGAGAGATAGCAAGATATATTGTAAAAAGAAGTTCTTAAAGATTATAATTTTACTGCACAAATGAGGAAAAAATTAATATTGTTCTCCATAGTTTTATTCTTTGCTGTTGCCAATGTTCTTTATTCCACTGAAAGCGGAATAATTCCTAAGACTCTATTAATACTTCCAGAAACATCAAAAGTAAAAATAAAATGGATTTTATTGCCTGAAAAAAGACCTCCACCAGAGGTAACACAAAAAATCCGTTTCATAATAGACAACAAAAATGAACCAATACTCCTTTACGGAACAAATCTGATTTTAAATCCTATAAAAAATTACCTTGTAAAAACCAAAGAATCCTTAAAGGATATAATATACCTTGACAACGGAGTTCTTATTTTTTCTGATAGTAAAAATCTCGGCTATCTTGAATTAGAAAAAAACATTAATGATGCACTCCCTGTGGCAAAGTTAAAAGCTGTTGCTAAACTTCCCTATTCTGATTCCAAAGTATTTAAAGGTAGTGATTCATTATATTCATTATCATATAATCCTAAAATGAAAAAATACGAAATATATCTTTTTAAACCCCTTAACAAAAACTTTGAAAAGATTCTTTCTCTTAAAGAAAAAATAGATTCTTTGAGCGGTAAAGGAGAGCATTTGTTTATAAGTTCAGGAAAACAGATTAAAGAATACAAAAATGGTAAATTTCAAATTGTTTATGAGCATCCAAGACAGGATATAAAAGAGATTTTCTATTCAGAAAAAGCAGGTATTTTTTATAAAACAGAAAATGGAGTTGGTATTGTAAAGGATGGAAACTCTCTTGAATTTCTTCAAAGTGAAAACTTCGAAGTTTTTTTTAAAGGCTCAAGTATCTATGTCTTATTCTTAAAAGCCTTGACTATTTTGGAATTAGAAAATATTGATGATTTAAAAAATTACAATTTTAAAATTGAGAGAGTGATTGACATAAATAGAACTTTTTGAGGTTAATTTTGAAGCTTTGGAGTCAAAATGAAAGTATCTTTTAGAATATTAAACTTACTCCTTCTGATTTTATTTATTTCTGGATGTGCATCGCAGTCAATTGTCAAAACTGAAAAAGATTTCATCCTGAAGAATTATAAGTATGTGAGTATTAATGTGATATCTTCTTTGCCTGCCTGTGATGAAGAATGCGAGAGAGAAATAAAAAATATTGAAAATCAATTAAAAGAAAAATTAAAACAGTCAGATTTATTTGAAATTGTCTCTGCAGAGAATCAAAAGCTGGAATTAACAATCAATATCAAAATTACTGAATTAATAAGGGTGACTGCCGCAGACAGATTCCTCATTGGTGCTCTTGCCGGAAGAGCTAAAGTTGTCGGAACAATTGAATTATTTGACCATATGAGAACCGAAATCTTAGGCAAATTTATCGTTGAAGGTCTCTCATCAGGAGGAACGGTTTTTGCTGGAACAACTAAACAGGCAGTGGAAAAATTCATTGAACAGGTAATTAATTTCATATATGAAAAAGTTACCTTATAAGAAGCAGGAGGTATGAAAATGGTTAAAAATGTGATTTTATTTGTGATTGCATTGATGTTTCTTTTACCATGGCATGTTTACGGAGGAAGTATCCCTATGCCTACGGGAATGTCTTGTGAAGGAAGTCAAATGCCAGATGGAACATATATCCCTAAAGGTCAGGTAAAAGAAGTTACCTATGGTGGGGTAAGATACAGATGTGTTGGTTGCGGTGGATGTACTCCCATAAGCAGTGGTTCATCTACATATACACCTTCATATGCTCCTTCATCAAGACTTACACCATCTCAACAGATGACAATAGGAATTATGGGTGCTTTTTTAAGTGGCTTTTTTGGAACGCTTTTTAGTGGAATGTTTGATATGGACGATGACTCCGCACAAAAACAGGCTCAGTATGAGGCAGAACAAAAAAGAATCGCAGAGGAAAGAAGAAAAGAGGAGGAAAGAAAGAAACAACTCCTTGACCAGTACAATCAGCTCATTACACAGGCAAAACAGCAAGTTCAGAGCCAGCAATCAAATCCAGCTCAGAGTCCTTTTTCTTTTCAAACTCTTGGAGGACAACTCACAGCATTTCAGTGGCAGAAGCCTTCCATGTCTCAGCCTAATTCAAGCAATACAATTGAACAGATGCGGTCTTCTTCAGAACTAAATGCTTCAGATTTAAACAAAATTTTTGGGAATGTCATACAGGATAAAGTCACCGAGGCAATAGAAGAAAAAATTGATGACATCGGTGAAAAACTTTTTGAGAAACTTGACGAAAAATATAAAAAAACATGGGGTTCAAAAATTAATGAATCTGCTCTCACCATTATGAAAATTGCTGTAACAGCAAAAACAGAGGGTGCAGCAAGTGCAGGTGCACAGGCTATTGACGAATATTTAGTATCTTTCATAACAAAGCCCATTCCTAAGCCGCAGGCTACAGTTTCAGAAATAGGTAGAAAAATATATACGCAGATTGCCTTTACAGCCTTAGATAAATTTTTAACCAAAACAGAAGAATCAGCTCAAGCTTTAGGATTTAATTTCAGCAAAGATGAATTCATGAACAATTTTGAAAGTGATATGAATTTTGGGCAAAAAATGATATATAAATGGTTGAAAGGAGAGTAAAATGAAATTTCTCAAAGTTTTAATTATTTTTCTTCTTGTTATCTATCTTTCTGGATGTGAACCAATAAGAATAACCCATAAAATTGAACTTTTGGATTTTGAGCCTCCAAAGGAGACTGTAACATCGAAGAAGATTCCCTATGAAATCACATTTATTGTAGATGATACAAAAAAATATAAAGCAACCCATGCTGATTATGCTGCTGGAGTAATTCATGATTTTATTTTTCCTGCAGGAAGTTTTATTAAACAGGCTTTGCCAATAATTTCAACAGCCTTTGAGAAATATAAAATTGAACCATCTCTTTCAACCATTCCAGATAAAAACACTTTGGTTATACATACTGCATTAAATTCTATGAACCCGAACTATAAATGCGGTTACCATTGTGTTTTCGATGTAGAAACATCCCTAAGATTTGAACTATATGACAATGACCTCGTAGGGCTTTCTCTTCCTATTTATTCGTATGGTAAAGGGAGACTTTCAAAATCAGGACTTTTTGTCACTATGAATGAAAAGGAATTTGGCCAAGTAGCCTATCAGTCAGTTGTTGAAGCTATAAAAAACTCCGTTGATGTTATCTACGAAACAATAAACAATCCTAAGAAAGTGATCAGAGATGCAAAGGCAGAAATAAATAGA
>NZ_MAVV01000080.1 GCF_001707915.1 Thermodesulfovibrio sp. N1 | reverse complement strand
AAATACCACTTATTACCATCTCTTCCACTACAGCGTCCCTTCCGTAAGAATCTTTTATTTCAAGCAAATTAGGTAATCTTTCTATTATTGCTTCTTCGGGTAATTTAAACAAAACCCTTGCAGCCTCTTTTCTTATCAATGCGTTTTCATCTTCTAAAAGCGGTGTTACATATTTTACTATCTCAGTTTTTATAGTTTTTTCTAAAACCTTTAAAGTTGAAAGTCTTACAAACCATGAAGGATGCTTAAGAAAAGGAAGGATATCGTCTAAACTAACTTCCTTATCAAACCGCTCGGACTTGCTTAATAATTTTAAGGCTTTAGCCAAGATTTCTGGCTCTTCAAAGGCAAGATGATCCTTAGCTACCATAAGCAAGGTTTCATCTAAATACTTAGCATAGTAAAGACCGTCTAAAAGAGTCATCCTGAAAGAAACCGAATAGGATTGTTCTTTTAAAAAATCATAAATAGCAAAACTTGCCTGCTCCTTAAACCTATTTATAAAGTCGGTTATGATTAAACTAAGGGACCTTAAGTTTAAAACTCCTTGCCTTTGCTTTTCATAAAGAAGGGTTAAAAAAGTTTTAAAATGGATATTATCAAGAAGTTTACAACAGCTTAAAAAACCAGCAAAAGCTACCTCTGGGTCATTCTCTTTTTTTATGGTTTCAAACATTTTTTCTAAACTTTTTTTAGCATTAAGGCTACTTAATATTTTTAAAGCTTCTCCTCTATTATAGGACTTAGAGGAAGAAAGCTTTCTTTCATATTCCTCTATTAACCCTAAATCCTTAGCTAATAATAAAATTTTATAAGGGCTCTTTTCTGTAAAATCTGTAATCACCTCTAAGAGAGCCTGTTTCTTAAGTGGTGATAAGACTTTAAGTTTTACCTTTAACTCTTCTAAATCCGAAAAAGAAGATTTAGCTGACTCAGAAAGAATTTTTCTGAAATATTCCCGAGCAAGGTCTAATTTTTTATATTTTATTTGGGTTAAAAACCTTTTGGTAAAATCATAAACAATGAGAAAAATGTTTGCCAGTAAAATTAAAAAAATTATTAAAAGCAAAGCCTTAACAGTAAAACTCATTAATTATTCCTTTTTGTTTAATATTATGAATAGGAAATTATAAGATAATGTAAATTGTAATTGCAATAAAAATTCTTAATTAATATTTTTTTATTTGTGTAAATTCCGGGAATCCCATTAAAATATTGTTTATGCATAAAGTTTATCTTTTGTTAGGGTCAAATCTTGGAGATAGAAATAAAAATATTGAACTTGCTATATCTGAACTGAAAGATTGCGGAGTAATAATATCAAAAATGTCTTCTCTTTACAATACGAAACCATGGGGATATACTGAACAACCTGATTTTTTAAACCAGGCAATTGAATGCCTCACCATTCTTGAACCCTTAAAATTACTAAGGGAAATTAAAAAAATAGAAAAAAATTTAGGAAGAACAGATACTATTAAATACGGTCCGAGAATTATTGATATTGATATAATTTTCTATAATGACCTTATTTTAAAGAGTAAAGAACTCATTATTCCACATCCTCTCATGCATGAAAGATATTTTGTATTGAAACCCTTGAGTGAAATCGCACCTGATTTTGTTCATCCAGAAATAGGATTAACGGTTCAAAAATTACTCGAAAAGCTTTAATAACTCTATTTTAAAATTTAATGGGTTTTTTCTTGACATTTTAAGTATGAAATTGTCAAAATTTTACAATTTAAAAAAATTTGTTTAGGAGGGGAAAATGAGTGATATTTATGTAATTGGCCATAAGGCACCAGACACAGACACAGTCTGTTCAGCAATTGTTTATGCAGGTATTAAAGGTTACAAAGCAGCTGTAGCAGGACCAATTAATGAGGAAACAGAGTTTGTGCTAAAACAGTTTGGAGTTCCAGCGCCAGAGATTTTAGAAAATGCTGCAGGGAAAACACTTGTTCTTGTTGACCACAATGAGCCTGGTCAAAGAGTTGATGGAGCAGAAAAAATTCTCGAAATCATTGATCATCACAAGATGAACTTCAACTATCCTGACCCAATTTTTATTCATGTTGAACCTGTTGGTAGTACAGCAACAGTTATTGCAAAGATGTTCTCAAACGAAGTAAAAGCAAATAAAACTTATGCAGGATTGCTCCTCAGCGCAATTCTTTCTGACACAGTAATATTTAAATCTCCAACTACTACAGAAGAAGACAAAAAAGTTGCTCAGGAATTGGCAGCAGTAGCAGGCATATCAGATATCACAAAATTTGGAGTTGATATCAAAAAGGCAAAGGCAAGCATAAAGGGCAAACCAATAGCCGATGTTGTTCATGTAGATTTCAAAGATTATGACTTTAAGGGTAAAAAAGTTGGAATTGGACAAACAGAAGTTATAGATATTGAAGAAGTTTATGAACGCAAAGATGAGTTTATAGCCTATCTAAATGATCTTAAAAATTCTAAAGGTTATGATATGGTCATTTTTATGGCTACAGATATAATAAAAGAAGGAACAGAACTTTACTATTCTGGAAATGCAGATGTAATTAAAAAAGCATTCAATGTTGAAGTATCTGGTCCTTCTGTATGGCTTCCTGGAGTTATGTCCCGTAAAAAACAAGTTGCACCTCCAGTTGAAAAGGTTTACATGGAAGGTTAAAATAAAAGAGGGGGCTTTGTCCCCCTCTATATGATTGAAAAAGTAAAAAATCAAAAAATATTAAAGATAATCAATCATCTTCAAAGCTGTCTTCATGGAAAAGAAAAAGCAATAATTCTCTGTCTAATATCAATCTTTTCAAAGGGACATATTTTAATTGAAGATTTACCTGGACTTGGTAAAACATCATTGGCAATTGCTTTATCAAGGACATTAGCATTAAACTTTGGAAGAATTCAATGCACAAATGATTTACTGCCAACTGATATAACAGGACTCTCTATTTACAATAAAAATACTGGAGAATTTGAATTTAAACCAGGACCTATTTTCAATAATATAGTGTTAGTCGATGAAATAAACAGAGCTACTCCAAAAACTCAATCGGCATTGCTTGAAGCAATGGCAGAAGAACAAGTAACTGTTGACGGAGTTACATATAAACTTCCAAAACCTTTTTTTGTTATAGCAACTCAAAATCCTATTGAATTTTACGGCACCTTTCCACTTCCAGAAGGACAACTTGACAGATTTATGTTAAAAATAAGCATCGGCTATCCAAGTTATGAAGCTGAAAAAGAAATTCTTAAAAAAGGAAGCTCAAGAGAAGAGCTTTATAAACTTGAATCTGTAATTGACAAAGAAGAAATAATAAAAACTCAAAATGAAATAAGACAAATTTACATATCCGATAAAATAATTAACTGGATTATTAATTTCATAGAATTAACAAGAAAAGACAAAAGAATACTTTTAGGGCTTTCAACAAGAGCTGGTTTGGCAATAACATATACTTCAAAAACGAATGCCTACTTCAAAAACAGAGAATATGTTGCTCCTGAAGATGTTAAGGATATTATACCCTTTGTAACACCCCATAGAATAATTCTCAAAGATGATTCATTATCTAAGGAAGAGGTGATATTATCAATTTTAGAAGGAGTTTCAGTCCCTCCGTAAAAATAACAAATACAGGATGGATATTTATAGTTGTTACATTATTTATTGGTTTTGCTGCAGTAAATACAGGAAATAATTTAGTTTTTATAGTTCTTGCATTTCTTTTGAGTTTAATGGCTTTAAGTGGCTTTTTGTCATTTTTTAATTTAAAAAATATTCAAATTTTTTTATTGTCTCATAACGATATATTTGCCCAGACACCAGGATATATAAAAATTGAATTAAAAAATAAATATTTTCTTCCCTGCTTTTTGATAAGAATAAGGTTAGAGGATAATGAAATCATTTTACCTTTTGTTAAAGATAAAATTCTTGTTAATTTACCTGTAATATTTCAAAAAAGAGGGAAGATAAAAATTTCAGAAATCTTTGTATCTTCCTATTTTCCCTTTTATTTTTTTAAAAGAATTCTCCGATTACCCATTGATTATGAGGTAATAGTTTTTCCAAAACCTATTAAATGTGATTTTTCTAATCTATTAAATGAGGGCAAAACAAAGTTAGAGACAACTTTAACAAGGGGTAGTTCTTTTGAAGGTGAGATTACAGGAGTAAAAGAATACAGTATTCAAGACCCTCTTAAATATATTCACTGGAAAGCTACTGCTAAAACTTCAGAACTAATGACTAAGGAATTTTCTCCATACAGAGGTAATCCTGTAATTTTAAAATTAACAGATTTCCAGGGAGATATTGAACAAAAAATTAGTAAAACAACCTATGCTATCCTTAGTCTTTCAAAAAAAGGTATACCAATTGGATTGAAAATAGACAATACTGTTTATAAACCCGATTTAAGACCAACTCATATAAGGAAACTTCTTTATGCTCTCTCTGTTTATTAGAGAAATAAAAACCGACAATTTACTCTTTATCTTTTCTATATCCACAGTTTTTATTGCCCTGTTAGGTATTGTTTCTTATATATCAAATACAACAATATTACTCTCTTTCTTCATATTTTTGCTTAGCATATTATTTTATTTTAAGGGAAAAACTATAAATCAATGGCTAATAAATATAATTTCAGTAATTTTGTTGATTTATCCTTTTTTAGGTTTTTCTATTGAGGATATTGTTTTACCCTCTACAGAGGCTTTAACATTAATCACAGTTATAAGATTATTAGGTAAAAAAACATTAAGAGAATATTTTCAGATTTATCTTCTTTCAATGCTTCTTTTAGTAGCCTCAACTCTTTTTTGATATATCATGGGTTTTTCTAATAAGAGTATGTCTAATACTCATTTTAACTGTATTTTCTATTTTAATCATTACCTATACAAAAGAAACTTCTCATACTTTTATTGAAAGGAAAATTCTGGTCGAATTATTAAGATATGCACTTATAATAACTATTTGTTCCATACCTTTGAGTTTTCTTTTTTTCTTCTTTTTACCAAGAACTCCCTATCCATTACTTGACATAGGATTAACAAAGGCAAAAACAGGATTTACATCAACAGTAAATCTTGGAAGTGTAGCTTCTATAGAAGAAGACAGAACTGTAGTAATGAGGATTACAATGAACAGAATTCAAGATAATCAGTTGTATTGGAGAATGATAACCTTTGATACCTTTGATGGTACAAAATGGATTAAAAAAGAAAATTTAAACTTAAAACCAACGGTTACCGGTGAAAAAATCAGATATACAGTTTTATTTGAACCATCCTTTGAAAACTACATTGCTGTCCTTGATTTTCCATCTATTGTTTTTTTACGAAATCTTATTTTAGAGTATCCTGGAGTATATAAAACAGAATCACCAATTGATAAAACTTTAAAATATACTGCCGAATCTTATTTAAACTTTAATTTATATGAAAGTGAACCATCAAAAATTTTATCTTCAAATTCCGAAATTAATTTCTGAAAAATTTAAATCACTAACTGAAAACATAACATCAGAGGCTAAAGATGAAAGGGAAATAATCAATAAAATACTTGCTTTTCTTGGAAAC
>NZ_MAVV01000079.1 GCF_001707915.1 Thermodesulfovibrio sp. N1 | reverse complement strand
GAAGTGAAGAATCTTCTCCTTATTTTTAATCAGAATAAGTTCCCTCGCCATCAGTTTAAAACAAGAAATCTTAAGTAATGCTCCCTCTGAATACAGTATGAGCTAAGACATCCTAACTTTTAATACCGACTTTTAGATTACCTTAAAATTTCTTTTGGAACATTTTTTACAGAGTCAACTCCTGTAAGAAGCATTGCCTGTTTAAGTTCATTTTTTATTGTTTCAAAATAAAGCTTAAGAGCATCTCTTCCTCCGCCAAATACTGCCACAACAATTGGTCTTCCAATAAGCACAGCATCTGCACCAAGAGCAAGAAGTTTCAATACATCAACACCTGAACGAACTCCACCATCGGCAATAATAGTTATTTTACCCTTGAGTTTGTCAGCAATCTCAGGTAAAACTTCTGCTACACCTGGTGTATGATCGAGAATTCTTCCACCATGATTGGATACAACTATTGCTGAAACACCCAAGTTATATGCTATTTCGGCCTCTTTTAATGTCATAATACCCTTTAATATAAATGGAAGCTTGGTTGATTTAACTAATTCTTCTATCTCCTTTGGAGATTTTGGGCTTACAGGTTGTCCTCTGAGAGCCATTGTAACTAATCCAGCACCATCAATATCAACGCCAACAGCTAATGCTTTAGCTTCCTCTGCAAGTCTGATTCTTTTAATTATTTCATCTTGAGCTCTTGGTTTTATTATAGGAATTCCTTTTCCATCATTTTTCTTAATTGCATCAATTCCACTTCCATACATAAGAGGATCTGCACCATCGCCAGTCCATCCAATTGTGCCTGCCATGATGCTACCTGCAATAACTTCTTGAGTGTAAACATCCTCAGTAATAGCTCCACCCATGTTGTATGTTGTTCCTGTGATTGGAGCAGACATTACAGGTAGAGAAAGTTTCTGTCCAAAAATTTCTATTTCTGTATCTGGTTGTCTAACATCATGAATAGTGGAAAGATTAAGTTTTATCCTGTTTAATGCTTCAACATTAGCTTTGAATGAAGAACCTGTTCCAACTCCTCCCATTCCGGGAACTTCTCCTGCGCAGGCAACTCCATTACAAATAGGACATACACGACAGTAGGGTTTTAGTTTTTCTTTTGCTATTTTCTTTACTTCTTGCCAGTTCATTTAATCCTCCTCCTACGAAAAATTTTTGTCAAATATGATATTATAAAACAAAATGGGCGGTTAGCTCAGTTGGGAGAGCGCCAGAATCGCACTCTGGAGGTCGGGGGTTCAAATCCCCTACCGTCCATATAAAATTCCCTGAGATAGTTGAAAAATTTTTAGGGAATTTAAAAATTCATTTTTAAATCTTAAATTATTCTTTTTTCAGTATAAAACTATCCACTTTAGTAGTAGCTAAGCCAAATCCGCCAACATAATTGGTATAGACTCCTACAAAGCCTCTTTTAATTCTGTCAACTGATATAGGAGTCAAGTTTAGTCTTTTTCCATTCCAGTAAATAATTACTTTCCCATCTTTTACTCTAATACCTAATTTATGCCATCCTTCCTTCTTTGGAATTCCACCTGGAATCTCATTCGATCTCCAAATTCTTAGAAAAACTGGAAAATTTCTCGTATCATTGCCAACATAGGCAAGATTGATGCTTGGCTCGGAAGTTTTAAAGTCGCAGACTACTCTGTAAAAATTGCCTTTAATGGGATCAATTAAAAAGGCTAAACCAATAAGAGATCCCTTTGTTCCTTCTGTTATTGGACAATAAATGTAGGATTCAAGATAAAAATTTTCAACCTCTTCAGTAACTGCATAACTTAAACTTGCAAAACCACCAACATTTGAATTTTTCAAAACTCCGATTCCATTGTCCCTATCTGGAGCAGAAGGATCATAAACTCCTTCTAAGTTATCTAAGTTAAAGAAGGGGAAAAAGTTCCATTTAAGCTGCGGCTTTCCATTTGGAAAACTATCTTTATAGATTTCTTCTGCGAACAGAGGATTAAAAAATATAATTACAATCAAAATTGAAAAAATTAATTTCATGGCAATCCGTATCTTTCTTCTTTCCATGGATCAGCGGAATTACTGTAACCCCGTACTTCCCAGAAACCTGGTTTATCATAAACGGTGAATTCAACAGCCCGAACCCATTTGGCACTCTTATAGGCATATCTCTTTGGAACAACTAATCTTAATGGATAACCATGTTCAAGCGTTAAAGGTTTTCCATCATATTCATAGGCAAAAATTACATCGTCATCTAAAGCTACATCAATTGTAAGATTTGTTGTGTAATCATTTTCAGCATAAACAATTACATATTTAGCTTCATTATGAGGTCTTACAATTTCTGCAATAGTTTTAAAGAGTACCCCTTTCCATAGAAGGTCAAATTTTGACCAGCCTGTAACGCAATGAAAGTCTGTTTTTATCTTAACTGAAGGAAGTTTTAAAAATTCGTAATAGTTAATTTTTAATGGATTATTCACGAGTCCCTTTACTGTAAAATCCCATGTGTTAATATCTATCTCCGGAACAGAGCCATAATGAAGTACAGGAAAATTATCAATTAATCTTTGCCCTGGTGGAAGTCTTCTATGGTTTTTCTCAGTCATTTTGACTTATAAATTTCTTTTATAATTATATCATATTAAGATAAAGAAGTCTTTTAAATTGACAATCATTTCGAAAATTGATATAGTAAATTAAGCAACCTCAAGGAGGCAAAAGTGAGGACCTTAGAACATAGAGTAGAATCCTTAGAAAGCCTGCTTGGTCAATTTATAGTTAATACTGATATTGCATTGCGAAGGTTAGAGAGTGAAATGCAAAAATTCAGGGAAGAAGCTGAAAAAGATAGAAAGGCTTTTGAAGAGAGATTACAACGATATATAGAGGAATCTGAAAAGGACAGAAGAGCATTTCAGGATGAGATGCGGGCATTTAAAGATGAGATGCGGGCATTTAAAGATGAAATGCGGGCATTTAAAGATGAGATGCGGGCATTTAAAGATGAGATGCGGGCATTTAAAGATGAGATGAAGGAATTCAAAGATGAGATGCTGGAATTCAAAAGAAGACAGGAAGAAGAAAACATCAGAAAAAACAAGGAATGGAGCGCTCTTGCAAAGAAAATGGGAACCATTGTTGAAGACCTTATAGCCCCTGCTTTAAGACCTACTCTAAGCAAATACTTCCAATGTGAAGTTATAATGGAAGGACAGAGAATTTTTAGAAGAAAAAATGGTGAAGACTATGAAATAGATGCCATTGCAGGCTGTGAGGATAAAATTTTCATGATAGAGGCTCGTTCAACTCCAAAAGTTGAAGATGTAAAGGAAATAAAGAAGAAAAGCAAAAGATTTTTTGAATTTTTCCCTGAACACACTGGTAAGGAACTAATAATTATTTTTGGTAGTATCATCTTTCCAGAAAATGTGATAAAATATGCAACCAAACAAGGTATTTATGTGCTTGCCTGGAGAGAATGGCAATATATGGATATCCTTAACTTTGATAAGGTAAAAAGCAAGTAACTTTCCAACTATCTTAATTAAAAAGGAGTGTTTTAATGGATATATCTTCTTTAATTCAAAAAAACGAGACAAAGATAATTTTTATAATCCTTGACGGAGTTGGGGGGCTTCCTGTAAATGGAAAAACAGAGCTTGAATCTGCATATAAACCTAATCTTGATGCTCTGGCAAAATCCTCTGCCTGTGGACTTCACATTCCTGTATCTTATGGAATTACACCGGGAAGTGGACCTGGTCATTTTGGAGTTTTTGGATATGATCCCTTAAAATACGAAATTGGTAGAGGTGTTCTTGAAGCATTGGGACTTGATATAGAGCTTAAAAAAACTGATGTAGCATTAAGATGCAATTATGCAACTTTAAAAGATGGTCTCATTATTGACAGAAGAGCAGGTAGAATTCCAACGGAAAAAAATATTGAACTTACAAAAAGATTATCAGATGAGATAAAAGAAATCGATGGAACTGAAATTATTTTAAAATCTGGTAAAGAACATAGATTCTGCCTTGTTATCCGATTCCCCGAA
Organism: Thermodesulfovibrio sp. N1; assembly: GCF_001707915.1. Classification (GTDB taxonomy): domain Bacteria; phylum Nitrospirota; class Thermodesulfovibrionia; order Thermodesulfovibrionales; family Thermodesulfovibrionaceae; genus Thermodesulfovibrio. The sequence goes on along the minus strand of NZ_MAVV01000079.1, from coordinate 1,851 downwards.
AATATAACAGAGAAAGAGGCAATGGTAACCGATACAGACCCACAAAAGGAAGGAAAACCACCGCTGGAACCTGAGCCATTGAATGAAGAGTCACGAAAAGTTGCAGAAGTTGCAAAAAAATTTATTGAAAGGGCGAAAGAAATTCTAAAAAATGAAGAAAAAGCTAATTATGTTCTTTTAAGAGGATTTTCTGCTTTACCGCCAATCCCATCGTTTGAAGAAAGATATGGACTTAAAGCATGCTCCATAGCAGTATACCCGATGTATAGAGGGATAACAAGACTTCTTGGAATGGAAAATATTCCAGTTGAAGGTGATATTAAGGAAGAAGTTGAAATGGTTAAAAAAGCTTACAAAGACTATGATTTTGTTTTCCTTCACATTAAAAAAATTGATTCCTTTGGTGAGGATGGAAATTTTGAAGGTAAGGTAAAGAAAATTGAAGAGTTTGACAGATTCTTGCCAGAAATTCTTTCATTAAAACCTGATACAGTTGTAATTACAGGAGATCACAGCACACCAAGCCTTCTTAAGGCACATAGCTGGCATCCTGTTCCTTTACTTATAAATTCTCCCTATGTTCTTGGCGGATTAGTAAATGCTTTCACAGAAAGAGAATGTTTTAAAGGTGAGCTTGGAGTAATTCCAGCTACTTCAATAATGCCTTTAGTTCTTGCAAATACTTTGAGGTTGAAGAAGTTTGGAGCATGATTGACAGCCACTGCCATCTTGAAATGTTCAAAAAAGATATACCCCAAGTAATTAAGCATGCCCAAAATGCTGGTGTAAACACTATTATTACCATCTCATCAGATACTGAAAGTATTGATGAAGCAATTAAAATTGCTGAGCAATATCCCATGGTTTATGCTACAGTAGGCATCCATCCCCATGATGCAAAGGATTTAAATAATGAAATTTTAAAAAAAATTTTTGAATTAAGTAGACATCCCAAAGTTATTGCAATAGGTGAGATAGGTCTTGATTATCACTATGACCATTCACCTCGAGAAATTCAGCGAGAGGCTTTTGCTTCACAGCTTTCCCTTGCAAGGGATGTTGGTCTTCCTGTGGTTATTCATTCAAGAGAAGCCTTTGAAGACACAATAAAAATTTTAAAAGAACAGAATATCAATAAAGGAGTTATGCATTGTTTTAGTGGAAATCTTAATCAGGCAAAAAGAGCAATGGATATGGGATTTTTGATATCAATTTCTGGAGTTGTAACCTTTAAAAATGCAACAAAAATAAAAGAAGTTGCTCGTTTTGTTCCCGATGACTATCTTATGATTGAAACCGATGCACCCTACCTTGCACCCGAACCAATGCGTGGCAAAAGAAATGAACCAGCTTTTTTGATATATACTGCCAAAGCATTGGCAGAATTAAGAGGAGTTACTGTTGAAGATATTGATAGAATAACAACTGTCAATGTAAACAAACTTTTTCACATCGGAGACCTTCCAAGGTGTGAAATTGCTTATAAAATCAGGGATACCCTTTATCTAAATGTGACAAACAGATGCACAAATATATGTAAATTCTGTGTTAGATTTCATACTGACTATGTAAAGGGACACAATTTAAGGCTTGAAAGGGAACCATCAGCAGAGGAACTTATTGAAGCAGTAGGAGACCCAAAAAAATACAAGGAAATAGTTTTTTGTGGTTACGGTGAGCCCTTTTTAAGACTTGATATTATTAAAAAAGTTGCAAAATGGATAAAGGACAAGGGTGGTAAGGTAAGAATTAATACAAATGGACATGGCAATCTAATTCATGAAAGAAAAATTCTACCAGAGCTTGAAAGGACTTATCGATTCCATCTCAGTGAGTCTCAATGCCCATGAT
>NZ_MAVV01000078.1 GCF_001707915.1 Thermodesulfovibrio sp. N1 | reverse complement strand
TTCAAAAATAACTGATAAGATTAATCCATCTTATAATAATGATGAGTTTGTGCTTTATCTTGTATTCACAACAAATATACCATTTTCATTTTAAGGAGGAGAGAAAAATGAAAAGATTGATTTTATTATTTATATTGATTGCTGTGTTTTTCATCCATAACATAGCTTATTCTGCAATAACAGTAACTGCTTCTAAAAGCAATATTCCCAGAGGACAGGCTTCTGTAGTTATTCTTACATATCAGTTTTTTGGAGGAGCTATAAATGTTAATAATTGTTATATAGAATCTTCTAGTGGTTCCTTTAATGCTGGAAATAATATATTAGAAATTAATTCAAAACCTTTAAGAATCAATGTGTTAAATAATAGTGGAACTGCAATTGAGACTTTAAATATACCTATCAGAGTTTTGGAAAGAGCCATAAATAAAGGATATAATAGTTTTACTTATCAAAGAAGTTTTATGAATGGTAATTGTGGGATTTCTACCACAGATACTTATGCTACTTTTTACATAACCACTGAAGCTGCAGCTGATTTTGATATAAAAAGAATAGAGCTTTACTTTGAAAACAGAAGGGCAGAGATTACAGTACCAAAATACTATGAAGGACTCAAGGCTTTTGCAGATATAAAATTTTCAGGCTCTGGATTATTGCAAGGATACTGGGAAGTTGATGGAAGAATTATTTCCTATGTTAATCAGCACATTACCTATGGAAACACAGTTACTTTTCAGACTCCTCAAATTCCTTCTTTGCCAACCTTTGAACCAGGAGTTCATGTTATAAGATTTGTAATTACAAAACCATCTATTCAGATACCTATTCCATCAGCCTTATACTTTGTAACAACAGAAGAAGTTAAAAAAATTATTAAAATAAAATTACAGAACCCTGAAAACAATGCTAAACTCGAATATGCTCCTATAAAATTTGAATGGGAAAAGCTTGAAACGCCTTATGTTTATTTGATTCAATTTTTTGAAAAAGAAGATTCTGTCCCTATTTTTTCAGCCTATACAAAAAATGAATATTACATGCTCTCTGATGTAATACTCAATAAAATATTCCAGCCTAACAAAAAGTATTTCTGGAAAGTAATAGGATTTGATATGAACAATAGCAGAATTGCAGAAAGTGATATAAGAAACTTTTCTTTCTTTGAAAAATCCTTTGTTCCTGGACAGATTATTATATCAATTACAAAAGCTGATTATAATGATAACTTTTTAAATGAATTATCAAAAAAATATAAACTTCAAATGATAGAAAATTACTACTTGAAAAATCTTGAAAGCTTTATTGTTTTATTTCAATATGATGGAGATGTTTTGGGATTAATCGAGGAATTAAAAAAAGACAACAGAATTACAATAGCTCAACCAAACTTTATATTTCATACTTTTTCTGACCCTCTATGTAAAATGATTTATGCTTTTGATTTAATGAAAATAGATAAAATCCATCGTTACTATAAAGGAAACGGCATTAAGATTGCCTTGATTGATACAGGAGTTGACTATGAACATAAAGATTTAAAAAATCAGATAAAAGAAATTAAAAATTTTATTAAAAATGAAGAATATAAAAAAGAAATACACGGAACAGCAGTTGCTGGAGTAATTTCAGCAAAAGAAGATGCTTTTGGAATAAAAGGAGTTGCTCCTCTCTCAGAAATATATTCTTACAGAGCCTGTAGCCAAATTGGAAATAATCCAGAAGGCAGATGCATTTCTTCAAACATTGCAAAAGCCCTTGATGAAGCAATATCAAAAGGTATGAATGTTGTCAACATGAGTTTTGGAAGCATTCATTATGATAATTTAATTGCTTCTTTGATTAAAAAGGGCTATTCATCTGGTATATTATTTGTAGCTCCTTTAGGCAATTTAAAAAATCCATCACAACAAACATTCCCAGCCTCTTTATCAGAAGTTATTTCAGTAGGAGGTCTTGACGAAAATAATACACCATATCCAAACGAAGCTATAGCTAATAAGGCAAAAGTATTAGCACCTGCTGTTAATATTTTTACCACTTTTCCAAATAATAAATATAATTTTCTATCTGGTACATCTCTTTCCTCAGCTTACATAAGTGGGCTTATGGCTCTTTTCTCTGAAAAAAATAAATCCAGCCATAATAAGAATTTACCTGCCTATCAAGGCAATATCTGCAAATGGGAAGAAGAATTATTCAAAATAGAACTTTGTGAAAATTAATTTTGAACTTTTTTATTATTTAGTAATACTAATTATTTAAAACTTAAATAGGAGGAGAAAGTGAGAAGTTTAATATCCATCAAAGGTGTTGTAACATTTATTATTTTTGGTTTTGTTATTTTTTTAAATGTTTTAAATTTAAAGGCTGAGCAAACAAGAATTCAACCAATGATATCAGCGAATTTAATTAAAGTGAATCCAGAAATCTATGAAGGAGCTTGTCCAAAATTTATACACTTTGAAGGAGAAATTAATGTTGCTAATATACAAAATACACCTTTGCAGGTTCGCTATACTTTTGTGCGTAGCGATGGTAAATATACACCTGTTAAAACCCTTACATTCGTTAAAGATGGAAAACAAAAAGTTGAATATTTATGGGAAGTAGATAAGACTCAAGATAGCTTGGTTTCGCTTAAAATTTTAGAACCTCGAATTATTGAATCAAATAAACTGAATTTCAGGGCAAAATGTCATATTCCAGATTTATATGTTAGTACTATTGAATTATCAAAAGGATATTGTTATCTACGTGTTAGTATTTATAGTTTTTCAGAATTTAGCGTTCCTATACCTGAAAAAGCATATAGTTCTAATGAAGGGATTAGAATTAAAATTTTCAAAAATGGGCAATTATGGTATAACAAACATTTAGCCGAATTTGATCCTCAAAAACAGTTAATGCAGGCCAATCTTCGTAATGTTGCTGCGTGGAACAATGTTGAACCATTGGAAGATGGACAGTATACGATAAAAGTGGTAATTGATAATCCTAATATTTTGGAGTTAAATAAGGCTAATAATGAAAAAACAGTGACCCTAAAATGTGAAAGACATGCAGAAATAAAGAGCATTAATTCTTTAGATATTTGTGCTAAAAAGGGTGGAAAAATACATATAATTGGAAACAGATTTGGGACTCAGGAAGGGAAAAAAGTTATTATGTACTGGAATGAGCCAAAATTTGAATTACCAATAGTTTCATGGAGCGATACACATATAGTAGCAAGAATACCCAATGATGACCCGAGAATAAAAGATGATATGAACTATAACATAAAAATAGTAAGAGTTATAGATAATCAAAACATTAGCAATATGAAGAGTATTACAACCTGTAGAAAACAATAAATTAAAGAAAAAATGGAATGTGAAGGAGGAAATTAGGATGAAAAGGTTTTATTTACTCATTATTTTATTTATTTTGCTTATTTTATCAAATCCAATCTTCGCTCAATCTTTAGAGGAATGGAAAATATCTCGATTATGGACAGAGCCAACTTGCTACAATAAATTACCTGATAAAGATTCTACAATAACTGTTAAAGCTGAATTCCAGTGTGTTGTAGGTCCTAAAGTTTCAAAATGCCAAGACATCACAATAAAATCCTACTGGGATAGCAGTATAGAACGTGTGGAAAGGAAAATAAACTTAACCCAAGCAATAATTAACACCTGTGGACCATCTGCAACAGCCTGCACCATAATGATAGATGGTGAAAAGATGGATGTTAGAATACTTCCAGGAAATAAAATTTTAATAAGCAAGACTGGATTTATCAGTCCGAGGTTAATAGGTAATGTAAAACTTACCCTTGAGGCTTATACAGGAGTAAAGCTTACTGATAAAAAAACAATTACTGTCATGCCCTGTGAAAAAAAACCTGATCTTGCTGTGGAAAAATTTGAAATTCCTGAGATTATTAATTCATCAGTACATGACAAATGGGGTAATATAAATGGAGTTTTAGTTATTAAAAACATTGGCACAGCTCCTTCTGCAAACTTTTATGTAGATGTTCGATTTCGTAAACAAGGTCTAACTTCAAGTATTCAATATAATGTCCCCAGTATTAATTCTGGTGGAACCTATACTATTAACATATTTATCAGACAACCTGAAGGAGATTATAGCGCATGCGCTATTTTGGATAATTATAATCAAGTGTCAGAATCCAATGAAGAAAATAATTCAGCTTGCCGTAATTTTAGAATAGTAGGAAAGTAAATAATGATGATGAAAATAAAAATTTTAATAATATTATTAACCAGTTTTTTTATATTTTCTTTGATTTATGCCCAGCCACAAATAAAAAGGGAAGAAATTCAAAGAGGAGTACCCCAACAACAGAGAGAACACCAAATTTCTGATGACCCTGTAATTCGGGAATTTTCAGCAAATCCCACAGGTGTTGTGCAAGGCGGGCAGGTAACTTTTAGTTGGAGAGTTGAACCAACACCTGGAGGTTCACCTATTACAGATATAAGGATTACTGTAGGTGCTATAGAACTTCACCGTTCATCTTCTGCGGTCGGAGAAAAGAGAATAGTTTTACCTTCGACTTTAGCTCCCCAGCTTGCTTGCCAGATTGTCTTAACCGCTACTAATTCTGCAGGAAGGTCTAAACAAAGAACACTTAATTTAGAGATATTTGCAGATACGCCTGTTATTAGAGAATTTTCTGTTGAGCCAGATGTGGTTATGGCAGGAGGAGAATTTAAAATGAGATGGAGAGTTGAACCAAGACCAGGAGGAAGCAGAATTACAAATGTTAGAATAGGACCTGATACCGTACTTTCTTCTGGTGAGCGGACTATCAGAATAGATAGGAATAATTTTGATGAAAGAAGGCGATATACTCTTGTTGCTACCAGTGAAAGAGCACAGTCAGTAAGTCAGACTAGGGAAGTAGAAATAAAGTCTATACTTTCCGTTAAAACAAGTATCCAAAATTTTCATATGACTATGGAGCCAAGAGAAATTCCAGAAGACATAAGAGGTAGCTTTATCATTACATTTGAAAATTTAAGCGGTATAACTATTGAAGGAGTAAGTATTACTTTAGTTTCCAAACCAGAAGAGGTGAGTCGAGGAGCTTTACGGGGTAAAATTGTAGGAGGACTGTCCAATCAAACAATTCGCCCCGGTATGAATGAGTTTAGGATCAGCGGGGTGATTTCTTCTCGCGGATTTACTCCTAAACCAAGGTTTATGGGTATAATTTTAGACCTTTCCCCTCAACCAGAGGATCGCATGGAAGCTACTACCCCTATTGAAGTTAGAACAATAGAAAGTTACCACCTGCGTAACAGAGGCGATTTTAGAACTATTTTTCATTGAGGATTAAAAATCAGAACTTGAAAGAAGGAGCAAAATGAAGGAAAAAGAAGTCGCAATCCCTTTTAAATGAGGTCAAGGTAGAGAGCAGTAGAGCAACAGAGCAGTAGCGCAGTAGTTAAAGACCTTTTTGAAAATTCCAAAGAAGTTTTCCTGCTTCTTCAATAAGAGATTGAATTTCAGAAATGTCTGTTTTTATATAGCCCAACTCTTTAGAAAACTCCAGTAAGTATTCTGTCTCCGCAAGACTAACCCTTGCCATATCAAGAAATCTGGAAAGTTCAACCTTTGTTTTCCTTCCATAATCTTCAACAATGTTAGTAGGCACTGATAGTGCTGCACATCTAATCTGAGAAGTTATGCCAAAGGTCTCCTTTTTAGGAAATTCTTCTGTGAGTTTATAAATCTTCAATGCAAGTTCATTGGCTTTCTGCCACACAATAAGATTTTTATATTTAGCCATAAATGATTATATCAAAACTGCTGTTCTACTGGTCTACTGCTCTGCTGGACTAATCCAATCGCAATCCCTTTTAAATGAGGTCAAGTTTCCTACTAAACAATTTAAAAAACATCAAGAGCCCTGTTTTACGTCGCAATCCCTTTTAAATGAGGTCAAGTTTCCTACGAAGCAGAAGAAGGTGATAGCGATGAGTTGAGTGAGTCGCAATCCCTTTTAAATGAGGTCAAGTTTCCTACACTCCCTCACTTCGACGACTTCGTCGAGTTCAACGTCGCAATCCCTTTTAAATGAGGTCAAGTTTCCTACGTCCTTCTTCAGGCTGCAAAGGCAAGCCTGAAGAAGCGTCGCAATCCCTTTTAAATGAGGTCAAGTTTCCTACCCCCGTGTCAAGGTAGTGAAATATTCTACAACGGAAATGTCGCAATCCCTTTTAAATGAGGTCAAGTTTCCTACCGCTGTCGGAAGATGGTTACTACGATGATATTAATGTCGCAATCCCTTTTAAATGAGGTCAAGTTTCCTACATGTAGAAAACGGCAGATTGAAGGCGGCTATAAAAGTCGCAATCCCTTTTAAATGAGGTCAAGTTTCCTACGAAGAAGCAGGGTTGTAAACGATAAATGGGCTATTAGTCGCAATCCCTTTTAAATGAGGTCAAGTTTCCTAC
>NZ_MAVV01000077.1 GCF_001707915.1 Thermodesulfovibrio sp. N1 | reverse complement strand
GGGAAAAATTAAAGGAATATAATTTTAACAAATCTTTTAAAGATTCTGTCGAAAAGATAATGTCGCTTTTGCAGATACATTATACTCTAAAATAAGAGAGGAAATATGGAGCTTTTAAAGTCTATTTTGCTGGGTTTTAACTACTTTGTAGGTTTTTATTATTTTTTGTTAAATAGTTTTTATACTTTGTTTTTGTTAGTTTCTTTTTGGGCTATAATTGAGTATCTAAGAAACCTTAGATTTTATAACTTTCAGGAATTGAAAGTCTATCCACAGCTTCCTCCTGTAAGCATAATTATACCTGTTTATAATGAGAAAGATGTGGTTTTAAGGACAATAAATTCAGCCTTAAGTCTTGATTATCCTCATATCGAAGTAATTATTGTTAACGATGGGTCGACAGATGAGACATTAGGTATTCTTATTGAAAAATTTCAATTAAAAAAGCTTCCTTTTTTCATATACAGAAAGAGAATAGAAACTTCTAAGATAAAAGGAGTTTACAGATCTCAACTTTATCCTAATTTTTTATTGGTAGATAAAGAAAGAGGAGGCAAGTTCGATGCATTAAATTGCGGTTTACATTTTGCTCAAAACCCCTATATATGCACCGTTGACGCAGACAGTGTGCTTGAGCGGGATGCCTTTTTACGATTAGGAAGAAAGATTATAGAAAGTGATATCCCAGTTGTGGCTTTAGGTGGGGTGGTTAGGGTTTTAAACGGAGTTAAGTTAGAAGAGGGTAAAGTTTTAGCTATAGAACTTCCCAAGAAGTCTTTGCCTATTTTTCAGATAGTTGAGTACATCAGAGGTTTTCTTTTTGGAAGGCTTGGCTGGGAAAGGCTTAAAGGGACCTTTATCCTTTCAGGTGCCTTTAGTCTTTTTAACAAAGAAGCGTTGTTTAAAGTAGGAGGTTTTAATGGTTATACAGTTACTGAAGACTTTGAAATAATAGTAAGGCTGCATAAATATTTTAGGCAAAAAAAGGAGCCCTATTACATAGGTTTTATCCCTGACCCTGTCTGTTGGACTGAGGTCCCCGAAACTCTTTCTGACCTGTCTAAACAAAGGAGAAGATGGCACCTTGGGTTGTTACAAACCCTTTGGATGTATAAAAATATGTTTTTAAATCCAAAATATGGTAGGATAGGATGCTTTGTTATACCCTTTTATCTATTAGAAGCCCTAGGTGCGGTAGTGGAAACCTTGGGATATCCAGTTGTATTTTTATCCTATTTTGTAGGAATTCTAAACTTTGAATTTTTACTTTTATTTTTAATCTTGGCATTAGGATATGGAGTTTTTCTTTCTGTAGGTGGTATTTTTTTAGAGGAAATGAGCTTTAGAAGGTATCCTCGATGGAGTCAGGTTTTTAGACTTCTTTTATATGGAGTATTAGAAAATTTTGGTTACAGGCAATTTAACAGTCTCTTAAGGTTTCAGGCAACCTTTCAGTTTTTATTTGGTTACAAAAAATGGGAAATAGTCAAGAAGTCGGGGAGATTGAACTAATATGAATTTAAATAAAATCCTATCCTCTGCAAAATATGCTTTAAGGAAAGGGGACTATCAGGAAGCAGTAAATCTTTTTAAGGAAGCTATAAACAAGGGAGATAAAAAAGAGGGATGGATCGGGCTTGCAGAGGCCTATGATCTTTTAAACGACCTTTCTTCAGCTATCTGGAGTTATCATAAAGTGCTTGAAATAGATTCTCAAAATAAAAAAGCCAAAGACAAGATAGAAGAATTAGCAGAGCGATTAAAGGGCTTGCAAGCTAAAAAATCGTCGCATAAAACCGGTTTTAAAGCCGAGGGAGACTACATATACATTAAAACCCAAAAAAACTGGGAAAAATTTTTGATAAAAGGGATTAATCTTGGGCTTAGCCTCCCTGGTTATTTTCCCGGAGAGTATCCGATAAAAATGGAGACATACTTAAAATGGTTTAAACTTATCCATGAGATGGGGATGAATACTATAAGAGTTTATGCCCTTCAGTCCCCGGATTTTTATCAAGCACTATATGAGTTTAATCAGAATGCGCCTAAACTCTTTCTATTACAGGGTATATGGTATGAGCCTAAAAATGCAGATACCATTGATGATGGAAACTTTTTATTAAAGATAAGAAGTCACTTAAAAGAAGTTGTTGACGCTATCCATGGGAATACTACTATGCTAGAAAGACCTGGGTTACCAGCAGGAAGATACTTGTGGGATGTCTCTCCCTTCCTATTAGGTTATCTTTTTGGAAGAGAACCCGAGGCTTGTTTAGTTAAAGATTATAATGAACGACATGGAAGAAAAGTTCAGGATTTCTTTGGTAAGTATCTTTATATAGAAAGAGGGAATCCCTTTGAAGTATGGAATACTAAAATTTTAGATTATTTACTAACCTATTCTTATGAAGCCTACAGGCATTTACCGCTTGTTTCTGTGGTCAACTGGATTACCCTTGACCCTTTAGAACATCCCACTGAAACCAACATAGAGGACGAAGAGCTATATTTTACAGGAAGAAAACCTGATATTAAAAGATGTAATGAAAATGAAGATATGGAGGTTTTGGATACCTATAAGATAAAAAGCACTTTTAACTGTTTTTTCTCCTCTTATCACATCTATCCTTACTATCCAGACTTTATGAACTATGAATTTTTGGATGAGAAAAGGCCTTATTTAGCTTATCTTAGAAGGTTGAAAGAACATCACAAAGGACAACCTTTAGTGGTTGCAGAGTTTGGGATACCTACTAGCAGAGCTTCAGCCCATTGGCATTCTCAGGGATGGACACATGGAGGAAAAAACGAGATTGAGCAAGCTAATATTTTATTACAAATGATAGACGATATAAAAAAGGCACAATACGCAGGTTATGTTATTTTTAGTTGGACCGATGAGTGGTTTAAAGTAAACTGGCTTTTTATGAAATATTACATGCCACGAGACAGAAAGCCTCTTTGGTTTAATCTACAGGATCCAGAGGAAAACTACGGCCTTTTTGAAGTATATCCAGGTTATCCTAAAAAAATAGTCTCTTTAGAGGGTAACCTTGAAGAATGGGAAGAAGCGTTTATAGCGCATGAAAAAACTAAGCCAATAAAAAGAGCGGGAGAAATAAAATCAGTAAGATTAACCCACGATGAAGGTTTTTTGTATATTCTGATAGAAGCTTTAGAAGAAGTAGATTTTAAAAGAGTTAATTTTTTGGTCGGAATAGACACGGGGCATCAAGAATATGGAGAATTCTCTTTTCCTTTGGGTATAGACCTTCGTTCACCTGTGGGGCTTAAGTTTTTGGTTCATTTTGCAGGGAAAGACATTTCAAGACTTCTTATTGCTTCATCTTATAACAAAATGCTATCTGATGGTAAGTTTTTTTCACAAAAAAAAGAAGTTTTCCCTCAAAAGAGCTTTGAAGGAAAATGGAGTTTGATAGTTGCTAAAAATAACATGAGGCGCATTACTAAAGATTTTAAGAAGTTCTTTGGTCCTAAGTTTTTTAATTTAAGTTGTCTAAGGTTTGGTAGTCTCAACCCTGAAAATCCTGATTTTGACACTTTAGCAGACTTTTATGTAAAAGATAATCTTATAGAGATAAGACTTCCTTGGGAGCTTTTAAATTTTAGCGACCCAAGTTCAAGAAAGATGTTATGGAAGGAAGGAAATAACTTGCATAAAGAATCTGACGGAGTAAGGTTGTTGGCAATAAGTTTTATACCAGACCCATCAAATCCACCGAAGGCTTTAAATTTGCTTGATTTTATTCCGAATCCTCTTACAAAAGATAAAATTAAAACCTATTTGTGGGATGGTTGGGAGATGCCTTCTTTCCATATGCGACTAAAAAAGAGTTATTACATTTTAAAGAGGTTTTTGCTTAATGAAGGAATTTAAACGTAGAACTTTTTTAAAAATGCTTATGATAGCAGGACTTGGGAGTTTTTTTGATGTCCCTTCGGTTTTTTCTGAGGAATATCAAAAAGAAAGTCTTCCAGTTTTGCTTTACCATGAGATAGCCTATGAACCTCTTACCGATTATACTGTTATCCCGGAGGACTTTTTTTCTCAAATGGAACTTCTTTATTCTTTAGGGTTTAAAGCCATACTGCCTAATGAATTAGAAGACAATTTGACGAAAAATTATAGAAAAGTTATTATTACCTTTGATGACGGAAGTTATACCTTTTTAGAGTACGCCTATCCATTGCTTAAGGCATACAACTTTAAGGTAGTGATGAATGTAATTGGTAGTAAAGTAGGTAAAGGTTGGGTCATAAGCTGGGATGAATATAAGGAAATTCTTGATGATGGACTGATTGAAATAGGATGTCATAGTTATGATTTTCATTTTCCTAATTGGAGTAAAAAGTTAACGTTAAAAGATTTTGAGAGAGACCTCGTAAGGTTTAAGGAAGAAGCCTTTAAACATTTAAAAAAAGAGGTAACCATTTTTTCTTCACCATTAGGAGAAAGATTAACTGAAGAGCACATTAAAGTTTTAGAAAAGTTAAAATTCAAACATCTTTTTGTTTCAGAAGGTATTACCTTAAAGGCAACTTATTATAACCCAACCCTGAATAAAAAAATCATACCAAGATTTAACATTAATCACTATTTTAGTTTCAAGGATTTTAAAAACTTGGTAATGAAAGGAGAAGTTCTATGATGAGGATTTTCTGGCTTTCATCAATTTTAATCTGTTTTATTTTGTTTAATTTTTGTCAAGATAAGGTGTTTGCTGATGCAATCCCTATAGAAGATAAAAATAAGGAATTGTCCCTACAGCATAAAGCAACAGGAGATGAATGGTTTAAAAAAGGAGATATGGAAAGAGCTGCTACAGAATATATAGAAGCCCTTAAATTTTATAAAACCTATGAACAGGAAGACCTTATTACAATGGCAACAAGAATTTCCTGGGGTGGAAAGTTAAATGAAGCAGAAGAAATTTTGATTGATGTGTTAAAGAAGGATCCTCAAAACCGTAGGGCTAACTTACAACTAGCAAGAGTAATCTCTTGGCAGGGAAGACAGATAAAGGCTTTAAGTATTGTTGAAGAGATTCTTAAAAAAGACTCTACTGACGAAGAAGCGCTATTGGTTAAGGCCAATGCCTTGAGGTTTATAGGAAGACCAGACAAGGCTTTGGAAATATACGATCAGATACTTGCTAAAAGAGAGGATTTTGATGTTAGATTAGGTAAAGCCTATGCATATGCTAACTTAAGGATACCTTCTAAATTAGAGGAAAACGCAAAAATTTTAAAACCGATTTATCCTTATCAAGAGAAAGATATAAAAGATCTTGAGGCATACAGAAAGTCTCTTTTTAATCCTTCAGTTTTAGCAGTTTTTTCTTATTTTCATGATACAGACCAAAACGAAGTTTATACCTACCGATTAAGTTTTGAAACATATTTTAAGAACTTAAGAATATCTGGTAATTATTTTTATCGTAAGGGATTAGATGATTTTAGAAAAGCCTATTCTGACGAGCTAAATTTTGAAATTGGGAAAAGGCTTATAAATTCTGTTTGGAGTTATGTAAACTTAGGAGTTTATCAAAATAAAGGTGAAAAAAGCTTTTTTACCGGAGGGGGAGGGTTAAATCTTTTATTTGGTAAAGGAATTACAGGGATTTCTTTTAATAAAAGTGTCATAACAGACACTGCTGAGCTTATGAAAAATAATATTAAGGTTTTAACAGTCAATTATTTTCTTGAACAAGTTATAACTGATCACTTATCTCTATATACTAACTATAACCACCGATGGTATTCAGATGATAACCAGTCAAACTTTTTTCAGGCTTCATTTCGTTATAAGATAAAGTTTGCAAATCCTATGTTAAGCTTTGGCTACAGAGTGGTTTATCTGGATTTTAAAAAACAGATGAGAAACGGATATTTTGACCCTGACAATTTTTGGTCAAACCAGCTATTTTTGACAGTTTACTATGAGACACCAAAAATATATCTTTATTTAGAACCTTTTATTGGGAATCAGACTTTTACTCGTTATGATGTATCTTCCAACGACAAGGCTTATGGAGGAACAGGTACTGTGGGTATTAAACTTAAACAAAACTTAAGCTTAGAGGTGTCCTTAGAAGGAGGCAACTATGCAGCTGGTACGGCTTCCGGATGGAAATATTATCAGACAGGCCTTTTATTAAAATATGTTTTTTAGCATAACCTGATATTTCATGAAATTTTTTTATTATTGATTTTCTTTTGAATTTGTCAATATAAATCTAGTTCTGTGAGAATTCGAAGTTATCCAATAGTTCTGGAATATCATATAATATAAACCAATTGATAGAGCTTTTTTAATATTTATATTTACCTATATCGTAATTGCTTTATGACAACCTCCTTTATTCAGAATTGATCGCACCGAAGCAGCAATTATTGGTGCATCATGTATGGTCATATTTGGAGTTCTTTCTGTTTACGATTCCTATGAAGCTATTGACTATAAGACTATTTTGATTCTTTTTGGAATGATGATTTTAATAGCTAATTTGAGATTATCGGGATTTTTTAGTATTGTAC
>NZ_MAVV01000076.1 GCF_001707915.1 Thermodesulfovibrio sp. N1 | reverse complement strand
TGTGCCTTGAGGTGTACTCTGCAAAGATTCAATAAAGCTTCTTTCAAGGGAAGGATCGAATAAAATTGCAGAAATTGAACCGTCAGCATTCTGAACACTCTTTGTTATTCTTCTTGACAGTGCCTGTCTAACATATTCAGTTAAAATATCAGGGTCTTTGGTTACACTGGCATACTCTGCTAAGGTTTCAAGGATTGTCTGTAAATCTTTAATTGAAACTCTTTCTCTTAAAAGATTTTGAAGAACCTTTTGCACCTGTGAAAGTGTTAAAATATTTGGGATTAGATCATCAATAACTCTTGGATGGGTTTTTGCAAGATTATCAAGAAGTCTCTGAGTTTCCTGTTTACCAAGGAGTTCGTATCCGTAATTTTTCAAAATCTCTCTCAAATGGGTAACAATAACTGATGGTGCATCAACAACTGTAAATCCAAGCATCTGTGCCTTTGATAAATCCCTTTCTTCAATCCATAGGGAATCTACTCCGAAGGCAGGATCTTTTGCTGGAATTCCGTCAAATTCCTGACCAAAACGAGCACCGATTGCAAGAAATCTTCCAGGGATTATCTCTGATGTGGCTATTTCAACTCCTTTAATTAAAATGCTGTATTGGGAAGGTTTCAGCATTAAATTATCCTTTATATGAATTGATGGAACTATATACCCCATCTCCATTGCAATCTGCTTTCTAAGGGAACGAATTCTTTCTACAAGAGAGCTTTCTCCTTCAACCAAAGGGATAAGGTTGTAACCTATTTCAAGGGAAATGGGATCAACTCTTAGAAGACTTTCAAGTTGAGCCTCCATTGTTATAGGTTTTTCTTCAGGGGGAGCTGGTGGAGGAGCCTCTTTTTCTTTTTTCTCTTTACTTATCATTAAGTAAGCTATCGCACCAGAGACAATGGCGATTATTATAAAGGGAAGATGGGGTAGCCCTGGAATCAATCCAAGTAAAAGTAAAACTCCTGATGCTGTTGCAAGGGTTTTTGGATTTCGAAAAAGCTGATTAAGAATATCCTGTCCAAGATTTGACTCTGTTGCTGCTCTACTTACAACAATACCTGCTGCTGTTGATGTAATGAGAGCAGGCACCTGTGCTGCTAGTCCATCACCAATTGTAAGTATTACATAGGTCTGCACAGCATCTCCTATAGGCATTCCCTTCTGAAGCACTCCAATAAGTATTCCACCAATAATGTTTATAATCATAATAATTATTGCTGCAATTGCATCACCACGAATGAATTTACTGGCACCATCCATTGCTCCATAAAAATCTGCTTCTCTGCTTATTTCTTCCCTTCTTCGCCTTGCTTCTTTTTCATCAATAAGTCCTGCATTTAAGTCTGCATCAATACTCATCTGTTTACCAGGCATTGCATCAAGAGTAAAACGAGCTGAAACTTCAGCAATTCTTCCAGCACCCTTTGTAATTACTATGAAGTTTATTATTACAAGAATTAGAAAGACAATTAAACCAACTACAAAGTTTCCACTTACAACGAACTCTCCAAAGGCTTTAATAACTTTTCCTGCAGCTTCTGTTCCCATTTCTCCACGAGTTAAAATAAGTCGGGTAGAGGCAATATTTAGAGAAAGCCTCAGTAATGTGGCAATTAATAAAACCGATGGAAAAACTGAAAAATCAAGAGGTTTTCTTACGTAGGATGCAACAAGTATAATGAGAATTGAAAGTGTTATACTCATTGTAAGAGAAAGGTCAAGCATAAAAGGAGGAATGGGCACAATCATAAAAATAAGTATTAAAATTATTCCAACAGCAACTAAAACATCACTTCTTATGAAATTCATTATATTCATGCAATCTGCCTTCCTTTAAGCTTGTAAACAGTCGCTAAAATTGTTGCAACTGCTTTATAAAGTACCTCCGGTATTTCTCCTCCAATGGGAATTTTGTATAATGCCCTTGCAAGAGGTTTATTTTCATAAATTGGAACACCAGCAGCCCTTGCAATATCTTTAATTCTTTCAGCAAGAATATTTGCTCCCTTTGCAACTACCTGAGGTGCTGTCATGTTCTTAGAGTCATACTTTATACAAACAGCAATATGAAGAGGGTTTGTTATTACAACATCTGCCTTCGGAACTTCTTGCATCATTCTTTTACGAGCCATTTCTCTTTGAAGACTTCTTATTCTTGCTCTTACCATTGGTGAACCTTCTGTTTCCTTAAATTCTTCCTTTATCTCCTGCTTTGTCATTCTTAAATTTCTTTCATACTGCCATCTTTGATATGCAAAATCTATACCTGCAAAAACAGTAAGCATTATGAGACAAGCAAGAACAAGCTGATAAATCTTATGAAAGGACAATTCTGCAATAGCTTTAACATCCATATCTATGAGAAGGGGCAAAATATTGACATCCTTTTTTAAGACAAAATATATTACAAAGCCTAAAGCTATCAATTTCAGGATACCCTTTACTGTCTCAAAAAGAGCATTGAGTGAAAACATTCTTTTTATACCTTTAATTGGACTTATTTTTGAAATATCAGGAACTAAAGGAGCCCCAGTAAAAAGAAAACCTGTCTGAATAAAATGGACAAGTAATACACTAAAAAGAAGAACTCCACCAATTGGAGCAAAGAGGATAAAAAACCATTTTACTTCATCCTTTATTATTGTAAGAATAGCACCACTTATAAATTCTGGATTTTTAACTCTTGTAAAAGCCTCTTTCATATGTTGCATTATAGAAATTAAAAAAGTACCATAGAAAACAAAATAAAGAAAAATCATCCATGTGCCAATGATCCCTGTAAGCTCCCTGCTTCGAGGAACTTCACCTTTCTGACGAGCTTTTTCACGCCTTCGCGGGGTAGCCTGTTCTGTTCGTTCTTGTAGTTCTTCTGGCATATCCTACCTCAGTAAAATCAACAGAGAATCTTTAAGATTTATAAAAGCTCTTGATAGAACCATTGTAAAAATAGGAACGCTCAGCCACATAACTGCAATTCCTGTTGCAAGTAATAAAGGAAAGCCCACAAAAAAAACATTTGCCTGCGGCATAATTCTTGATAAAAATCCAAGTCCTATATTCATCAATACCTGAACAAGGAGGACCGGAGCTGAAAGCTTTAGTGCTAAAGGAAACAAAAGATAGGATAGTTCTATAACATTACCAGCAAAAGAGAATTTTGCAGGTGACTGAAAGGTTTTAACCATAATCTCAATAAGACTTAGATGTAAATCAAGAGAGAAAAACAGGGCAATTGTAAACATCTCATAAAAAACAGTAAGGGGACCCATAAGCTCACCAAACTGAGGATTAAAAATATTAGCAACAGCAAAGCCTATCTGCATACTCATCCATTGAGAGGCTGTCTCTACAGCAGCGATTATAATTCTTATCATTAATCCAATCGCCAATCCAAAGACTACAGCATTCAAAAGAGAAATAAAAAAATCTTCTTCCCTTTGAGGAACAAAGGGCATTATTGCAAGAGATACAGAAAGAGCAAAAAAGAATCTAAACATTATTGGAACAGTTCTGCTTCCAATGTATGGAAGAAAAAAAAGAATAATAGAAACTCTGATAAAAACAGGAATAAACTTATAAATTTGTGTTGTAAGAAGCCCCAAGTATTCCATAACTACTTAACATACAAGGGAAGGTTTTCAAAAATTCCCCTTGTAAACTTTATCATTATATTGACCATCCAAGGGATTGTAAGAAATAATGTCAAAAATATTGCAATAATTTTTGGCACAAAGCTTATTGTCATTTCCTGTAGCTGGGTTATTGCCTGAAATAGACCTATAATAAGACCTACAAGAAGGCTTACAAAAAGCACAGGACCACCAACTAAAAGGATTGTTTCAAAGGTTTGCTTTGATATGTAGTTTAAAAGTTCTACTGTCATCGGAATCCTCCTGCAAGTGAGCCAATTATTAACTGCCATCCATCAACTAAAACAAACAGTAAAAGCTTAAAAGGCATTGATATCATTACCGGTGGTACCATAAACATTCCCATTGATAGCAATATACTTGCCACAACAATATCAATAACAAGAAAGGGAAGAAAGATTAAAAATCCTATTTCAAAGGCTCTTTTAAGCTCACCAAGTGCAAAGGCAGGAACAACAATCTTCATTGGTAAATCCATTGGAGTAGCTGGTTTTACTTCGGTTTTTGAAAGCTTAAGAAATAATGCCAAATCTTTTTCTCTTGTTTGTTTCAACATAAACTCTTTAAAAGGGACTGATGCTCTATTTATTGCTTCTTCCATATTTATCTCTTTTTTTGAAAAAGGAACATAGGCTTCTTTGTAAACTCTGTCAATAGTTGGAGACATTATAAACAGGGTAAGAAAAAGTGCAAGACCTATTATTACCTGATTAGGTGGGACAGCAGGTGTTCCGAGTGCTTGTCTGAGAAGGGATAAAACTATTACAATTCTTGTAAAAGAAGTCATCATAATCAGAATGGCAGGTAAAAAACTTAGCAGTGTAATAAATACCAGAATATCAATTGCAGAGGAAAAACCAAAAAATCCTCCTCCAGCCTGTGGTTGAGGTGCTGCAAAAGATAAAGCAGGAGTAAGAAGCAAGCAAAAACAATATAAACCACCCTTAAAAATTTTATGCCAGAAGGTCTTTCTTTCTTCTGTCTTTTCCTCAAAAATTGCTTTAATCTTTGCGGAGTCAAGTTTACTTATAAGATTAATTCCGTTTTCTGATATTCCTACAAGAAGGTATTCATCAAAGGCTTTTACAACACCTATTCCCTTTTTATATCCAATTGGTTGGTAATAAATAATTTGAATAAAGCCCTTACCAGGGTTTATTTTGCTTTTCATAACTCGCAAAACCATATAAAGGGCTACAATAATGAAAAGCAAAGATAATATTACCTTAAAATACTCCACCTTTCACCTCATCCAAGCTGTTTTACTCTTTCTTGGGGGCTTATAATGTCAGTGATTCTGATTCCAAATTTTTCATTAACCACAACAACCTCACCTCTTCCAATAAGCTTTCCATTAACATAAACTTCCATTGGTTCACCAGCAAGTTTGTCAAGAGCCACAACAGAACCCTGTGTTAATTGAAGAAGTTCTTGAACAAGAATTTTTGTCCTTCCTATGAGTACCGTCATTTCAAGGGGTATATCGAGAATAAAATCTATATCCCTTAACTTATGTTTTTCCGTAGCAGGTGTGAATTCATCTATCTGAGGAGTCTTTACTTCTTTTTGCTCTTTCATTGCCTTTTCCATTTCAAGAGCCTTTGCCATATCAAGCTCTTCTTCAGATAATTCTTCTGTATTTATATCTTCCTGAATATGTTGCTCCTGAATTTCTCTTTCTTCCATTTTTTATGCCTCCTCTGTAATTTTTATTGCGTAATTTCCTTTAAAAGTCCCTAATTTACCTTTAAATTTAGGAATACCTTCAACAAGCAAATCAATATCTTCATCAATTCTTCTTTGAAGGGTAATAACATCTCCTGTTTTTAGGTCTAATAATGTTTTAAAGTCTATTGTTACCTTACCTAAAACTCCTTCTATCAATATCGGTGCTTGTTTAATTTGTGCTTTGATACGACCTATCCATTTCATATCCATCTCATCTCTATCAGCCAAAAAGGCGCTATAAAGTTTATCCTTTATAGGTTCTACAGAGGAATAGGGAATGCATACCATAATTCTACATTCTCTTGTTTCAATTTCAAGTATGAATTCTATTTCTATTACTACATCCACTGGAGTAACTATGGTAACAAATTGGGGATTCATTTCTGTTCTGACATACTGAGGCTTAATTGGGAAAACAGGCTTCCATGCTTCTTCCATACTTTCAAGAAACATCATAACAACTTTATGAATTATTCTCTGTTCAATTGGAGTAAACTCTCTTCCTTCTGGCTTATAATAACCTTTCCCTGTCCCGCCAAAATAAAACTCAATGAGAGTAAATATCATAGGAGCATCAAATACAACAAGGCTAAAACCTCTTAAAGGTTCAAGTCTTATAATATTCAAACTTGAAGGAAAAGGAACTGAACGTAAGAAATCATAAAATTTAGTAATATTAACATTAACATTAACTACATCTACAATCTTTCTTATATCTGAAGCAAGGCTTATTCTGAAACTTCTCGCAAGACGCTCATTAATAATATCCAAAGAAGGCATTTTGCCACGGACAATCTTTTCCTGAGAAGTAAAATCATAGGGACGTATTCCTGAAGGTGCCTCAGCAGTTTCTGTTTCTACTTCTCCACCTTCTATTCCTCTAAGAAGGGCATCAATTTCATCTTGTGATAGAATTTCTTCTGCCATGGCTTATTGCATCACAAAATCAGTTAAATAAACATTTAAAACCGTGCCTTCGCCAAGAATCTGATTTGCTCTCTGTTTAATCTCATCTTTAAGCATAATTTTACCTTCTGCTGATATCAACTCTTCTGAGGTTTTATTTGTTATTAAAGTAATTATGGCATCTCTTAGCTGAGGGGTTTTATTTTTAGCTTTCTCCATTAATTTTGCATCGGAAAGCTCTAATTGAATAGAAACTTTTAGATATTTTGAACCACCACTATCCATTAAATTTACAACAAAGGGTTCAAAGGCAAAATTTACTCCCGATGCTTCTTTTGTAGCTTCCTTTTTATCTCCTTCTTTACCTTTACTAAAAACAAAGAAATAGGCTCCTGCTGCACCTGCTAAGAAAACCACAACCGCTATGATAATGATTAAAAACTTACTCTTTTTCTTTTTAGGTTCTTCTTGAGGGGTTTCAACATCTTTTTCGACTTTTTCTTTTGCCATAAAGGATTACCTCCTATTACGATATTTTTCTAAATTTAAAATATTTAGCATACTTTATGCCAGAATATCTATAATCCTGAAATTGCCGATAAAAGAAAGGCAGTGCCTCCCTGTTTTGTCATTCTGACCCTGAAACGTAAGCGAAGGGGAAAATCTCTTCCGCTTTCCGTCATTCTGTCTCTCCTTTCCGTCATTCTGAGCGACAGCGAAGAATCCCCTACTCTTTTAAAGGAATGAGGTCCTTTGCTTTCGGCTCATGTTGACAGAAAAAACATTAGCATCTCTGATTATTTATCCCTGTAATAAAGATTCCATTTAAGAGTGACAAAAATTTTATAAAATTGACAGTTTTTTGACAATTTAAACTTTTTAAAACAGTCTAATTATAAATCTTAAGTTCCTTAATTTTCTGATCTGGATTTTCTGATAAAACTATAGAAGTTCCTACTAATATGGCATCTATACCAAATTGAAGGAGTTTTTGTACATGCTCTCTTTTACTGATTCCGCTTTCACTTAC
>NZ_MAVV01000075.1 GCF_001707915.1 Thermodesulfovibrio sp. N1 | reverse complement strand
ATGGGAATAGACTTAGAAAAATTTCAGAAGAACTCGATATAGCAACAATAGAAGCAGAAGGAAGTGATCCTTCAGCTTTTAAGGAAGCAGGAGCTGATAAAGCGGATTTGCTTCTTGCTGTAACAAACAGCGATGAAACTAATATGATTGCTTGTCTTCTTGGAAAAGCAATGTTTAATATAAAAAGAAAAATAGCAAGAATAAGAAATCCTGATTATTATTTCAATAAGGAACTCTTAGGTAAAGCCAATCTTGATATAGATCCTGCAATTAATCCAGAGCTTGAAGCCGCTGAGGCAGTATCAAAACTTATTGAAAATCCCTTTGCCAGTGAAATAGTAGAGTTTGAACAAGGAAAAATTAAAGTAATAGGATTTAAAATCCCTCAAGATAGTTTTATTAAAGGAAAAAAATTAAAATCTTTGAGAGCTTTTTTAAATAGAGATTTTATTATAGGTGCTATTGAAAGAGATGAAAATGTTCTAATTCCTACTGGAGAAGATTTTATTCATGAAGGAGATATAGTATACATGCCTATTCCAAAAGAACAAGTTCAGGAGGTAGCTCAAAGCCTGGGAGTTTTAGGGAAGCCTGCTAAGAAAATAATGATTTTAGGTGGAGGAAGATTAGGTTATTATATTGCAAGTAAGATGGAAACCCGAGCAGATATAAAAATAATAGAAAAAGATGCTGAAAGATGCAAATTTTTAAGTAAACATCTTGGTAAATCATTAATTTTACATGGAGATGGTGCAGATAAACAACTTTTGATTGAAGAAAACATAAGTAATATGGATATATATATTGCTTGTTCAAATAATGATGAATTAAATATTATGGCATCTTTACTTGCCAAAAAACTTGGAGTAAAGAAAGTCATTTCTATTATCAATAGAACTGATTATATCTCTCTTGCTCATAACTTAGGAATACAATCCGTTTTGTCTCCGAGATTAATTACTGCAAGTATAATTCTAAGATACTTAAGGAGAGGAGAGGTTTTATCTCTTACCGCTATAGCTGAAAATAAAGCTGAAATTATAGAGATAGTTGTCACTGATAGATCATCAATAGTTGGAAGAACTTTAAAAGAAGGAATATTTCCCCGTAATTCTATTTTAGGTGCAATTATAAGAGATGACAAAATAATTATTCCTTCAGGAAATGATATCATTCGTAAGAGAGATAAGTTAATCATATTCGCTTTAAAAGATTCAATAAGAGAAATTGAAAAACTTCTCACATGAATTTTAAAACAGTCATTAATATAGTCGGAATAATCTTAATTATTATTTCAATTTTTATGTTAATACCGCTTGGAGTGTCTATAATAAATCGTTCATCGGATACGCTTGCTTTCGGACTTTCCTTTTTAATAACTTTTTTTTCTGGCACTGTTATGCTTGCTCTAACTAAACAATACAGATACGAGGAGTTGATGTATAGAGAAGCTTTCATAACAGTAGCTTTTGCTTGGATAGGAGTAGCTTTTTTTGGTTCATTGCCCTATGTATTTACGGGAGCTGTTAGTTCCTTTACTGATGCCTTTTTCGAATCTATGTCGGGATTTACAACAACAGGAGCAAGCATATTTAAGGATGTGGAAAGTCTGCCTGCTGGGCTTCTTTTCTGGAGAAGTATGACCCAATGGATAGGTGGTATGGGAATTATAGTTTTTGCCCTTGCTGTGCTACCAATTATTGGAACAGGTGGAATGCAATTATTTAAGGCAGAAGTGCCAGAAATAAGTGTTGACAAATTAAGACCTCGGATAATTGATACCGCGAAGTCTTTGTGGTTTATCTACATCGGTATTACTACAATTATAACTTTCCTTTATTTTATTGGTGGAATGGATTTTTATGATGCAATCTGTCATGCCTTTACAACGATTTCCACAGGAGGATTTTCCACAAAAAATTCAAGTATTGCTTTTTTTAATAATCCTGCAATTGAATACATAGCTTGCCTTGGAATGTTTCTTGGCGCTATAAATTTTTCTCTCTATTTTTATCTGATAAACAGAAAACCTCAAAAAATTCTAAAAAATGCTGAATTTCGATTTTATTTTTTTGTAGTTTTGGTGGTAGTTAGCTTTTTAACGATACACTTATATTATTATTATCATTCAATTTCAGAATCATTTAGATACTCAATTTTTCAAGTTTTATCTATAATGACTACCACAGGATATGCCACAGCTGATTATCTTAAATGGAGTTCCTTTGCGCAGTTGGTTATTTTATTAATCATGTTTTTAGGAGGCATGATAGGTTCAACAGCAGGAGGACTTAAACAGGTAAGAATATATCTTATGCTAAAACAGATTTATAGAGAATTTTATCAGCTAATCCATCCAAGGGCAGTTATAGCCCTAAAATTAGATGATAAATTCTTGACAAAGGAAACTCTTGGAAGTATATGGGGATTTGTTTTTCTTGCCCTTTTTGTTTGTGCTATATCAAGTATTGCAATGACTGCAACAGGGCTGGATTTAATTACGGCAGTATCAACCGTTGTATCTGCCATGAACAATGTTGGTCCTGCATTGGGAGAAGCAGGTCCGACGAGTAATTATTTTTCTATTCCTCCTGTAGGTAAATGGATACTGATTTTTTGTATGCTCGCTGGAAGATTAGAATATTATACGGTTTTAATTCTACTTACACCTGCTTTCTGGAAAAGATAATTCTATTGTATCTTACCTGTTCTTCTTACTGGTATATATTCCACTGATTGTTTGACAGGTTGTGGATAAAGGTTCATAAGAAGAAGTATTTCTTTAGGCATATTTGTGCTTACAGGAAGACCGAGTTCTTTAGCCTTTTCAGCACTTATAGGATAGTCATGAGTCCACATTCCAGATACCAATTTTTCAGCAATCTCTTTAGCCTTAATTTCAGGATGTTTTCTAGAAAGGATTTCAACAATAATCTCTTTCATCTGTCTAATTGCTTTTTCTGCCTGATCTGCAAGAACAAGAGTGGAATCGTCAATTTCATTAATTGGTTTTTTTTGTAAAACACTTAATAAAGAGACTGCTGAATACTGACCAAGTTGAGGATCCAAGGGTCCAAGTACAGCATGTTCACACATGACAATCTCATCGGCAGATAAAGCAATAAGTGTACCACCAGACATTGCATAATGGGGAACAAAGACCGTTACTTTTCCCTTGTGCTTTGACAATGCTCTTGCAATTTGGGTTGCTGCTATAGCTAATCCTCCAGGGGTATGAACAACAAGATCTATAGGGGTTTCATCGTCAGTTAAATGGATGGCACGTAATACCTCTTCTGAATCATGGATATCTATATAACGCATAACTGGAAATCCGAGAAAACTCATTGTTTCCTGTCTATGAACAAGAAGTATCACCCTGCTATTACGTTGTTTTTCAATTTCTGCTATTAGCTTTATTCTTGCATTTTCAAGTAATTTTTTTCTTATTACAGGTTGCAATGCAATAATTATTAGAAAAATCCAGAAAAAATAAGTTGGGTCAAAATTCATGAATTTACCTCTCTTTTGTTTTTTATTAATTATAACAAATTTTAGCTGTTTCTAATTGTTCCACGTGGAACATTTAGAAAGTCTTAAAATTATTAAAAATGACATAAAATTTTGAATTATTGAAGGTTTTTTTGTAAACTAAATAAACAAACTCTACTAAGGAGGCTAAGGAATGGAGATTCAGTATGCTGAGAGAATTAAAACTTTACCCCCATATCTTTTCGCAGCAATTGACCAGATGAAAAAAGATGCTCTATCAAAAGGAGCTGACCTAATTGACTTAAGCATTGGCGACCCCGATATCCCAACCCCTACCCATATTGTAGAGGCAATGAAAAAAGCTGTTGAAAAGCCAGAGCACCATAGATATCCAAGCTATGAAGGAATGTTGTCTTTTAGACAGGCTGTTTCAGATTGGTATAAGAAGAGATTTAATGTTGATCTTGACCCTGAAAAGGAGGTTCTTAGTCTAATTGGTTCAAAGGAAGGAATTGGTCATATTCCTCTTGCCTTTGTTGACCCTGGGGATATTGTGCTTGTTCCTTCTCCTGGATACCCTGTTTATCCTGTTGGAACAAAGTTTGCTGGAGGAATTCCTTATTTTATGAATCTCAAAGAAGAAAATAATTTTTTGCCTGATATTGATTCAATCCCTGAAGATATATTAAAAAAAGCAAAACTAATGTTTATAAACTACCCTAATAATCCTACCAGTGCAGTAGCTTGTGAAATTTTTTATAAAAAGGTTATTGAATTTGCTAAAAAATACAATATTATTGTATGCCATGATGCAGCTTACTCAGAGGTTTACTATGAAGAAAAGCCAATTAGTTTTATGCAAATAGATGGAGCTAAAGAGGTTGGTATGGAATTTCATTCTCTATCAAAGACATATAATATGACAGGATGGCGAATAGGCTTTGCAGTAGGAAATAAAGATATTATTTCTGGACTTGGAAAGGTTAAAACAAATCTTGATTCAGGTGTTTTTCAGGCAATTCAGGAGGCAAGCATAGTAGCCCTTAAGACAGATGACAGTATTTTAAGAGAAATAAGAGACATATACAAAGAAAGAAGAAATATTTTATATGAAGGACTTAAAAAGGTTGGATTTGAATTGCAAAAACCTATGGCAACCTTTTATCTCTGGGTAAAAGTTCCACGTGGAACAAATTCAATAGATTTTGTTGCAAAACTTCTGAAAGAAGCAGAAGTTTTATGTACCCCAGGAGTTGGATTTGGTGAGTATGGAGAAGGATACATAAGATTTGCTCTTACTCAGCCTAAGGAAAGAATAAAAGAGGCAGTAGAAAGAATAGGGAGGCTTAAAATATAATGAAAACTTTCACGGTTAGAACTTCTTCAAGGGAAGAGTTTGTAGATATTACTGATGAAGTTGAAAAGGCAGTCAAAGATAGTGGAGTTAAAAACGGAGTTTGTTATCTGTATGTTCCTCACACAACAGCAGGTATAACAATAAATGAAGGAGCAGACCCTTCAGTAAAAAAGGATATAATAAATGCATTAAAAAAGATAGCCCCTTCTCAGGCAGGTTATCTTCATATGGAAGGGAATGCAGACAGTCATATTAAAGCAACTCTTGTGGGTTCTTCCGTGATTGTTTTAATAGAAAGTGGGAATCTATTATTAGGACAATGGCAGAGTATATTTTTCTGTGAGTTTGATGGGCCAAGGACAAGAAAAGTTTATTTAAAAATAATTAAAGAGGAGGAATAATGTTAAACATTAATGCCATAGCTCCAGAGGAGCTAACAGAAGAATCAAAGTTTAATTTTCGTTGCTATCCCGGGATTTCCTGTTACAAAAGCTGTTGTAAAAATATCGATATAATGCTTACTCCCTTTGACATAATGAGATTAAAAAACAGATTTGGCATATCTTCAGGTGAATTTTTAATGAAATACACCTATGTATTTATTGAGCCTAAAAGTGGATATCCCTTTGTTTTTTTAAATAAAAATGATGACGATGAAAAAAACTGCCCCTTTCTATGTGAAGCAGGATGTTCTGTTTACGAGGACAGGCCAGCTACATGTAGATACTATCCCATTGGACAGGCTTCCCTAAAAAAATTTGATATGACAGATGGGATTACAGAAGAGCATTACTTTTTTGTAAAAGAACCTCACTGTAAGGGCTTTAATGAAGAAAAAGAATGGACAGTAGCAGAGTGGAGAAAAGATCAGGGGGTTGACCTTTACGATGATATGAACAGAGGCTGGAAGGAGCTTTTCTTTACAAGAAATCTTAAAGCTCATAAACTTGACGAAAATAAAGCAAAAGCTTTTTATATGGCCTGTTATGATATCGATGCCTTCAGAAGATTTGTTTTTGAAAGCAGGTTTCTTCAAATTTTTGATGTTCCTGAAGATAAAATTGACAAAATTAAGAAGGATGAAACAGAGCTTATGAATTTTGGTTTTGATTATGTAAAGTTTCTTTTAATGATGAAGGAGACATTGAGGCTGAAGAAAAGCTAAACATAAATTTAAAAGATATTTATATTATTTGCCCCGTCCTGAGTTTATTAACTTAGAGTCAAATTTTGGCAAATTGGGCTTGTAAACCCTTGATTTTACTTGATGTGACTTTTTATTTTTAAATCTTATTGTATAACTTTTTTTAATTTTTATTTAATTTCATATTAACTTTTATCCCTATTTATCTGTATAATTATTCCATGTTCCTAAAAATTGTCCGTTCAGCCCAAAATATTGATTATGTATATGTTGTAGAAGGTTACAGAGATGAATCTGGAAAAATAAGACACAAGTATCTATTCAGTCTTGGAAGGCTTGAAGATTTCCTTAACACCGAGTCATTTAAAAAACTTGCAAAAAGAGCTTTAGGTGAAAGTGCAGAGAAACAGTTTGACCTTACAAAAATATCAGAAGGAAGAGTACTCAATTATGGTCATTGTTTAATAAAAAAAGCTTTGGGATAAATTTCAGTTTAATCAATTTTTCAGCAGGGTGTCAAAGAAGAAGCAATTTAATCTATCACAGGCAGTATTTTATATGACAGCAAGGCATATGATTTCCTCAGACAGCAAACTTGGGATGTATGAAAGCAGGAAGGATTTTTTAGGGTTTGAAAGTATAGGGATAAATCATCTATACAGGGCATTAGATGTACTGGCAGAAAGCAAGGAAGAATTAGAGGAGTATCTATTTAACCGAAGAAACCTTAGTGCAGAACAAATCCTTTCAGCTTATCATAGTTTATGGAAGATAGAGGAATCTTTCAGAATAATGAAGCACACCATAGAGGTAAGACCTGTATATCACTGGACAGAAAAAAGAATAAGGGGGCACCCATCTGGTAGTATGTTTTCTTTCCTTTTTATTTATGAGGATGTTAGAGTTTGCATTAAACAAAGATGTATCAACAGAAAGAATAAAGGAAGCATTACAAAGTGTTACACTTACAGAGTTTAGCATAGATGGGAAAGAATACTATTTAAAGAACAGGATGGATAAAGTAGCAAAAGCCCTTGTATTTTATCAGGTAAAATGAGAAAAAAAGAAAGTTATTAAAATGCTTGATAATACTTGATTTTATGACTATTTTGAGGTTTGAGAAAAATTGCAAAAAATACCGATTTTTTAACATAGATTTGAGAAATTTTTACTTAAAAAATAGACAATAAAAATTAAAAAACCTATAAAATTAAATTAGTTTGCTTTGTCTATTTTTCTGAGTCAAAAAATGGTAAAAATTCATAACGCCGTTGCAACTTCCATTCTTATATATTGCAATTCATTGCAAACATTTAAAGATGTGCAATGTTTTTTATCAATAATGACATTCTATAATCCGGCTTTTGTTCTTTTGAGAGCTTTGGAATCCCTAACGGAATATTTTCCTTACTACAGGATATTTCATTGTTTTTTAAACAATCTTTTGCTTCTTTGATAACAAAATTGACTATATCCTGAGGCGTGTCTTG
>NZ_MAVV01000074.1 GCF_001707915.1 Thermodesulfovibrio sp. N1 | reverse complement strand
CTCCTTCTTTGTTTACTCAAAAAAGAATACTTATTGTTTACAATTTTGAAAAGATTAAAAAAACAGAAAAAAGAGTTGATTGGCTAAAGAATATAATAAACCTAAAGGCATCTATCAGCATTATAATAATGTGCAATGCTTCATTTAAGGAGTTTGGAGAAGAAATATCATATCTCAAAAATAACAAGAATTCTATAATTTTTAACTTTGACATCCCTGAAAAAGAGCTTCCAGAATGGATAAAATATAAAGCCTCAGAACATGGAATAAACTTAAAACCCAATGCTGTTTTTTATTTAATTGATATAACAGGCGGACAACCTGGTTTAATTTCATCAGAAATAGAAAAGATTGCTCTTTTGACAGAAAAATCTTCTATTGATTTATTTGAAATTAAGGATATTCTTACTGAGCTTGGTGAATTTACAGCCTTTGATTTAATTGAGGCAATAAAGAAAAAAAATAAAAAAAAAGCATTCGAAATCCTTGATAAATTGAAAAATATGGAACCAGATATAATTCTCGGTGCTTTAAACTGGTATTATTCAAATAAAGCTGAATCTAATGAAAAAATTTATTCCCTCCTTTATAATGCAAATCTTTCTTTAAGGAAGTCTCGTTCTTTTAGTCTTGACATGCTTGTCTATGATTTGATGAAAGATTAAGATTTGTGATACTTTAATGCATGGAATTAAAAGAAAAATTGAAAAAAGTCTTTGAAGAATTAGAAAAACAAAGCGAAATCAAAATAGAATTTCCCTATTTAGTTCTTATGCTGAGGTTACTCAGACTACTACAAGTGCCGTTATTGATTTTAAAACTCAAAGAAAAATTTTTGTAGATAGATGAGAGGAAGAGATAAGGAGGGAATTCTTCATTCGTCTACGCTCCTTTAGAATGACAGAAAGGAATGAGATCCTTCGCTAGCGCTCAGGATAACCCTCTCCTCTGTCACCCTGAGGCAAAGCCGAAGGGTCTCCTGATTAGATTCTTCGGTCGCTTACGCTCCCTCAGAATGACAAAAAGGCTAAGGAGAAAGGTAAAATTAGAATGAAAAAGTTGACAAAGGGACAACTTAGAAAATATCATAAATTAAAAAAGTGAGGGAAATATTGAAAATTGGTATAATAGGCGGAAGCGGACTTAGTAAATCAAAGATAGAACTAAAATCTTTTACATTGGAAACACCCTATGGTAAACCCTCCTCTGCCTATGAATTACAAGAAATTGATAACAAAAACATTTTTTTC
This sequence comes from Thermodesulfovibrio sp. N1, assembly GCF_001707915.1. Lineage (GTDB taxonomy): Bacteria > Nitrospirota > Thermodesulfovibrionia > Thermodesulfovibrionales > Thermodesulfovibrionaceae > Thermodesulfovibrio. Next base: position 6,320 of record NZ_MAVV01000074.1, on the reverse strand, counting down.
TTAAGAAGACACGGTGAAGGACATACAATTCCACCTCATAAAGTTAATTACAGAGCAAATATTTTCGGATTTAAAGAATTAAAGGTAGAAAGAATTTTCGGAGTTTTTGCAGTAGGCTCCCTCAATGAGAATATTCCTCCTGGAAGTATAGTTATTCCAAATCAAATTATAGATTTCACTCAGGGAATGAGAGAAAATACCTTCTTTGACGGACCAAAGGTTGTACACATTGATTTTACAAATCCCTTTTGTGAGGAATTAAGAACCCTCATCTTTAAGTCAGCCGAGAAAATGGGAATTTCCCTTTTTACTGAAGGAACATATATCTGCATAAACGGACCAAGACTTGAAACTTCTGCAGAAATAAAATTTTATAAAAATATCGGAGCAGATATAATAGGAATGACTCTCATGCCAGAGGCATCCTTAGCAAGGGAGGCAGAAATTTGCTATGTTGCTTTGACTGTTGTAGCCAACTATGCTGCAGGTATATCAAAGAGTAAACTTACTGTAAAAGAAGTTGTAGAGACTATGAATGAAAAAGTTGAACATATTAGAAAGCTTATAAAAGAAACTTTGAGTATTTTACCCCAAGAAAGATATTGTTCCTGTAAAGATGCTCTTAAAGACGCTTCTTTTTAGTTTATCGATTTTTTTAGTATTTACTAATCTTTCCTTTGCACAGGATTTTGCAGACCTTATAGTTGTAATAAAATCAAAAAGGGCTATGTTTCTTATGAAAGAAGGCAAAATAATCAAAGCCTACAGAATTGCACTGGGAAAGAATCCAGAGGGCAAAAAAACTATTCAAGGAGATGGAAAAACTCCTGAAGGTAGATATTACATTATTGGTAGAAATCCAAACAGTAATTTTTATAAATCCTTGAAGATATCCTATCCAAATGAAATGGATTATGAAAGAGCTGTAAGATTAGGTGCAAATCCTGGTGGTGACATAGTTATTCATGGACTTTCAAAACGTGTTGAATTTCTTGGTAAATATCATATAATTGAAGACTGGACAGAGGGTTGTATTGCTGTAACCAATGAAGAAATGGATGAAATATGGAATCTTGTTCCTGACGGAACTCCAATTGAAATACTACCATGATTGACCTTGAAAACATTGAAATTAACGAAGATTTCAAAAGAGCCATTGAACTTGTTGAAAACTCAAATAAAAATCTCTTTGTTACAGGTAAAGCAGGCACTGGTAAATCTACTTTTCTAAGTTTTTTAAGGGAAAATACCAAAAAAGAAATTGCTGTCTTAGCTCCAACAGGAGTCGCAGCAGTAAATATCAAAGGACAAACAGTACATTCATTCTTTAACTTTAAACCTGACATAACACCCCATAAAGTAAAAGAAATAAAACCAAAAAATCCTCAACTCTATAAAAAGGTTGACACAATCATAATAGATGAAATATCAATGTTACGGGCAGACCTCCTTGACTGCATAGATATTTTTCTAAAATTGCATGGGAGAAAGAAAAATAAACCCTTTGGTGGAATACAGATGCTTTTTATTGGTGATCTCTATCAACTTCCTCCTGTTGTTACATACAAAGAAAGGGATATTTTTAAGGAATTTTACAAAACTCCCTATTTTTTTGATGCAGAAGTTTTCAATAAATGTGAATTCGAATTTTTAGAATTTGAAAAAGTTTACAGGCAACAGGATGCAGATTTCCTAAACATCCTTAATGCAATAAGAAATAATACTGTTACAGATGAAGATTTAAACAAATTAAACAAAAGAGTAATGCCTGATTTTGTTCCTCAGGATGAGGAATTTTATATTTATTTAACAACAACAAATAAGATGGCTGAAAAGATTAATTCTGAAAAACTTTCTAAGATAAAGGGTAAAGAGTTTAAATATTATGGTTTTATTGATGGACAATTTAATGAATCAGAGCTTCCCACTATGCAGGAATTAACAATAAAAATTGATTCTCAGGTAATGCTACTTAACAATGATTCAAAGGGTAGATGGATTAATGGAGATATAGGACGAGTTATAGAAATAGAAAAAAGGAAAACAGAGCCAGACATTATATTTGTCGAATTAACAAATGGAAACATTGTTGAAATTACACCCTTTACATGGGAGATGTATGAATTTAAATATGACAGCAAAAGAAAGAAAATATTATCTGAAGTTGTTGGACAGTTTACCCAATACCCATTAAAGCTTGCATGGGCAATTACAATTCATAAAAGTCAGGGATTGACCTTTGACAGGGTAATAATCGACCTTGGAAGGGGTACTTTTTCTCATGGACAGCTCTATGTCGCTTTGTCAAGATGTAAAAGTCTTGATGGACTTATACTTAAAAAGCCAGTTACACAGAAACACATACTCCTTGACAGAAGGATTGTAAAATTTCTTACCCATTTTCAATACAAGCATGCTAACAGAGAGCTACCTGTTGAAGAAAAAATTTCTATGATTGAAAGGGCAATAAAAAACAAAGAAGAAATTGAAATTGTATATTTAAAATCAACAGATGTTAAGTCAAAAAGAAAAGTTATACCTCTTTGGATTGGCAAAATGGAGTATGCAAATAAAGAATTCATCGGATTAAAAGCTTTCTGTAAAATGAGAGAACAGGAAAGAAATTTTAATGTAGAGAAAATTCTTGATATAAAGATTATTTCTGGGTAATAGAATAGTTCTACCCCTATTCTGTCATTATAATTTTTTTCTGTCATTCCTACCCCTTTTTGTCATTCTGAACGAAGCGTAAGCGGAGTGAAGAATCTCCTCCTTTTTCAAAGGAATGAGACCCTTCGGCTTACGCCTCAGGGGGACAAAAAAAGGGTGTCATTATGAGCATATTTTCCTGTCATCGTATATTATGAATATGGGGTATAATCTAATAATGAGAGGAAAATGGAAGGACAGACTAAGTGAATTGTCATTCTGATGGCGTTAGCCCGAAGAATCTCATTCCGATTTTATAAAAAACAATGAAAGATCCTTCGGGGTATTGAACCCCGAAGGATCACAGAAAAGGAAATGAGTTCTTTCGAACAGTTTATCCTGAGCAAAGCTGAAGTGCTCAGGACGACACTTTGGGGCATTAAGCTCATCATAATAACAATATGAGACAGTCTTTCCACAATCAATTTAAGTGATTTATACTTTAAATCTACCAATGGCTGTGTTTAACTCTGCACCTAATCTTGCTATGTCTGATGCTGTATGGGCTGATTGTTCCACTGCTGAAGAGATTTCCTTAGAACCTTCTGCAATACTACTGATATCCTGCGTAATATGGTCTGTCACTGATGACATCTCCTCTGTTGCAGATGCAATCTGCTGTATCATGCTCTGAAGTTCCTGTGCTTTATTTAGTATTTGATTTAATATCTGGGAGGACTGATTTGAAAGTTCTACACCACTTGCCACTTTTTTTGTTGCATCCTCCATAGAGCCTTCTGCAACATCTACCTCTGTCTGTATTCCTCTTATCATCTCTGCTATTTCATCGGTTGCTTTGGTGGTTCTTTCAGCTAATTTTCTTACTTCATCAGCTACAACAGCAAAGCCTCTTCCTTGCTCACCTGCCCTTGCTGCCTCAATTGCTGCATTTAAGGCAAGAAGATTTGTCTGATCCGCAATATCTTTAATTACTGTTACAATTTCGCCAATCTGTCGTGACCTGTCTCCTAATACATTTATTACCTCTGATAGTTTCTGTATTGCTCCCTCTATTACTTTTATTTCATTTGCTGTCTTAAGGGTCATGTCACGACCTTCTTTTGCTACATTAGCTGTTGTTACACTTACCTCTGCTATGTTTGATGCATTCTTTGCTATGTCCACAACTGTCTGTGACATTTCCTCTGCAGAGGATGCTATCTGTGAGGCTCTTTCTGTCTGGGATTTTAGATTTCTTGATATCTCCTCTGTTGTTGCTGATAGTTGTTCAGAAGAAGAAGCAAGAGAGCTTGATATTGTCTTTGACTCTGCTATAAGAGATTTGATACTTGTAATGGCATCTTTCAGACTTTGTGAAATCATTCCAATTTCATCTTTTGATTCTATTTTGATATTAACTGCTAAATCTCCCTGGGCTACTTTTTCAAGGGCTTCCTTTAATTCTGATACTGGTTTACGGACTGAACGGGAAATTAAAGTAGAAAATACTACTGCTACTACAATACTGAATAAAGTTATAATTCCTACTATTGTTATTTCTTTTGTAATTAGGGATTTTATCTCCTTTGCCCTTTTATTAAGTCCGTCGTATTGGAAATTAACTAAACCATCTATTGCTTTGTTTACTCTTTCTATTCTTGGTTCAACTTCTTTATCTATTAACTCGACTGCTTCTTTATTTTTCCCTGCAAAGGAGAGTTCTATAACTTTATTATTAAAACTTCTTAAATCAGAAACTGCTTCTTTAACTTCTGCTAAAACTTTTTTACCTTGTTCTGTTTTTGTTGTATTTTCCAAGAATTCAAAACTTTTTCTATAATTTTCTCTATAACCTTCAATTTCCTTTTTTATCTCTTCCTTTTTCCTTTGGTCAGTTTCTGTTGATATTTTTTCAACACTTAATGCAATTCTTAAAACACTCGCCCTTATTGTAGCTGAATGTTGAAATTTGTCAGTCCTTTCATCAATGTCCTCTGCTAAAGGTTTCATAGAACTTAAAAGATAAAATGTTATTCCCCCTGAAAGAACAATCAAAAATATAATAACTCCAAAGCCCACTGTTAATTTTTTGCCAATTGTTAAATTCTTAAGCATTTTGCCCCCCCCTCATTTTGAAATATTTAAAGTTTTACATAACCTTGAGAATCCATACTTTGTTGTTTCCGATTTTTTATCATTTTAATTTCTTTCGTTGATTCTGCTTCCTCTCACTTTCATCCTGAGCATTTTTCTGTCATCCTCAAACTCGTTTTCTTTCATCCTGAACTTCTTTTTCTGTCATCTTGAACTTCCTTTCTTGTCATCCTGAGCCTCTTTTTTTGTCATTCTGAGCCTCTTTTTTTTGTCATTCTGAGCCGAAGGCGAAGAATCTCCTCCTTTTTTTCTGATAGATTCCTCGGGACATTGAGTCCCTCGGAATGACAAAAAGTTGTCATTCTGCACTTCTTTTACCGTCATTCTGATCCTCCTTTATTGTCATTCTGAACGAAGCGATAGCGTAGTGAAGAATCTCCTCTGAATGTTGTCATTCTGAGCGATAGCGAAGAATCCTCCTTTTTTTCAAAGAGATTCCTCTTGGGGATTTACCCCAATCAGAATGACAAAAAGGGTTGTCATTCTGGACTTCTTTATTGTCATTCTGAGCGATAGCGAAGAATCTCCTCTTTTTTTGAGAGATTCCTCGGGACATTGAGTCCCTCGGAATGACAAAAAAGGAGGAGACCCTTCGGCTTTGCCTCAGGGTGACAGATGGAGTAGTTATTCTTAAGCACGAAGTACCGAAGAATTTCATCCCTAATCTTTTTACCCCTCAATAGCCATCTTTTCTGTTGCATCCACTATGCTTGCACTCTCTTCTTTACCAATCAGTCTGTCCATATCAAGCAGTATTATTAGCCTGTCTTCAAGCTTTGCAATTCCAGAAATAAATTCACTGCTTACTGAATAAGTCATTGATGGAGGAGGTTCTACTATGTTTGATGATATCCGCAAAACCTCAGATACTGTATCAACTATCAATCCTATTGTTGTCCCCTGAATGTCCATTATCATTATCTTCTGTTTGCTTCTGTCTTCTTCTTCAGCTAATCCAAACATTTTTCTAAGACTTACAACAGGTATTACTTTACCCCTTAAGTTGATTACTCCTTCTACATAATAGGGTGCATTAGGAACCCTTGTTATCTCCTTCATCCTGTTTATTTCCTGCACCTTCAAAATATCAACAGCATACTCCTCCCCTCCAAGAGTAAAAGTTACAAGTTGTAAAATCTGGGATTCCTTTGTCTCCTTTTGCTCCTTTGCTACCAATGCTGTCTGCATATTTTCACCTCCTCTATTTGAATATTCTCTAAAAACTCTAATGTTTAGTAAAATTTTATCAAATCTATAATTAAATTACAATAACTTTTTGCCTAAATTTGGCGATTGCAAAGTTATCTCTTGAGCAGTTTAATTTTTCTTTATGTATCATTCTGATCCGAATTTTATGAATTTTTTATTTTTTGTAAGCCACATCCCCTTTACTTTGGTGAGGGTCAGGTTGACAGATGAATAAGTTATTCTAAGGCACAAAGTGCCGAAGAATCCTCTCTTTTTTCAAGGAGGAGACCCTTCGGGACTTCGTCCCTCAGGGTGACATAAAAGATGGG
>NZ_MAVV01000073.1 GCF_001707915.1 Thermodesulfovibrio sp. N1 | reverse complement strand
ATTGATTAAGTTAATGTGATATTTAGTAGGGATCTTATCAAATCTTACTTTTAATTTTATTGAAGCCTTTTCTACAATTTTTATTAACTTTCTGTCAATTTCTGTTTTCAAATCTAATTTATAATAATAATCCTCTTCCATCGTTTTAAATTTTTTCAATAAATTCTCAGGAAGGTCTTCTGCAACTATCCATAGATTATCAGGTTTGTATTTTTTTAAAATTTCTTTGATTTTATTTTCAATATCCTTTTTATCAAAATTACCTCTGAGAGGATATCCAATAAAGATTAGCCATTGTTTGTCTCTAAACAGCAAATATTTTTCATCGAGTAGTTCAGGTTTTCCTTTTGACAGAAAACTCATCAATTTAGGTATTTGTTCAGGAACATAAGCTAATTTTAGAATTTCTGATTCTTTATCTGATGTTAACATTTTTTGATTATGACATACATTTCCAGTATTTTTTTAAATAATTTTTAAGTTCTTTAACCATTTCCTTTGTATCTTTTAAAACAGGGTCTTGAAGATATTTTTCAGGAACCTCTTCAGGTTCTTCAATCTCGATTTCTAATTCTGACAATCCGCAGATTAAAGCAAGCCATCCAGAGGATATGGCTTTATCATTATATCCAGATGCAATGGCATCTATTACTTTACCATCGCATATTTGAGAGAGCTCCCTTATGTATTCTCCAATTTTTCTAAAATCAGATATTTTAAGTCCAAGATAGGTTAATGAATCATTCCAGTAAGGATCTGTACCTCCATAGCGGATAATTATTTGAGGGTTAAATTCCTCAGTAATGGGAAATACAACATTTTCAAAGACATACTGATATGAATCCCAGGATGCACCAGGTTTTAAAGGACAGTTTATTGTAAAACCCTTTCCTTTGCCTTCACCAGTTTGCCATACAAATCCTGTCCCTGGATAAATTGTTTTAGGGTCCTGATGAATGTCTATGAAAAGAACTCTTGGGTCTTCATAAAAGTATTCCATAGTGCCATTTCCACCATGAGCATCTGTATCAATGATTAAAATTCTTTCGTAACCATATTTTTCAATTAAATATTTTGCTCCATAGGCTATGTCATTGTAAACGCAGAAACCTTCTCCAAAGGAAGGTTTTGCATGGTGAAGACCACCTCCGATTGAGAAAATCTTTTTGTAATCTTCTCCTTCGATTAAATCACAGGCAAGACGCATTTGTCCAAGAATAAATCTTGCAGCTTTTTCTATGTTTCCCGGGTTTTCTCCAGGAATGTTATCAATGCTTATAAAATTTGATGAAAGGGCAACGAGATAGTTAATTTCTCCCTTATAGGCAGATTCATAAAAATTTTTAACATAGTCTATATATTCCTTTGAACAAATCAAGAGTAAATCTTCATCTGTAACAGGCTGAGCTTGAAGAATCTGATAATCTATGCCTTCTCGTAATTTCTCTTTCAGATAATTAAAAAATAATTTATATCTAATGCTTCTGAAGGGATGTCCTATACCAAAGTCATACTCACTTACTTCATTAGTATAAATTATTGTAACAGGCATATTAGTTCAGAGAAATTTCTTTAAAATTTTTTAATAACTTTGAGCCCTTTTGTCTAAACAGATCTCTAATATGATCATCCATTGTTAAATAGATAACCTGCCAGCCTTCTTGTACTAATTCTATAAGAGTATCAATAAGGAATGGTCTTTTTTTGTAATCGCTGTGCTGAAAAGCATCATCAAAGATTAAGAAAGCGCAATCCTGTTTTAAAATGCTTTTTGCAAAACCAATTCTTAAACCTATCATTACTTGTTCCTTTGCTCCTGTGCTTAAATCCTTAATATTAAAACTACCATAGTCATCGGCTATGACTATATCCCTTTCATCGAATGTTAAAGCTTTGTATCTACCTGTCAATTTATTAATAAACTTTATAATATCCTCTGAATTTAATTTTTCCATAAGCTTTTCATCTTCCTGTTTTTGTAACTCCTGTATTGTATCATGAATGATGATTCCTGAAATTATTTTTGCTTCAATATCTATTAAAGCTTTTTTGATTTCCTCTTTTTTAAGATAAAGTTGTTCAATTGCCTCATTCCAGCTTGTTGTAGGGTCTATACCTGTTAATGAGATAATCTGACCTTTTAAATTATTAAGCTCCTGATTTCTTTTTTGAATTTTTTCTTCCACTTCTGCTAATTCTTTTTCAATATTCTCTAACTCTTCGGGATCAAAATCTTTTTGAGGGTCTTCAATTTCATAATCTCTTTCAGAAACACCCAATCCCTTTAATTCACCTTCGATTTTATTTATTTTTTCCTTGAGTTTATTCCTTACTTCCTCTATTTCCTCAATCTTTAAATTCCAATCATTCTCTTCTATTTCAATTTTTAGAAGTTCTTTTAAAGTTTCTTTAATATTTTGTCCTGTGCTATTTAAGTTTTTTTGTAACCTTTCTTTTTCTTCTATTTTTAATAATTCCTGTTCTTTTAATTCTTCAATTTTAGCAATTTCTTTTTCAATCTCTTCAAGTTCTTTTCTATTAAATTTTATTTCTGAAGCATTTATTTCATATTCCTTATCATCTACTTCTAACTCTTTTAATCTTTCTTTAAGTCTTTGATACTCTTCAATGAGTGAATTTCTTTGTTTTTTTAGATTTATAAGAGTCTCCTTCCATTGATATTCAGATATAGTTGAAATACCTAATCTTTTGAGAGATTCATCTATGTTTTCTTTAATTGTCAGTAATTCTGTTTCAAGTCTTTTAATTTCTTGTTCATAAGTTTCAGCATTATAGAAATATTTTTCCTTTTCATTTAAAAGGGATTCTAAGTGAGCTAAATTTTCAAGTTCTACAGCAAATCTTTTTAAAAATTCATTTTTTATAATTTCAAGTTCCTTTGATTGTTTATAGTTTGTAAAAGATTTTTGAAACTGTATTAAATAATATCCAGAAACTAAAGCTGACAGAAAAATACATAAAATGCCTAGTAATTTTTGGTCAATGAGGATACTTATTATTCCTACTGTAATTAAAATAACTCCAATATAAGGAAAAAATGTAAGAGGTTTGTTTAATTTTAATGGTGAGTTAATGAATCTTATATAATTTTCCCTTGCTGTTTTAAGCCATATATAATCTTTAGATTTTTCCTTTAATTCTCGAAATTGTTTGTTTTTTTCTTCTTTTTCTAATTTTTTATTGTGATACTGAGCAATGTTTATCTCAGTTTTATTTAACTCTTCATCGGGAATTTTTGATAATTCTTCTTCTATGTTTTTTATCTTTTTTTCTATAATGTAAGCTTCATATCTTTTTGCTTTTAGAAGAAGCTCTCTTTTATATAATAGTTCCGGAAGTTTGACTGTTTGTTTGCCTAAAGCAATTAAATCAAAATTGAAATTTTCTATTTGGGTCTTTATTTTTTTGTATTCCTCTAATAGCGATTTCAGTTTGCGAACTATACTTTCTGGTATTTCGTTAAGTTGGTTATTTAGTTTATTTAGTTCCAAAGATAGTTTATAGGCTTTATGTCTTTTTGCTTTAAGTAGAAGTTCCTTTCTTGACTGCATTTTTAGTTTTTTAAACTCCAGATCCTTAATCTCTCCTTGCTCATATTCATTTACTACTTGATTTATTAATCTATCAATTTTTGACATTTTGTCTTTTAATTCGTAATAATCCTTTCCTTCTCCTCTTTTTGCAATTGCTATTTCGGTATCTTCTATTTTTGCTTCCTTTATTGTTATTGAAATTTTTTTGTCTATGCTTTCAAGAATTTTTCTTGGGGAAAGAATTTCTTTGAATACATTTTTATCTATCCCAATTGAGTTTTTAACTATTTCTGTTTCTCCTTCTTTTACTATTAGCAAGTTTGTGAGTATTGGAGGTAATCCCTTTTGTTGTTTTTCAAGAAAGTCTTCAAGTTTTTTCTTTTTAGTTGGCAAGAACTCAACAGGCTTACTTTCCAATCCAGTTACTATAATTTTACCCTGTCCTACTTCTCTTAAATCATTCCAGTAGCTTTTATTTTTAAAGAGACAGTGAATAATAAATTCAACAATAAAAGATTTACCTCTTTCATTTTCACTGTAAATGAGATTTAAATCAGTCAGTTTCTCGTTAAATTCAGCGATTGGTCCGCAATTTTTAACAGATATTTGCTCTATTTTTATTGCCATTTTATTCTCTGAATATAATTTCCATTGCTTGTTCTAAAGCCTTTTCTTTTGAAGTGGTGAATGTGTATAAATTTAGCTGGTCAATTTTTTCTTTTATTTTACTAAGCAAAAAAAATCTCTCACTTTCATAGTCTTTTAATAAATTTATTTGAGATATATCTATATCCACATTTGAATAAACTCCTTGATTAAAAAGTACTTTCTTGATATTATCTGTAAGTTCTTTTAAATCTTGTTTAGTAAAGCCATTAAGTATAATGCGTAACTGTACTTTTTTAAGTTCTTCCTGCGTTAATTGCCAATTTTTAATCATTTGATCAATTTTCCCCTTTAAAAACTCAAGTTCTTCATCAAAGGGTAAAACTAAAAGGGATTCGATAAAATAAATTTTGTCATTATTGACAAAAACTTTTTCTATGTAGTCAGATTTAGTGTCATAAATAATAAATTGTCTTTTTCCTGTCTCTGTAATATCTAATCCGCAAGGTGAACCAGGATAGATTACTTTGCCATATTCGAAGGGTTTATGAATATGTCCGAGTATAACTCTTAATGGATTGAATTTGTTAACTGTTTTGCTCGTAAGAGGCATGTAAAAGCCTGGTTCATAGGGATTTAATTCTCTATTGCCTGTAATGTAATCTCCATGTCCTATTAAAACCCATTTTTCAGGTAATTTTTCATTATAAGCTATCTTAGATAACACTTCATCGATAGATTTTCCATGTTCAAAGGGGATAAAAAGAATTGATAAATTACCAATCTCTTTAATTTCTGCTTTTGTAATGATATCAATATTTGAAGAAGTAAAAAATTTATTCTCAATATTATAGTCATGATTACCGGGTATAACAAAAACTTTAATCTCTGAAAATTCTTTACATAATAGGTCTAATTCACTGTAGTTATAAAATTCTTTGTCAAATAAATCTCCTGCAATTATAAGATTATTGATTTGTCTTTCCTTTATTTGTTGAAAAATATTTTGAAGGGCATTAAATCTCTCAGGAGCTTCATTTTTTGTTTTTAAGTGAACATCTGCTGTAATTGCAACCTTCATTTCTGATTATTTTAGCACAGACAACGATATTTTTTGTAAGCTTAAGGTTAGAACTCGAAATGTAAAATTCTTTTGGAACTATTCAATACTTTGGTATAATTTATTAATATTTCAATGTTGCATATTTTTTCTATAACTTTCATGAGTCTGATTAGAAAAAAAATTTTTTTAATTCCTTTTTTACTCTTCTTCATATTGCTTGCAGGAACAATAGGATATATGTATCTTGAGGAGATGCAATTTTTAGATGCCCTTTATATGACTGTAATTACTCTTGCTACAGTAGGATTTAGAGAAGTTAAAGATCTTTCAGAAATTGGTAAAATTTTTACTATAATTCTCATCTTAAGCGGTTTTGGAATTTTTACCTATGCTCTCACAGTTGGAGCAAGAATAATAATTGAAGGAGAGATAAAGGAGGTTTTTAAAAAAAGAAAAATGGAAAAAAGATTAGAAAATTTTTCAGAACATTACATAGTTTGCGGTTATGGTAGGATGGGAAGTATCATAGTAAAAGAACTTTTGGTTTACAATCTACCATTGGTAATTATTGAAAAAAATAAATCCAATCTTCCTGAAAACGAGGGTATTGTTTATATTGAAGGTGATGCAACAAGTGATGATGTTTTAAAAAAAGCAGGTGTACAGAGAGCTAAAGCTCTTATAACTGTTCTTCCTTCTGATGCAGAAAATTTATACGTAGTTTTAAGTGCAAGAGCTTTAAATGAAAATCTTTTTATAGTAGCAAGAGCAGTAGAAAAAGAAGCTGAAGCTAAACTTATAAGAGCTGGTGCAAATAGGGTTGTATCTCCTTATCTTATAGGTGGACTGAGAATTGCTCATACTGTGTTAAGACCCACTGTTGTTGATTTTTTAGAATTTGCAACAAGTGCGGATTATTTAGAAATCCAAATTGAAGAAGTTGAAGTTTTAAAAGGCTCTCCTTTGATTGGTAAGACAATTGCCCAGAGCGGATTAGGAAAAGATTTAGAAGTTATCATAGTGGGTATAAAAAGAGCAGATGGAAAAATGAAATTTAATCCAACATCTCAAACAATTATTAAAGAAGGAGATACTCTCATTGTATTGGGAAAAACAGATAAATTAATAATGCTTGAGAAAATTGCTCAAGGCAAATAATAAAAGTCTTTTTAAGCCTATTCTTAGGAAGCCTACTTTAAAAAAACTGTTATGGATGATTTTAAATGCGCCCAGGAGGATTTGAACCCCCGACCTACGGATTCGTAGTCCGACGCTCTATCCTACTGAGCTATGGGCGCTAAAAATATTATACCATAGGAAAGTTTATTTGTTCTCAGAAGATATCTTTATAATAGTTTTAACATTACCTCTTGGATTGAAATCACCGATAACTTCAAGAAATCTTGGTTGAAGAATCTTTTTTAAGTCATCAAAGATTTTATTAGTTGCTGCTTCGTGGGAAATATATTGCGACCTATAGGAATTTAAATAGAGCTTCAAAGATTTTAACTCAATAATCTTTTTATCAGGTATGTAATTTATCTTTATAGTTGCAAAATCTGGATATCCTGAACGAGGACAAAGACATGTAAATTCAGGAAAAGTTATCTCTATTTTATAATCTCGGTCGGGATAGGGATTATCCCAAGCTTCGAGTTTTGCCTCTTCAATAGCCTTTTCTCCGTAACGCATCTTTGCCTCCTTTTAAATAATCTAATAAAATACCCTTTAGTGCTTCAATAAATTTTTGCGAGGTATTGAGAGATTCTATTCTAATTAAATTTAATCCCATAGATTGAGCAATCTTTTTATAAACAATATCTATTTCATAAAGAGTCTCAATATGGTCAGATACAAAACTTATTGGAACGATGAATGTTTTTTTTATACCTTTTTTAGCAAGTTCTTCTAAAGTTTTTTCAGTTGACGGTTCTACCCATTTTACAGGACCAGTTCTACTTTGAAAACACAAACTCCATTCTTTAAGATTCATTTTCCTTACAATAGCGTTAACTGTTCTGTTAACTTCAGAAATATAAGGGTCACCTTTTTTATGTAAAGAAAGAGGGATACCGTGGGCACTAAAGAGTACAAAGCCTTCGCCAAAGTTATTAAATGATTTTGATATTTTCTCTGCCCATGCCTCTATAAATAGAGGATAATCACACCATGAATCTATGATTTCGTAACTAAATTTAACCTTTGCAAATTTTTTAAATCTTTCAATAGCTGAAGAGGTAGTTGCTTTGCAAAACTGTGGGTATAGTGATAAAGCAATTATATTTTTTATATTTTCTTTTTCAAACTCCTTTAATGATTCTTCAATAAAGGGATGCCAGTAATTCATACCAACTTTAACAGAAAATTTTTCACCTAAGGATTTTTCAAGCAAATCCGATTGTGAGAGGGTGATTTCCTTTAAAGGAGATTTTCCACCAATTTGTTTATAGGCTTCTATTACTTTCCTACTTCTTAGGGTTGAAATAAGCCATGCCATGGGTTTTTGTAATATTCCAAAATTTGCTATATAGGGATCATTAAAAAGATTGAATAAAAAAGGTTTTACTGCTTCTAAAGAATCAGGTCCTCCCATATTTAGCATTAAAACACCAACTTTAGCCATTCCATCTCCTGTATAGATTATTATCTATCCCCATACAGTCAAGCAATTTACCTACTATAAAATTTACAATATCATCTATATTTTCTGGTTTATGATAAAAGGCAGGTATAGGAGGTGCAATTATAACACCGATCTTTGCAAGCTTAAGCATGTTTTCAAGATGAAGTACACTTAAAGGCATTTCTCTTGGAGCTA
>NZ_MAVV01000072.1 GCF_001707915.1 Thermodesulfovibrio sp. N1 | reverse complement strand
TATCCCCTGTGTGCCTTGCGTGCAGGAAGAAATCCAGAAGAAATTAAACTAATCGCTGTATCAAAATCGCAATCAATTGATAAAATAATAGAAGCTGCTGATTTGGGTTTAAGAATTTTTGGTGAAAGCAGAGTCCAGGAAGCAAAAGACAAAATCGAAAAAATAAAAGATTTTAATATTGAATGGCACATGATAGGGCACTTACAGACTAATAAAGTCAAAGATGCGGTAAGACTTTTTGAAGTTATTCATTCCTTAGACTCAGAAAAACTTGCTGTATCTATAAATAAAGAAGCAGAAAAAATTAATAAAATTCAGAGAGTTTTAATTCAGATAAAACTATCCCAAGAAGAATCTAAGTATGGCATAGAAGAAGACGAAGTTGAAAAACTAATTGAGAAATGCAAAAATCTAAATAATATTAAAATCGAAGGACTGATGACAATTCCACCCTATTTTGATAATCCTAATAATGTAAGACCCTACTTTAGTAAACTAAGGCAAATCAGAGATTTTTTGTCAAACAAGTATCCTTTTATCAAAGAGTTATCTATGGGAATGTCCCATGATTTTGAAGTAGCAATTGAAGAAGGGGCTACAATGGTAAGAATAGGCACAGCCCTCTTTGGGCAAAGAATAAAATAGGAGGTTCATCGATGATAGGTTTTATTGGCGGAGGTAATATGGCAGAAGCCCTTATAAGGGGACTTATAAAAAATGGGAAAAGAAATATAATAGTATCTGATCCTGTTGATGAGCGTCGAAGATATCTCGAAAAATGTTATGGTATAAAGACTACTTCATCGAATATTGATGTAGTTAATAATTCAGAAATTATTGTTATAGCAGTAAAACCCCAGAATATATTGGAAGTTCTGGAAGAGATAAAAGAGCATGTAAAAGAAAAACATACTGTTGTATCTATAGCCGCAGGAATTCCTTTAAACCTGATAAAAAATTATCTCAAAACAGACAAACTTATAAGAGCAATGCCTAATCTGGCAGCAATAGTTGGTGAATCCATGACAGTACTTGCAATTTGTGAATGTCTTGAGATGAAAATAGTAGCTCCTGTAAGAGATATTTTCATGGGTGTAGGAAAAGTTATTACTCTTCCAGAACATTACATGAATCTTGTTACTGCTTTATCTGGTAGTGGACCTGGATTTCTATGTTATATAGTGGAACAGTTTATGGATGTAGCAACAGAACTTGGATTGGCTGAAGAGACAGCAAAAGAACTTATAATACAGACATTTATTGGAACTGCAAAACTTCTTGACAGCGGGATTCCACCTGATAAAATTAGACAAAAGGTTACATCTCCAGGCGGAACAACAGAAGCAGGTCTTAGGATTTTATCCAGTAGTAATTTAAGAGAAATTTTATTTCAAACTCTTCAAGAAGCCACAAAAAGAGCTCAAGAACTATCAAAGAGGGAAGAGTAAATGTTTATTCTTGGTAATTTTATAATTGCTTTAGCCAATATTTTAGATCTTGCCCTAACAATTTACTCTTTTATTATAATCATCGGAGCTGTTTTAAGCTGGGTAAATCCCGATCCTTATAATCCAATTGTCCGTTTTATATATGGAATAACTGAACCATTATTACGTCCTATAAGAAAATTATTAAGATTGAGATTACCAATAGACCTGTCTCCATTGATATTATTGCTTATCATATATTTCTTACAAAAATTTTTAATCCAGAGCCTCATTGAATTGGGGTTTAAATTAAAAGGAGGAGCAGTATGAGAATCACGCCTTTAGATATTCAGCAGAAACAATTTAAGGTTAAATTCAGAGGCTTTGATATGGAAGAGGTTTATTCTTTTCTTGAGATGATTAGAGAATCATTGGAAGAAATTTTAAAAGAAAACTCCATGCTTAAGGAAAAAGTTACAATTCTTGAAAATCAGTTAGAAGAATACAGAAAAATGGAACAGTCAATTAGAGATACATTAATGACAGCGCAAAAACTTGTTGAAGATTACCAAAAAAATGCTAAAAAAGAAGCAGAATTAATAATCAAGGAAGCAGAACTTAAAGCAGAACAAATTTTAAAGGAAGCCCAGGAAAAGGTAGTAAAAATCCATGAAGATATTGTTGACTTAAAAGGAATAAGAAGACATTTTAAAGAAGAAATAAAAAGACTTATTGAGAGTCATCTAAGGATGCTTGAATTTGATAAAGAAAGAGAAGGAGAAGAAAGTGAAGTATAACTCTATAAGAGGTATGCAGGATATTCTTCCTTCTGATGTTTCTCTATGGCAATATTTAGAATCAGAGGCAAGAAGGATCTTCGAACTTTTTAATTTTCAGGAAATACGAACTCCTATTTTAGAAAATGCTGAAGTTTTTTTAAGAAGTATTGGCGAGGATACAGATATTGTAGAGAAAGAGATGTATATTTTTGATGACAAAAAGGGAAGAAAAATTGCCTTAAGACCCGAAGGTACCGCTGGAGTAGTACGAGCATATATTCAAAATCAACTCTTTAACAATCCTTCTCCGCAAAAATTTTATTATATTGGTGCAATGTTTAGATATGAAAGACCTCAAAAGGGTAGATTCCGTCAGTTTCATCAAATCGGAGTTGAATCCTTTGGAGTATCTTCTCCTTCTGTGGAAGCAGAAATGCTTTACATGCTAAAAATACTTTTCGAAAGTCTTGATATAAAAAATTTAAATTTCGAAATTAATTCAATTGGTTGTAAAGATTGTAGACCAAATTATAAAGAAGCAATTAATAAATTTTTAAGTGATAAGATATCTTTATTTTGCAATGACTGCCAAAGAAGATATAATAGAAATCCTTTAAGAGTTCTTGACTGTAAGGTTTTATCTTGTAAAGAGATTTTAAAAAATGTTCCCCAAATTCTTGATTTTTTATGTAACAACTGTAAAGAACATTTATCAAAATTTCAAAAAGAACTTGCAATTTTAAATGTATCCTATACGATAAATCCCAAAATTGTAAGAGGTTTAGATTATTATACGAAAACAGTATTTGAAATAACCACTAAAATGCTTGGCGCACAGAATGCTATAGCTGCTGGTGGTAGATATGATGATCTTGTAGAGGCTTTTGGAGGACCTTATACTCCTGCGGCAGGTTTTGCTATAGGAATGGAAAGATTAATAGAAGTTTGCAAGACAAATTTAAAAATCGAAACCAAAAAGCCTATTTTGTATGTTGCCTATGCAGGGAAAGGACTTGACAGAGAAGTAAAAAAAGTGGTCAACTTTTTCAGAGAAAAAAGAATAGCTACTGAGACCCCCTATGAAGAGTTATCTCTGAAAAGTCAGTTAAAAAAAGCAGATCGACTCTCTGTTGAATGGGTAGTTATAGTGGGTGAAGATGAAATTAAAAAATCTTTATATAGATGGAAAAATATGAAAACAGGAAGTCAAGGTGAAGGAACAATAGAAGAAATTTTGAAAATAATAAGAGGTGAAAATGACATTAAATAAGTTAGAAAATCTTTTAAAAATTTTTCATAACAAAAAAATTCTTGTAATAGGTGATATTATTTTAGATCGGTATATCTTTGGAAAGGTTTCAAGAATTTCTCCAGAAGCACCTGTACCAGTTGTTGAAGTTACAGAAGAATCATACAGACTTGGAGGTGCAGCAAATGTGGCAAATAATCTTATTGCTTTGGGAGGAAAAGCTTACATTTCAGGAATAATTGGTAAAGGTTCTACAGGAAAAATATTAAAAGATTTACTCGAAGAGAAAGGAATTGGTATTGACTATATTTTCGAAGATAACCGAAGAACAACTGTTAAAACAAGAATAATCGCAGGAAATCAACAGATTGTAAGATTTGATATAGAAGACCATAGAAGGCTTGAAGGAAAAGCAAAGGAGCTTTTTCTTTCCATGATAAAGAGTGCATTAAATGATTTTGACGCTATAATTGTATCGGATTATAAAAAAGGTGTTATATCAGAGGAGCTGTTTCGAATTTTAGTTAATCATAAAAATAAAAATGGAAATTTCGTTGCCGTTGACCCAAAAGTAGGACACTTTAGACTTTATAAACAAGTATCTCTTATAACTCCCAATATTGCTGAGGCTTCTCATGGTGCTGAAATTGAGATTAAAGACGAAAAAACTCTTATCAAGGCTGGTTTTAATCTTTTAAAGAAACTTTCCTGTGATTCTGTTCTGATAACGAGAGGGGAAGAAGGTATGAGTCTTTTTGAAAAAAAGGATTCTGATGTAATCGTTACTCATTTACCAACAGTTGCTAAAAAAGTATTTGATGTGACAGGTGCAGGAGATACTGTAATTGCCACTATAACACTTGCTCATGTCTCAGGTGCCGATTTAATTTTTGCTGCCAAAATAGCCAATGTAGCAGCAGGAATTGTTGTTGGAAAGGTAGGAACTGCTACAGCTACACAAGAGGAAATAATGGAAGTCTTTAAAACTCATCCTTATGCATAAAGCTATAGCACTTTATTCTGGTGGACTTGATAGCTTACTTTCAATTCTTATTATTAAGAGTCAAGGATTTGATGTAATTGCACTACGATTTTTAACAGGATTTGTTAGCCCATTAAAGAAAAGGGACATAATTTATGCCAAAAAGTTTGGTTTTGAAATTAGCGAGATTGATATAAGAAAAAAATTTATTAAAATATTAAAAAACCCAAAATATGGATATGGGAAAAATCTTAATCCCTGTATTGATTGTAAAATTCTGATGCTTAAGGAAGCAAAAGAAAAATTATTTGAGTTTAATGCATCATTTATAATTACTGGAGAAGTACTTTCTCAAAGGCCTATGTCTCAGAAAAAAGAATTTCTTACACTTATTGAAAAGGAAGCGAATTTGCAAGGTTTAATTTTAAGACCCCTATCTGCAAAACTTCTTCCTCCTACGAAGCCTGAAGTGGAGGGAATCATCAATAGAGATTTTTTATATGATATCTGGGGAAGAACAAGAAAACCTCAGCTTGCTTTAGCAAAAAAATTTGGTATTGAGACTATACCTCAGCCAGCTGGTGGATGTCTTCTCACAGATCCTTCTTTTTGTAAGAAAGTTAATGATCTTATAAAACATAATCAGCTTACAATAGAAAATATTGAGATGCTTAAAATTGGAAGACATTTCAGAATCTCTGAAAAATGTAAAGCAATTGTTGGAAGAGATGAAAAAGAAAATGAAATTTTACTGAACAAATATAAAGGAACATTTATTTATCCTGCCGATAGAAAAGGTCCGGTTATATTTTTAGTAGGCGATTTTTCACAAGAGGAAATCTATACCGCTGCAAAAATATGTGCCTACTATTCAAAAAGAAATAATTTAGAAGTTATTATTAGAGTTAATGAAGAAGAAATCAGAAAAATATTTGATGCAATATCCAAGGACAGAATAGTAAAATACAGAATATAAATTATTTGGAGGCAGAAATGAAAAGGTTTATAATTTTTATTCTGATATTAATTATTTTTGGTTGCGGAGGGAAAAAACAGGTCAAAACTCCATCAGAAGAATACTCCTATACAAATCAAGCCTTTAATATTGTCGAGGAAATAAGATTGGCTTATCAAAATAAAGATAATACTGGAATAAGAAAAAACTGTTCGGAGTCTGCATACAGAGAAATAATAGCTTCAATAAGACCCTTTGACAAAGCAGAGCTCGAATTTAATCCTGTGTTTGCTGAGATGGAAAAGGACGGTTACAAGCTATATGTTTCTTGGAATGGTAAATGGAGTTATTTAGGAAACGAAACAGAAGAAAGAGGGCTTGCAATTTTCTTAATAAAAGGAAATCCTCCAAAGGTTGAAAGAATTATAAGGGGAAATCCCTTTCGGTATCCTGATTAACCAAATCTACCTGTAATATATTCTTCTGTAAGCTTGTTTGATGGAACGGTAAATATCTTGCCTGTCTTGTCATATTCAATAAGTTCACCAAGCATCATAAATCCTGTCCAGTCAGATATTCTTGCTGCCTGTTGCATGTTATGGGTAACAATTATAATTGTTACTCTATCTTTTAAAGAAATAATTAACTCTTCAATTTTTGCTGTAGAAATTGGATCAAGGGCACTTGTTGGTTCATCAAATAAGATAATTTCAGGCTCAACTGCCAAAGCTCTTGCAATACAGAGTCTTTGTTGCTGTCCTCCACTTAATCCAAAGGCATTTGTATTTAATTTGTCCTTGACCTCATCCCAAAGGGCTGCATCTTTTAAAGCTTTTTCGACTTTCTCTTTCAATTCTTTTCTATTTTTTATCCCTCTTAATTTTAATCCGTAGGCAATGTTCTCAAAAATTGTCATTGGAAAGGGAGTAGGTTTTTGAAACACCATTCCAATTTTGCTTCTTAATTCAATCAAATCTGTATCTTTTGAAAGAATGTTTTTGCCCTGAAAGATAATTTCGCCATCATATTTATTCCCAGCATACAGGTCATGCATCCTGTTAAAACATCTTAAAAGTGTTGTTTTACCACATCCACTTGGTCCAATCAATGCTGTAACTTTATTTTTATATACTGTCATGTTTATATTTTTAAGAATATGCACGTTACCAGCATAGTAGAAATTAAGATCTCTAACTTCAATTTCAGGTGTCAATCTTTATACCTCCTTTTAATAAGAATTCTCCCCGTAATTGTTGCAAAAAGAATAAATACAGTTATCATTAAAGAAGCACCCCATGCCTGGGCATGCCAGTCCTCGTAAGGACCCATTGCATATTGAAATATAGTAACTGTAAGTGATGCTATAGGTTCATTCATATTTGTAGAGAAGAAAGTATTATTGAAAGCTGTAAAAAGTAGTGGTGCTGCTTCACCTGTAACTCTTGCAATTGCGAGAATAATCCCTGTTAAAATTCCAGTTGCTGCACCACGATATACAACCTGAATTATTACTTTATAATAGGGAGCTCCTAATGCAAAGGCAGCTTCTCTTAAAGTCCAAGGAATAAGGGAAAGCATATTTTCTGTTGTTCTTAAAACTGTAGGAATCATAATAATTGCCAATGCAACAGCTCCTGCCCATCCACTGAAATGTCCAAGAGGTTTTACTAAAATGGCATATACAAAGGCTCCAACAATTATTGCTGGAACACTAACCATGATATCTGCGAGTGTGCTTATTATTTTTGAGATTTTATATTTTCTACCATATTCTGCAAGAAAGGTTCCTCCAAGAACTCCAACAGGAACTCCTATTAAGGTGGCACAAATAGTTATTAAAAAATGACCAACAAAAGCATTTCTTAAGCCTCCTCCAAGTTCGCCTGGTGGAGCTGGATCATTTAAAAATAAAGCTGGATTAATTGCGGTAATACCATGCCTTAAAACATCAATAATTATGAAAAATAGCCAGAAAATGCCCCATAAAGCAGTAAGGAAACAAACGAAAAGTGCTACACTGCTTAATATTTTTCTTTTTCTCATTATCATCTTTTTTCTGCTTTCACAAGAAACATTTTTGCTATTGCAAGAATTGCAAAACTCATAATAAATAATAAAAATGCAAGATAATAAAGGGAACTTAAATATATATCCTTATCAGCTTCTGTAAATTCATTTGCAAGCTTTACTGTAACTGTTGCTGCTGCCTCAAATAGAGATTTTGGAATCTGATTCAAATTTCCTAAAACAAAGGCAACCGCCATTGTCTCACCAAGAGCTCTTCCAAGAGAAAGTCCTACTCCTCCTAAAACTCCTAATTTTGAATAGGGCATTACAACATCTTTTACAACCTCCCATTTTGTTGCTCCCATTGCATAGGCAGACTCTTTAAGCACCGATGGTGTGAGATTAAAAGAGTCTCTTGCAATTGAAGCTGTAAATGGGATAATCATAATACTTAATATTATGCTTGCAGTAAATAAATCAACACCAAGGGGTGTTCCTTCAAAAAGTTTACCAATTAAAGGAAGCTGTCCAACTGTTTTTTGCAAAAAAGGTTCAATATTTTGACTCATTATTGGTGCAAGCGTAAATAATCCCCACATTCCGTAGATTATACTCGGAATAGCAGCTAAGAGTTCGATTGCTGTACCTATAATACCTTTTAAAAAA
>NZ_MAVV01000071.1 GCF_001707915.1 Thermodesulfovibrio sp. N1 | reverse complement strand
TGAATGAATTAAATAAAATTTGGCAAAAAATTTTAAGAGATACTTTTACAAAAGGTAGGAGAGCCAACCTTTGATTTATGGTTTTCTCCTATAAAATTTTTAAATATAAAAAATTCTGAAATTTTTATTGAAGTTCCAAATAGATTTTTTAAAGACTGGATAGAGGATAATTTCCCATCCCTTATAAAAGAAGCATTCCATCAGGTTACTGGAAATAATTATGAAATAAACTATATTATAAGTGGAAAAGAACCTGAACAATTAACCATAGATGAGAAAATTAAACAAGTTAAACGAGGTAATTTAAATCCTAAATATACCTTTGATACTTTTGTAGTCGGTCCTTCTAATCAGTTTGCCCATGCTGCGTCCCTAAGGGTGGCAGAAAACCCTGGATTTTCATATAATCCTCTTTTTATATATGGGGGTGTTGGTTTGGGAAAAACTCATCTTATTAATGCAATTGGTAATTTTATTTTAGATAAAAATCCAGATTTAAATGTTTGTTATATTTCTTCAGAACAATTTACTGGCGAATTTGTTTCAGCAATTAGACATGAAAAAATGCCTGAATTTCGGCAGAAATACAGAACAGTAGATATTTTTCTTGTTGATGATATTCAGTTTATTGCAGGAAAAGACTCTACCCAGGAAGAATTCTTTCATACCTTTAATGAATTATACAGTAAGCAAAAACAAATAGTTATCTCAAGTGATAGACCGCCTATGGAGATTTCGGATATTACAGATAGGCTTCGTTCAAGATTTGGAATGGGGTTAATTGCCGATATTCAACCACCAGAAATTGAGACAAGATTAGCTATTCTATATAAAAAAGCTGAAAGAGAAGGCATAGTGCTTCCAGAGGATGTTGCCTATTTCATAGCTTCCCGTGTTAAGTCAAATGTTAGAGAACTTGAAGGTTCTTTAATAAAACTTTGTGCCTATATTTCCTTAACAAAAGTCCCCATAACTCTTGAAATAGCAAAACAAGTTCTTAAAGATTTATTACCTGATGAAAATAAACCGATAACAATAGAAATAATTCAAAAAACAGTTTGTGAAAGTTTAGGAATTAAAATGCAAGATATTAAATCAAAAAAACGTACAAAGGAAATTTCAAATGCAAGAAAATTAGCAATGTATATTACAAAGAAGTTGACGAATCTTTCTTTATCTGAGATAGGCAATGCCTTTGGTGGAAAGGACCATGCAACAGTCATTTATGCTTGCAAGCAGATTGAAAAAGAGAAGGAAAAAGACGAAAATTTATGTCGGTTAATTGATTCGATTATAAGAAAACTTCAAGAAAATAAATAAGATAAAGGAGGAAAGCATAATGCATGTAAAAGTTAAAAAAGAAACAATACAGGAGAAGCTTTCGAAAATTCAAAATATTGTTGAGAAAAAGGGGATAATGCCAGTATTAAATCATTTTTTAATGGAAGCAGAAGAAAATTCAAGTTATATATTAGCCACAGACCTTGAAACAGCAGTAAAACAACCATTAGAAATTGAGGTATTTTCTCCAGGAAAAATCTGTATTCCTGCAAGAAAATTTTATGAGATTGTCAAAGAATTAGACGATGAAATTGAACTTAAAGTAATGGAAAACTGGTTATTAATTCAAAGCGGAAGAACAAATTACAGGCTTGCTACCTTAAGTGCTGACGAATTTCCTGTTTGGCCTCAAATTGGACAATCAACAAAGATAAGATTATCAAGAGATTTTTTACTGACAGCCATTGATAAAACCTTATATGCTGCGGGAGAGGCTGATGCAAGATATGCCTTAAACGGATTGCTTTTTCATTTTAAAAATTTAAATGATTTCAGGGTTGTAGGCACTGATGGACACCGATTAGCTCTTTTTAAAGCCTCTTTAGAAGGGATAAGTTCTGTAGATGAAAAGAAAGTTATCCTTTCAAAAAAATCATTGGCTGAGTTAAAGAAATTTATAGCCGATTCAGAAGAGGTTGTTTTTGAAATAGGAAAAACTCATGTAATGTTTAAAATGGATAGCATAGTTTTTCTTACAAGAATGATAGAAGGTAGCTATCCAGATTATGAGATAGTAATTCCTAAACATAATGACAAAGTTGCTATAGTAGATAAAAAATTAATGATATCCTCTCTTAAAAGAGTTTCAGTTATAAGTAAAGAACGACAAAATGCAGTTAAAATGGATTTTTTAGAGGATTTAGTAATTATTTCATCTTCTGATCCTGAATTAGGAGAGGCAAAGGATGAATTAACAATAGATTATCAATCAAATCCAATTCAAATCGGTTTTAATGCCAGATATCTGATTGAAGCACTTAGTGAAATTTCTTCAGACAGAGCAAAGATAACCCTGAGTGAACCAGATAAGGCAGTTTATATTACCGATGGAGAAGATAAAGGATTATATAAATATGAAAGTATTGTTATGCCTTTAAGATTATAGAAATGACAAAGTGAAGGAGTGTAGTTGTGAATAAAGAGGAAACATATAAGGCTGAAGATATCAAAATTTTAAAGGGATTAGAAGGTGTTCGAACAAGACCAGCTATGTATATTGGTTCTACAGGAGTTGAGGGTTTGCATCATCTTGTCTATGAGGTGGTCGACAACTCTGTAGATGAAGCATTAGCAGGATTTTGCACAAAAATTGACATAACACTATGTAAAGATGGCAGCTGTGAAGTATCAGACAATGGTAGAGGTATTCCTATTGATAAACATCCCGATGATCCTGCAGGAAGGACTGCCTTAGAGATAGTACTTACAGAATTACACGCAGGAGGAAAATTTGAGTCTAAGGCATACAAAGTATCTGGAGGACTTCATGGAGTTGGTTTGAGTGTTGTAAATGCCCTTTCTGAATGGTTAGAGGTAGAAGTTAAAAGGGATGGTAAAGTTGTTCGTCAGAGATATTCTCGTGGTGAGCCAATTACCGATGTTCAGAGAGTAGGTGAAACAAAAGAAACAGGAACAAAGGTTAGATTTAAACCAGACAGTGAAATTTTTGAAGTTACAGAATTTTCAAAGGATATTCTTTCTCAGAGATTTAAGGAACTTGCCTATCTTAATAAAGGCTTGAAAATAACTCTATTTGATGAAAATACTGAAAATTTAATTGAGTTTTTTGCAGAGGGTGGAATTGTATCATTTGTAGAAGATATGAACAAAAATAAAAAAGTAATTAATCCAAAACCTATTTTTGTATCTGGGAAAAAAGATGGAGTAATAGTTGAAATAGCTATTCAATACAATGAGGGTTACTCAGAGGAGATTTTGACTTTTGTAAATAACATAAACACCCGTGAAGGAGGAACTCATTTAGTTGGTTTTAAATCAGCTCTTACCAGAACTTTAAATAGTTACAGCTTGGAATCAGGTCTTTTAAAAGAAGGAAAAGAAATTCTTTCAGGAGAAGATGTAAGAGAAGGGATAGTTGCAGTTATTAGCGTTAAAGTGCCTGAACCTCAGTTTGAAGGACAAACAAAGATGAAACTCGGAAATAGCGAGGTTAAGGGTATTGTTGAGACAATTCTAAATGAGGGACTTAGCAGATGGCTTGAGGAAAATCCTAATCATGCAAAGAAAATTATTGAAAAAGCAAAAGACGCAGCCCGTGCTCGTGAAGCAGCTAAAAAAGCAAAGGAGCTTACTAGAAGAAAGGGAATACTTGAGGATACTACCCTCCCTGGCAAACTTGCTGATTGTACTGAAAAAGATCCCTCTCAATCAGAACTATTCATTGTAGAAGGAGACTCTGCAGGTGGTTCAGCTAAACAGGCAAGAGACAGACGCACTCAGGCTGTTCTACCTCTTCGGGGTAAGATTTTAAACGTTGAAAAGGCTCGTATTGATAAAATGCTTACCTCAGAGGAGATAAAGACTCTAATTACAGCAATTGGAGGAGGAATAGGAAAGGAAAATTTTGAATTAAATTCTGTAAGATACCATAAAATTATACTGATGACTGATGCTGATGTTGATGGTGCTCATATAAGAACCCTTCTTTTAACCTTTTTTTACAGACAGATGCTTCCTTTAATTGAACAAGGCTATCTTTATATAGCTCAACCTCCTCTTTACAGAATAAAAAGAGGTAAATGGGAAAGATATATCCAAACAGAGGAGGAATTTTATAAATTTTTGATCGACATAGCAATTGAAGAAGTCTCTCTAATATCAGTTGAGCAAGAAAGACAAAGAGAGATAAAAAAAGAGATTTTAATGCTTATTTTTGAATATGGTCGTATTATTGAAGCTTTCGAAAGAAAGGGTTTTTCTGCCTCTTACATAGAAAAAATTTTAAATATCGATAATCAAGAGAGTTTAAAGGCAAACTGGAAAGATTTCGGACTTCTTAAGGAAATTTATGACAAAATTATGCTTTTTAACGAGATAAAAAGTAATGCTGATTTTTGTTTGCAGATAAAAAGTGATAGCATAAAAAGCAAGTCTTTGTGGGAGCTTTATACAAAAATTATGGAAACTGTGAAAAAGGGACTTACAATTCAGAGATATAAAGGGCTTGGTGAGATGAATCCAGATCAACTTTGGGAAACCACTATGGATCCTCAGAAAAGAACCCTACTTCAGGTTACAGTTGAAGATGCTGAGAAGGCAAATGAAATATTTACAGTGCTCATGGGAGATGAAGTAGAGCCAAGAAAAGATTTTATTGTAAAACATGCCCTTGAGGTAAGAAATCTTGATATTTAATCTAAGAATCCTGATTTAGGAAAGGCTGTCTTAGGCTTAATCATGAAAATTAAAGGAGTTTGAATAATGCTTGATATAAAATTTGTAAGAGAAAATCCTGAGAAAGTAAAGGAAGCACTTAAAAAGAGAGGATATAACATAGATTTTGATAGCTTCCTATCTATGGAAGAAGAAAGACTAAAATTGCTAAGAGAAATTGAGAATAAAAGAGCCATAAGAAATGCTGTATCTCAAGAGATAGCAAAACTAAAAAAATTAAAACCTGACTCTCCAGAATTGGAAAGACTAATTTCTGAAATGCGTCAATTAGGTGATGAAATAAATGTTCTTGAAAGTAAATTAAGAACAATTGAAGATAAAGTACAGAATTTTCTTCTTTATATTCCTAATTTACCCCATAATACAGTACCAGTTGGAAAAGATGAAACAGAAAATGTAGAGATAAGAAGATGGGGAGTACCCCCTGAATTTGATTTTGAACCTCTCAATCATTGGGATATTGGAGAGATTCTTGGATTAATAGATTTTGAAAGAGCAGGGAAGATTGCAGGAAGCAGATTTGCTGTAATGAAAGGTGCAGGTGCTCGTCTTGAAAGAGCCCTTATAAATTTTATGCTGGATTTACATATTAGTAGAGGATACATAGAAGTTTTTCCACCACTTCTTGTAAATAAAGATTCAATGATTGGAACAGGTCAGCTTCCTAAATTTGAAGAAGATTTATTTAAAATAGAAGAACCAGAGTATTATCTGATTCCTACTGCAGAGGTTCCTGTAACAAATCTTCATAGAAATGAAATCTTATCAGAAGATGATCTGCCAATTTATTATGTTTCATACACACCCTGTTTTCGTAAAGAAGCAGGTTCCCATGGAAAAGATGTAAGAGGACTAATTAGACAGCATCAATTCAATAAAGTTGAACTTGTTAAATTTGTAAAACCAGAAGACTCCTATGAAGAATTAGAATCTCTTACAAAGGATGCAGAAGAGGTTCTACAACGTTTAGGTCTTCATTACAGGGTTATTGTTCTTTGTACAGGAGATTTGGGTTTTTCTTCTGCAAAAACATATGATATTGAAGTATGGCTTCCTGGACAAAAACGATATAGAGAAATTTCTTCTTGTTCAAATTTTGAGGATTTTCAGGCAAGAAGAGCAAATATAAGATTTCGTAGAAGAGAAAAAAAAGGAACCGACTTTGTTCATACTCTTAATGGTTCTGGGTTAGCAATTGGAAGAACTGTTGTTGCAATTTTGGAGAATTATCAGCAAAGGGATGGGTCAGTCATTGTCCCTGAGGCTTTAAGACCCTATATGGGTATAGATATAATAAGATGATTCAGCCTATAATTGATTCCTCAGGTGTTATCCACATATTTAAAGGGAAACAGGCAGAACCAATTAAATTGGTAATTGGTGAGATTTTAACTGCTGAAATAATGGATATTTTCCCTACAGGTACAATTCAGATAAGGATTAACAATAGAATTCTTAATGCTCAGCCTCAGAGAGAACTTCCTTTAAATAAAGGTGAAACTATTTATGTAAAAGTTGAAAAACCTCTTCAAGATGGTACAATTCCATTGAGAGTTCTTTCTTCTTCTGAAACCGTTGAATATCAGAAAAAATCCCTTTTACAGCAACAAATAATCTATGATGAAATTCTTAAACTTATAGAAACAGTTATGGGTTCAAAGGAAAATCTCTTAGTTAATCAAAGGACTGATATATCAGGTTTTCTAAATAATGAAAAGATTGAGCAAATTATAAGGCATCTTTTAAATTTGCCAACAGAAAATCTTTTAGATACAATTAAGGATTCTTTAATGGAAAAGATATCAAAACTTATTCTTACAAATACCAAAACAACTACATTAATCAATGATTTAATAAAAATTTTAGAGGAAAAAGGTATTTTTAAAGAGCAGATAAATCAATTAAAAAGTCTCATTATAGATAATACCGATTTAACTCAGGAAAAACTCAAACAGGCACTTTTAAATTCTGGTGTAAATTTTGAAGCTAAACTTAAGCATGCTCTTTCAGACCTTTCAAGATTTGAAAACCTTAGAGAAGATTTAAAATCGATAATTAAAAATATTATTGATCAAGCAAAGGCAGAAGGTATAAAAGATATAAATGATAAAGCTCAGCATATTTTAAGACATATAGAAACCTATCAGGTTCTCTCAAAGACCTATCAGAGCTTTTTTACATTTCTTCCAATTGTGTGGAATGAGATAGAAGGAGGAAATATTTCTTTTAAATCCTTTAAAAGACAGGGAAAGGATTATCATACTGTTTTTATAAGTTTGAAAATAAAAGAAAACTCTTTTCTATCCTTTATTGTAACAATGATAAGCAAAAATTTTTATATCAGTTTTTCTGGATCTTCAGAGATGTTAGATTTGATAAAAAATTATGAAAATGAATTAAAGAATAGTTTTCGTAAAAGAGGCATGAATATCGGTGGAATAAATTATGTTACAAAGATTGAAGAACTTATAAAACAATGGAATATAAAAGAAGGATTAATTAGCGTGACTGTATGATGGATGAGAGTAAAAAAGCAGTAGCAATAAAATATGAAGCAGCAGATAATGCTCCAAAGGTTGTAGCAAAGGGAAGAGGATATATTGCCGATAAAATAATTCAACTGGCAAAACAGCACGGAGTTCCATTGAAAGAGGATGAAGCTTTGGTAGAGATACTTTCTAAACTTGATATTTATGAGGAGATTCCTATAGAGTTATATAAAGCAGTTGCTGAAATACTTGTTTTTGTTTATAAGCTCAAAGGTAAGGTAAAGTAATGGATATTTTGGAAAGGATTGTCGAAAGGAAAAAATTAAGAATTGAAGAAAGCAAAAAAAGAACCCCTGTAGGAGATTTAAAAAAAATTATTTCATCTATATCTGATAAGGGTAACAGAGACACTACAAAATTTTCAAAGGCAATAAAAAGACAATTTAATGAGCCAATTAAGATTATTGCTGAATTAAAAAAGGCATCTCCAATAAAGGGTCTATTGAAAGAATTTAATATTGAAAAGATGTCTGATATTTATGTTTCCTCTGGTGTAGATGCTATTTCAATAATTACAGAAGAAGATTTTTTTCTTGGTTCTCCAAATTATATTGAAGTTGTAAAAAAAAGACATCCTCAAATACCATTATTAAGAAAAGATTTTATCATTGATGAGTATCAGGTTTATGAAACTAAAGCTCTTCATGCAGATGCTTTACTTTTAATAGGAGCAATCCTTACGCTTGATAAAGCAAGAGCATTGTTTGAACTTTCAAAGGAGTTGGGAATGGATGTACTGTTTGAAGTTCATGATATAGAAGACCTTGAAAAAGCATTAAATATAGGAGTTTCAATTATTGGAATAAACAATAGAAATTTGAAAACTATGCAGATAGATTTAGATAATACTTTCAAATTAAAAAAATTAATTCCAGAGGACAAAATAGTT
>NZ_MAVV01000070.1 GCF_001707915.1 Thermodesulfovibrio sp. N1 | reverse complement strand
CTGGTTTTTTTAGGCTTTTTTCTATATATTTTTGGAGAGGATAAAATTTTTCATATATAACTTGAGGCGAGTCTTCCGAGAGGATACCAATAATAACTGGTTTTCCTGAAAGTTTCTCTGATTCAGTTTTTATATTTTCTTCCTTTGTTTTGCTACAAGAAATAGAAAAAATAAGTATCAAAAAAATTAATACTTTAAAAAATTTCATGGTAGTAGGGATTTGTTTTTCTTTCTATGCCAATTTTAGTTTTTGGACCATGTCCAGGTAAAACTATAGTTTCATGAGGTAAAGATGCAATTTTTTGTAAGGAATTAAGTAATGCCTGCATACTACCTCCTATCAAGTCTGTTCTTCCAACTGAACCAGCAAAGAGGGTATCACCAGTAAATATATATCCATCAGTGTAAATTGAAATACTTCCTGGAGAATGACCAGGAGTATGGATAAATTTTAAATTAATATCTCCAATTGTTAATAATTCTTCGTCTTTAATGAGTTTATCTGGTTCGGGCTGGGGGTCAATCTCTATTCCAAAAAATTGGACTGCTACATGAGGTGAATTTCTATATATTTCAAGGTCTTTTTCATGGAGTATTATTTTTGCACCGGTCTCTTCTTTGATTTCCTTTACTGCACCAATGTGGTCAAAATGTCCGTGAGTGCATATAATGTATTTTACAGACAAACCTTCTTCTTTAACAAAATCTAAAATTAAATCTGGTTCATCCCCTGGGTCTATTACAATTGCCTCTTTTGTATCTTTATCGTAAAGGATATAGCAGTTTACAAACAATGGACCAACTTCGAATTTTTTTAAATTCATTATGACCTCCTTATCTTTCTTAAAATATAACTTAGTTCTTCATGTTTCATCAAATAGCAGAAGATAAAATAGAGAATTACAGCAACAGCAATTGCAAATCCAAGCCACAGAAATTTTAAAAGCATTTTTTCACTGTGTACCCAGAGTTCTGGATTAATCTGGCAAATCAATTTAGCAATTCCAATACTAAAAATAGATGCCGCTGTACTTTTGATAAAGGAAGGTAAAATAGAGGGAAATGAAATTTCTGGGATTTTTCTTTTTATAAAAATTCCAAGCATAAAAAATTGTGTAGTTGCAGCCATAGAGTAAGCAAGGGCTAATCCATTATGCTTAAGGGAATTCATCAAAAGAAGAGATACTCCTATATTTATCAACATACCAGTTGTTGCACATATAACAGGAGTTTTTGTATCCTGAATAGAATAAAAGGTTGCTGTAATTGTTCTTGAACCAACAGTTCCAATGATTCCAAGACTATAAAACAATAAAGCACTTGCAGTATTTAATGTTGCATTGAGATCAAAGGCACCTCTTTGAAATAATGTATTTACAATTGGCTCTTTTAGCATAATGAGTCCTAATGTTGATGGGATTGTCAGGAAAAATAAAAATTTCAAGGCAAAAGTGAAATCTTTATTAAGTAAATCCCTTTTACCTTCTGCTACGTGTCCAGAAAATGTTGGCAGCACAGCCATTCCAACAGCTACTCCAAATATACCAATCGGAAGCTGTATAAGCCTCATTGAATAATAGAGATAAGTAACACTTCCCTCTGGAAGAAAGCTTGCTATTATGGTACTTACAAAAATATTTATTTGATTTACTGCCATTGATAAAGTTGTAGGAATAATAAGAATGGCAATCTTTTTTAAAGCTGGATGATACTGATCTATGCCAAACTTAAATCCCTTTTTATAAAAAGATGGAATCTGAATGACCCATTGAAGAATTCCTCCTAAGGTAACACCGACTGCAACAGAAATTATGGGATTAAAGAAAAAGGAACTGAATCCTATAACAAGTATGATTATAGCTATATTGAGAAAACAAGGAGCAAGAGCTGGAATAAAAAATACATTATTAGTGTTAAGTACTCCCATTGTAAGAGCAGCAAGACTTATAAAAAGTAAAAAGGGAAACATTATTTTTGTGAGTAATACAGTAAGTTCAAACTTTTCTGGATTGCTTATGAACCCTGGAGCAATAAAACTTACAACTACTGGACTAAATATGATTCCTAAGAGAGTTATTATTCCTACTACAAGAATTATGAAAGTAAATAGACTTTTTATAATTTTTTTCGTTTCTTCTACTCCATTTTTTACTTGAGATTCCTTTAGGACAGGAATAACTGCAGAGGACATTGATCCTTCAGCAAAAAGTTCCCTGAGCAGATTTGGTATTCGGAAGGCTACAAAAAAAACATCACTTAAACCAGTAGCTCCAAAGTATTTAGCAAGAATCATATCCTTAATATAGCCGAGAATTCTACTAAAAAAGGTTGCTAAAGAAATAGCTCCTGCTGCTTTTACTATTTTACCCTTTGCCATTTTAGTATTTTAGAATTTCAAGAAGGTCAAGAATGTCTTCCTTTGGCATGTTACTTTGCTCAGTTTTAATTGATTCTTTTAAATCCGTTGAAAATTTATTCAAATCACCCTTATAGTTTGCATCAAGCCTGATGGCACTTTTTAGAATTTTTGAAGCTTCAGAATATTGACCTAATTTTTGATAGGTTAATGCAATATAAAAATGAGCTTGTATAAGGAGAACATTTCTTTTAATTGCTTTATCAAGGGAATTTTTTGCTTCTTCATATTTACCAAGTCTGTAATATGATAATCCCTGACCAAAGTAAGCTTTGTCTTGGGTAATAAAAAGGGGATTACTTAAAGCTTTGCTAAAAGCATTGATTGCCTCTTCATGCATATTTAGTTTTTGATAACAAAGTCCTAGATTAAACCAAGCATCAGCATAATTTGAATCAATTGAAAGGGTTCTTAAAAATAAATCCCTTGCCCTTTCATATTCCTGAAACTCCATATAAACAAGGGCTAATCCATGAAGGGCATCTTTATTATTAGGGTCAATCTGTAAAGCCTTGTGAAATTCTGCATAGGCAAGCTGATAATTTCTTTCGATGTAATAGGCAAAGCCGATTTCCTTATGAAAATCAGATTCGTTTGATTGGATAATTCTTTGCTCAGAAACACAGGCAGATAGTAATAATAGAAAGAGGATTATGAGAAATTTTTTAAACATAATTTATAGTATAGCATTTTTTATTTTAGTGGACAATTTATTTGTATCTTATACTTTCTCCCTAAAATTTATTGAAAATAAGGCTTTATTTTTGATATGATTATTTCATGAAAAGCTATATTGAAGCAATAGATAATCTTCCTGAGGAGCTTAGATGGCCTCTTGTTAAAGCCTTTGAAATATTCAGAGAAGAAATAGCAGATACTGTAAAAAAGGCTGATTTTGATGAGCTTAAAAAGGTCGTAACAGAACTTATTGAAGCCCAAAAAAGAACTGAGCAGACACTTTTAGAGCTTGCGGAGGCGCAGAAGAGGTCAGAGGAACGACTAACAAGGCTTGAGATAACAGTTCAGGAACTTGCGGAGGCGCAGAAAAAGGCAGAAGAGAGGCTAACAAGGCTTGAGATAACAGTTCAGGAACTTGCGGAGGCGCAGAAAAAGGCAGAAGAGAGGCTAACAAGGCTTGAGGTAACAGTTCAGGAACTTATTGAAGCACAGAAAAAGACAGAGCAGGCAATACAGAAACTTACACAGGAACAGGTTAAAATAAAAGAAGAACTTGGTGGACTTAGTCATACTGTTGGATATCGTCTTGAAGATGAGGCAATGAAGTCACTTCCAAAGCTACTTAAACAGGATTTTGGAGTAGAAGTAGTAGGCAGACTTAAAAGAGACTTTATAGAGATTAGCAAAAACAACTATATAGAAGTAAATATCTTTGGTGAAGGTAGAAAAAATGGAAAAGAATATGTAATTGTAGGAGAAGCAAAGAGCCAGCTTAAGAAGAGAGGCATCGATGATTTTCTTAAAAAAGTGGAGAAACTAAAAAGACACATAGGCAAAGAGCCTATACTTCTTTATGTAACCTACATATCCCATCCGCAGATAAGAAAGTATGCAGAAGAGAAAAATATAAAGATATATCACTCTTATGAATTATAAATCTGAATTTACCGATAGAAATTTATATTCTGGATGATCCTTTAATTCTAAAGGCATTAACCAGAAGAACCTCATCCGCCTCCCTGTCATTCTGAACGAAGCGATAGTGTGGTGAAGAATCCCCTCCGAATGTTGTCATTCTGAGGGCTTTAGCCCGAAGAATCTTATTCTTTTTTATGAGACCCTTCGGCTTTGCCTCAGGGTGACAATAAAAGAGTCATTCTGAACGAAGCGATAGCGTAGTGAAGAATCCCTTCCGAATGTTGTTATTCTGAGGGCTTTAGCCCGAAGAATCTTATCCTTTTTTCTATATCCAACGAATAAAGAGAGATTCCTCAGGGCATTGAGCCCTGTCGGAATGACAAAAAGAGAGGAGACCCTTCCCCTTCAATTTGTTCAGGGTCAGGGTGACAAGAGGAGGGGAAAAAGGAATGAGACCCTTCGGATTTGCCTCAGGACAACGCCTCTTGACATTGAACCCATCGAAATAACAGGATTAGCAAAAGACAATTTTTCTTTAATCAACAATTTAAGGATGGCGATGAAAGCACTTGACATTCAACAGTCTTTAATGTTATTGTTCTAAACATGAACAAAACAAATCCATCTGATGAAATATCAATGCGAATTCTTGAACACATCCATGAAAACCCTACAATTACCCAAAGAGACCTTGCATCAAAGCTTGGTATAGCCCTTGGACTTACAAACTCTTACATAAAAAGACTTTATAAAAAAGGCTGCATAAAGATTAAAAATCTTGATGGCAAAAGAATAAAGTATATTCTTACACCAAAGGGATTCATAGAAAAAGCCCGTCTTACCTGTAATTACATGGCAAGGTCTTTTAATTATTTCAGAGAAATTAAACAAAAAATTGACCAGACATATAACACAATGATGGAATCAGGAATAAACAAAATTATTTTATGGGGCAATAGCGAGCTGGCAGAACTCTGTATAATTTCATCGAAGGGACTTCCAATTACAATTGTAGGAATAGTCAGTCTGAACGAAGAAAATAATAAAAATTTTAACTACAGATTATATACAAAAGATGAAATAAAAAAGATAGATTTTGATGCGGTGCTTGTAACAACTTTTGATGAAAAAGAGATTGCTCAGTTAAAAAATATAGATGCAAAGATATACTATTTATGGCAGAATTAACTTTAAACTGGTATTGTATATATGTAAAATCACGGCATGAGTTTAAGGTATTTGAAAGGCTTTCAAATCTTGGAATAGAAGTATTTTTACCTGCCGTTGAAAGGCTTAGAAGATGGAAAGACAGAAAAAAGCTTGTTAAATTCCCTCTTTTTCCGGGATATCTTTTTGTTAAAATTGCAAAAAGCTATGATTTGATATTAAGTGTGCTTAAAACACCCGGAGTTGTTTGTTTTATAAAAAATACCAATGGAGAACCTGAGGTTGTGCCTGAAGAACAGATAATTCCATTAAAAATGGCAATAGAAAACAAAAAAGAAATAGACCCCTATCCCTATCTAAAAGAAGGTCAGATAGTACGAATAAAAAGAGGGGCTCTTGAGGGAGTAACAGGGATACTTAAGAGCAAAGAAAAAAAGCATTATCTTATTATTAAGATAGATATACTTCAGAGGGCAGTGAGCGTTAAAATAGAAGCCTCTGAAGTAGAACTGGCTTAATTTTTATCCTGTTCGGTTACATTTGCTTTTATGCTTATGTAACTGAGGAGGCGGAGCATTGGGAAAAGTTATTGGAACGGAGAAAAAAATATAAAAAAACTTTAATCACAGGGATTACAGGACAAGATGGCTCATACTTAGCAGAATTTCTGCTTTCAAAAGGCTATGAAGTTCATGGCATAATTCGAAATGTTCAGTGCTTCTCTTCCAAATCAGAATGAAGAATAAATTGATGAGGATGATATTGTAAGATGTGAGTATTTTTATGGTGGAGAATCTTAAGGCTTTTATTACCAATTTTTTTAAATTAAACTCAAAGCCAGAATCAATAAGGATAGAGTTTTACCAGAGGCTAAGAGTCCAGACTGAATTAGATAAAAAATGTTCCAGAATCTTCAGCAATGTGATAGAATTTATTACAACGCTACGGAAAAAAGGAGGGTTTTTATGGATGAGCAACTTTTAGCAAAATTAATTAAAGAGACGATTGGAGAGGAACTTAAAGCCATAAGGCAGGAGATGGTAACAAAGGAAGACCTCAAGGCTTTTGCAACAAAAGAAGATTTCCTTGAATTTGAAAGCCGTTTAAGCTCAACGATTGAGAAAATTAGAGAAGGTGTAAGACTCTACATTTTTGAATTAGAGCAGGAAGTGAGAGATATAAAGAGCAAATTAAGGTTTTATGACTTTGATTATATAGCAAGGCAAAATGATACAATGATAAAGATTTTAAAAGATCTCTATGAAGAAAAGACTATAATATCAGGCAGACTTAAAGAGCACGAAAGTAGAATCGAAGCCCTTGAAGTCATGCGTGAAGGAAAGTGAAAGAGGAAAAAATAAATAGGAGGTCAGTCATGAAAAAGGCATTGGTATTATCTCTGGCGGTGTTATTATTGAGCGTGCCTTTTGTTGTTTATGGAGGTGAAAAGATAGACATAAACACTGCTACTGCAAAAGAGCTTATGAAGTTGCCAGGTATTGGGGCAGTGCTTGCAGAGAGGATTGTTGAATACAGGGAGGTAAACGGTAAATTCAAAAGTATAGAAGAGATAAAGAAGGTAAAAGGCATAGGCAATGCAAAATTTGAAAAAATAAAAGACATGATTACTGTTGGTGAAGTGAATAAATAGCAGGTTTTTTATGTCACAGTCCAGTTGGATTAATACAAGACAATATAGTTTCATCACTTAGGCAAAGAGAAATAAATCCTTTCAGGATTTATTTCTTAAGGAAGACTTATAAGTGGTATGTTTCTTATTGACTTGGAATGTCAATAAGCAAGTCTGACCTCAAAAGGCATCTCAGAATGAAGAATAAATTGATGAGGATGATATTGTAAGATGTGAGTATTTTTATGGTGGAGAATCTTAAGGCTTTTATTACCAATCTTTTTAAATTAAACTCAAAGCCAGAGGCAATAAGATATGCCCTCATAAGGTCTTCTTTTTTAAACATTCTTGCAAGGTTTGCAGGTTATCTAAAACATTTGGCTATTGCCTTTCTTCTTGGCTTTAACTATCAAACCGATGCGGTCTTCATGGCTTTATCTTTGATTGGAATTTTTCTTATATTTGCCGATGTGTTTGATTCCATTGGAGTGCCGAATTTGGTTGAAGCACGGCTTAAAAATGATGATGAGTTTAAAAAATTATCTGCCCTTTTACTTACCTTTACGTTAATCCTTGCTACTTCAATCTTAGTTCTTTCAATTTTATTCTATCCTCTCGCGAAACATATTCCCATAGGCTTTAGCAAGGAAGCCAAAGATTATTTAGGATTTTCCTATTTTCTTCTCCTTCCTTATTTATATTTTAGTTTTATCTTTCATCACTTTGGGGCACTTTTAAGAAGTCTTCGGAGGTTTACAGAATATTTTATAGGAGAGCTAATTTTTTCTGTTTCAAGCTTTGTCTTTATAGCCTTAGGTCTTTATTTTTTTCACGATTTTAAAGTAATCCCTATTTCTCTTTCAATATCTCAAGTTTTAGCAACTATTTTTTTGCTTTTTAGAGCTAAAGAATTTATTCATCTTAAATTATACCAAGATGAGAAGGTGAACTTAATATTAAAGCATTTTTTCTATCTATCTGCTCTTTATGGAGTTTTCCATCTTTATATTCTCGTTGACAGAGCCTTTGCCTCTTTGGTGGGTGAGAAGGGAGTTTCTGCATTAACATACGGTTTATTAGTTGCTTCCATACCAAGGGGAATAATCAAACTTGAACACATGGCTATTACAGCCCTCTCCGAAGTAAAGGCATCAATGGAAAAAATAAAACTTTACATAAAGACTTCATTTTTAATCAGCTTTCCTTTTATGATAGTTTTTTTCTTTTTTGGAAAGTCTATTGTATTAATTTTTTTGGGATACGGGAAGTTTACCATGACAGATGTTAATTTTACTGCGGAAGCAGTACAATATTATGTCCTAAGTCTTGCTTTTATGTTTATTTGGCCTATTCTTTACCGTGCATTTCAGGTTTTAAACTGGCTAAAGCCCATATTTTTTATAGCTCTCATTGGAGTTCTTGCAAATGGAGTTTTAAATTATTTTTTTGTAGTAATTTATAAGCTTGGAATAAAAGGGATTTGTTTAGGTACTTTTTTTGCTTACTTTTTTCTTTGTATGTTAAGTTATTTGATGTTATATATAAACAATAAAAAACTTTAACGAGGTAATAAAAATGGGAGAAAAAACAAAGTGTCCAATTTGTGAGACAGAAGTAGAAAAAGAAGCATTTAAAGATA
>NZ_MAVV01000069.1 GCF_001707915.1 Thermodesulfovibrio sp. N1 | reverse complement strand
GAGCGAAATAATCCCCTCTTTTTTCTGAAAGATTCCTCAGACATTGAGTCCCTCAGAATTACAGAAGGAAGAGACCCTTAACGGAGTTTATCCTGAATAAAGCAAGGGTTCAGGGTAACATAATGGGACAGGAGGGATAAGTCCCTTAGGCTTCGCCTCAGAGTCTGCCCTAAACAAAGTGAAGGGATAATATAAAGGAAAACATAGTGACAGAAAAGATGATAACCCCTTAGGATATTGAACCTTTCGGAATAACCACAGTAAGCAAACTTAAAACTGTCCCCAAATGCAAAACATTTTTCTGAGGTGAAGCAAAAAGTTTCAAAATCTCTCATGAGCGAAAGACAGTATTTCCTCTTTCAGTAATTTAGAAGCATAAATTTTTTATTTTCTATCACTGTTCAAATTGAGTATAATATTAAAAAATTTTTTGTGGAGGTGAAATATGGCATTTGAAAAGTTTACAGAAGTCGTAGAAATCAAAGAAGGAATAGTTAAAGTGAAAAATAAAGAATCCATACTAAAAAGTATTGATGAACTGATATTTGATGCTGTTTTTGAAGAATCCGATGATATAAGAACAAAAAAACTTTTAATAATCAAAGAAATAGCTAAGGAAATGGGTGCAATACCCTCTTCAATTCAAGGACTCTATGAAGAAATGGGAAAAAATTTTTTAGGTTTTACTGTACCTGCAATAAATATTCGTGGATTAACCTATGATGTGGCAAGAGCAATTTTTAGAAAGTCTATACAGCAGAATGTGGGAGCTCTTATTTTTGAAATTGCCCGTTCTGAGATAGGTTATACCAAACAAAGACCCCTTGAGTATTCAGCTTGTGTTTTAGCAGCTGCTGTTAAGGAAGGATTCATTGGTCCAGTATTTCTTCAAGGAGACCATTTCCAAATAGTAAGAAGATATTTTGAAAAGGACCCTGTTATGGAGACAAACTATGTAAAAGGGCTAATCAAGGAAGCTATAGAAGCAGAATTCTATAATATTGATATTGACACATCAACCCTTGTAGACCTAAGCAAGGAGACTATTTATGAACAGCAAAGACCTAATTTTGAAAACACAGCCAGACTTACTGAACATGTAAGAAGTTTGCAACCTGAAGGCATCACAATATCCATTGGTGGTGAAATTGGTGAAATAGGTGGAAAAAACTCCACCCCTGAAGAGGCAAGAGCCTATCTTGATGGATTTAAAGAAGTTTTTAAAGGTGAAAAAGGCTTAAGTAAGCTTAGTGTCCAAACAGGAACAAAACACGGGGGCGTTGTTCTTCCAGATGGAAGCATTGCACAGGTTAAGATCGATTTTGATACATTGAAAACTCTCTCAGACATTGTTCGCAAGGAATACGGACTAAGTGGATGTGTTCAGCACGGTGCAAGTACCCTTCCAGAAGAAGCCTTTGATAAATTCCCTGAAACAGGTACATCGGAAATACATCTTGCAACAGGATTCCAGAATATAATTTACGACAGTAAACACTTACCAGATGATTTCAGAAAAATGATATATGATTATCTTAAAAAACAGTTTGCCTCTGAATGGAAAGAAGGACAAACAGAGGAACAATTCATATACAGCACCCGTAAAAAGGGATTTGGACCCTTTAAAAAAGAGTGGTGGAGTCTACCAAAAGAAGTTAAAGAACCAATAATGCAAGAACTTGAACAAAAATTTGAACTTCTCTTTGAAAAATTAAGAGTAGTAAACACCTTTGATATTGTAAAGAAGACAGTTATTCCTGTAAAAGTTCCTGTAAAGATTGAAATTTAGGAGGACTGAAAAATGGAAACAGTTGGAATTATAGTAGGAGGTGGTCCTGCTCCTGGAATAAATGGAACAATAAGTGCTGCAACAATTGAAGCAGTAAATCAGGGAAAAAGAGTTATAGGAATAAAGGGAGGGTTTAAGCCTCTTTTTGATGGCGATCTCACCTGTGCTATACCTCTATTTGTTGATGATGTATCAAGAATTCATACAAAGGGTGGCTCAATTTTAAGGACATCAAGAGAACATGCTGATAGAGTTAAAGAAAAATTCCCAATTTTAATGGATACATTGAAAAAACTGGAAATCAAATATCTTATAACAATAGGTGGAGATGGAACTCTTTTTATGGCAAACTGGATTGAAAGAGAAGCAAGGGGAGATATAAATGTTGTTCATGTTCCAAAAACCATTGATAATGATATTCCCCTTCCAGGTGGCTCACCAACTTTTGGATATGAAACAGCAAGACATTGGGGAGTTGAGATTGTAAAAAACATAATGGAAGATGCAAGGGTTACAGCAAGATGGTATTTTCTGACAATAATGGGAAGACATACAGGACATCTTGCTTTGGGAGTGGGTAAAGCAGCAGGTGCAACCCTTACAATAATTCCTGAAGAATTTCCAGAAGAAAAAATATCCTTTAAAAAAGTAGCAGATATATTGACAGGAGCCATAATTAAAAGATTAAGCATGGGAAGAGATCATGGTGTTGCTATACTTGCAGAGGGTTTAGCGGAAAAATTTGATCCTGAAGAACTAAGTGAACATGAACAGCTTGAGAAGGATGAAACAGGAAGAGTCAGACTAAGCGAGATTCAGCTTGGAAGAATTATGAAAAACTTTGTTAAAAAATCTCTTCAGGAAATGGGCATAAATATTACAATTGTCGATAAAAACATAGGGTATGAATTAAGGTCAGCAGACCCTATCCCTTTCGACATTGAATATACAAGAAATCTTGGCTACGGTGCAGTAAGATACCTATTAAGAGGTGGTACAGGTGCAATGATAACCTTTGAAGAAGGACATCTCAGGCCCATTCCCTTTGTTGAACTCTTAGATTACAGAACAGGCAAAGTTAAGGTTAGAAAAGTTGATGTAACATCAGAAAATTATGAAGTGGGAAGAAAATATATGATAAGACTTGAAAAAGAAGATTTTGAAGGAGACCGTCTTAAAGCCCTTGCCAACGTTGTAAATATGACCGAAGAGGATTTCAAGAGCAGATTTTACTATGTCACTTTATAAAAAACAGACAAAAAATAAAAAAGAGTTTGTTCCTGTTGACTGGGAAAGGGCGGAAAAAATAAAGGAAGTCCTTCACTATCTCTATGAGATTAATAAACTTGTTCCAATTATTGTTGAAGGCAAAAAAGATAAAAAGGCTCTAAGAGAGATTGGCTTTGAAGGTGAAATTATAACACTGCATAGCGGAAAATCAATATATGAATTTACAGAGACAATAACACAAAAATTTGAAAAAGTTGTCTTGCTAATTGACTGGGATGAAAAAGGTGAAGAACTTTACTCAAAGGTAGGGGAAAATCTTCAGGGAATGTGGGAAGATTTTGCAGGTATTCGGGAACTTTTAAAATTACTTTGCCAGAAAGAGATTGCAGAAATAGAAGAAATTCCCAAGCTTTTTATGAGAATTTCAGGGCAAAATCTTGATGTAACACAATGGGAAGAATAGATTTTGGAAAGGAAGGAGAAAGCATAGCAATTGAGTATCTTCTTTCAAAGGGATATAAAATCCTTGAAAAAAATTTTCGTACCAAATTTGGTGAAATAGACATAATTGCAAAAGAGGGTGAGTATATTGTTATCATAGAAGTTAAAAGAAGAATGTCAGATAGCTTTGGCTCCCCGGAACTTTCTGTAAATCCTAAAAAACAGGAAAAGTTAAAAAAACTGGCTTTATTGTATCTTTACAAGCTCGGTAAAGAACATCCTGTAAGATTTGATGTAATAGCTATAAGGGACAAAGAGATTGAGCACATTGAAAATGCCTTTTATTAGACAAAGTTACTTAATTATCTCAACTAAAACTTCGTCACCTTCTTGAATTCCAAGTAAATCTGAAGAGATACGAACAACACCATCTGCTCTGACAAGACTCATTATAAGCCCTGATTTGCTTAAAAGGGGAGTTGCCCAAATTTGACCATTCCTTTCTTCAAGGGATACCCTAATAAAATCTTCCCTTCCTGCTTGGGAAGGAATACTGCGAGACATTTTAGCCTTGATTAGAGTTTTATATTGTCTTTCTCTTAAACCAAGCATATGTTCAATTAGAGGTTTAACAAAGATTTCAAAACAAACATATACAGCAACTGGATGTCCCGGAAGCCCGAACACAGGTTTGCCCTGACAGATACCGCCAATAATAGGCTTTCCGGGCTTTATTGATGCACCGTGGAAAAGCACACCAGGAGAGCCAAGCTCATCTATAACTTTACTTGTCAAGTCCTTTACTCCTGCTGAAGTTCCGCCAGTTATAAGAACAATATCACTTCTTCCATAGGCTTCATGAACTATATTTTTTATCTTATCGTATTCATCCTTGACAATTCCCATCTTTAAAGGTACTGCTCCATATTGAAGACATAATCCTGCTAAAGTAAAGGAATTTACATCTCTTACCTTGCCTAAAGAAACTTTTTCTGTGTGGGGGATAATTTCATCGCCTGTTAGAATTATAGATACTACAGGTTTTTTTGTAACTTTAACTTGACATATACCTAATCCTGCAAGGGCACCAACATCTTGAGGTTTTAATCTAATTCCTGATTTTACAATTACTTCACCCTTCTTGGCATCTTCATCTTTAAATATTACATTTTCACCTGGTGATACTGATTTTAAAACCTCAATCAAATCATCGGAGACAGTATTAACATGTTCAATCATAACAACTGCATCAGCTCCTTCTGGAAGCATTCCACCAGTAGCAACTGAAGCTGCTTCACCTTTTGAAAGAGAAAATTGAGGGATTTCTCCCATTGGAATATCACCTTTTACATTTAGATAGGCAGGCGAACTTTCTTTGGCACCAAAGGTATC
The DNA here is from genome assembly GCF_001707915.1 of Thermodesulfovibrio sp. N1. GTDB lineage: Bacteria > Nitrospirota > Thermodesulfovibrionia > Thermodesulfovibrionales > Thermodesulfovibrionaceae > Thermodesulfovibrio. Next base: position 3,896 of record NZ_MAVV01000069.1, on the reverse strand, counting down.
AGAAGCCTTTACAGCAAACCCATCAACAGTAGAACGGATAAAACCCGGTAAGTCTTCGGGAGATAAAATCTCCTCATAGGTAACCCTACCGAATGCTTCTTCAATGGGAATAATCTCTGAAGGAAGACATTTAAAGGGAATATATTTTAAAAGTAGCTGAACTGCCTCTTGCGGAAGGAGATATTTTTTATTGAGCATAAATCCATTATACAAATTAAGTTAATAGATTGACAAATTTTATACTTCTTTTGTAATCCTTTTTAAGAGGTGGAGGTTCTTCATTCAGTTATCGCTTCGTTCATAATTATAAAAATAGAGAAAATTCTTCGGTCACTTACACTTCCTCAGAATGATAGGGAGCATTGTCTATTGAAAATTTAATTGAAATCTGTTATAAAAGAATATGCAAAATAAATCTAAAAATCAAGGACTTACCCTTGTAGAAGTTGCCATAGTCCTTGTAATACTTGGTTTACTTATAGGACTTGGCGCAAGTCTGATAGGTCCTCTTACAAAGAGGGCGAAAATTCAAGAATCAAGAGATATTGTAAAACAGGCAAAGGAGGCAGTGCTTGGTTATGCGGTAAAAAACGGTTATTTACCAGCAACTCTTGATAATGCAGGTGCAAGAAAACTTGATGCCTGGGGAAGGGAACTTATATATTACCCAGACAATGAAATACGTTCGAGTGATGTTTGTAGTAAAAGCACAACCGCTACGCAAGTATATGAATGTACAAATACTGATTGTACATCATACAACACAAAATCAAATATTGCTTTTATAATCTACAGTAAAGGAGAAGATACAGACGGAGAATGTACAGGAGCTACATCGCCTTTTTATATTAGACAACAAGGAATGCCATATAATAGCCCTTGTACTTATACAACAACAAATCCAAAATATTACTATGACGATGTGGTTGTCTATGTATCCCTTGATGAAATAAGGGCTTTAAGAGGATGCCCAAAATTTAGAATAACAACAGAGTTTCTCCATTATGGGTATAAAGGTTCTCAATATGGAGCTCAATTAAGTGTTACAGATGGTTTCCCGAATTACACATGGAATATAACAGGTCTTAATCAAATAGGTGGACTTTCTTTAAAAACTTCAGATAGTTGCTCCTATGACTCAGTTAACTTAACATGCGATAATGCTTCTCCGTGTATATGTGGAACCCCAACAAATTATGGAACTTTCTCAATTAAAATAGAAGTAACGGACAGTAAAAATCAGACTGCGACAAAAAATTTATCATTAACCATCAACCCCTCTAGTGACGAAGGAAGAGGTTGTACCACATATTCTCTTATTATTTCCAACCAAGGAAACGAAAAATCATATAGAATTGATTCAGGAATATGTAGAAATATAGGTAATAACGAAAGCCTTTCTTTAACTGGATTGATTTCTAATAATATTTTAACTATATATCAAAGCTCGGCGTGTTCAGGTCAGACTTTATTATCGGGGAGCATGCAAAATTTGGATTCTAATGGAAATTGTGTAGTTAATGTATCTTGTCAGGGGAATAATTGTGGTGCTAATTAATTTTTTAATAGATCTTAAGATTACTTTGTCTTCTCCAAAAATTATGCCTTTATAAAAGCATGGATTGACTGTTCTTCTTGTAATGATTTAACCCAAGATTATTCATCAAACCCAACAATTAGCCACTGTTTTCAATTACCTTCAAGCATGAACTCTGTAAAATTTGGCTTTACAGAAGGGACAGGTGGCAGAACTCAAAATATCGAAATTAAAGATTTTGGAATAGGTTTTTACTAAAAAAATCCTATTTTTCTGATATAATATTCCATGTTCTCAAAAATAAAGAAAGATATACCACCTGGGCTTATCAGGATTGTAAAGGGTGAAAAAAAGTCTAAAAAATCTCTCTTTATCATTGGAGCATCGGTCTTTGCAGTTTTGCTCGGATTTACCTCGCTTTTTATCTTTAATAATTACCTGAAAGATGCTTCTAAAAATCCAACCCCGATTAATGAACAAAATTTACCTACAGATATAAAAATGGAATCTGTGACGGTAAAAAATGAATCATCCTCTTTCACTGAAAATAAAGCTCTATCAAAGACAGAATCCCCAAAAAATGTAGATATAAAACCAGAGAAAAATCCCTCTAAAGTCTCCAAACAAGAAAAAATAGAGAAAAATAAAGAAATTCCAATTACAAGTCCCGATTTAGAGACCTTTCGGGCAGTTGATTATTTATACAGAGCTCAAGATTTTGAGAATAAAGGGATGCATAAAGAAGCAATTATTGAATATATTGAATATTTAAAAATTACCAAAAAGAAGGACCCCAAAATATTAAATAAAATTGCCACATTGTATTTATTTTTAAACAATCTGTCAGAGGCTTCCCATTATGCAGAGACAGCTTTTAACATTGCTCCTCAGAATATTCCAATTCTTATAAACAATGGCGTGATCAAGGCAAAATTAAAGGATTTTACCAAAGCAGAGGATTACTTTAAAAAAGCTCTTGCTTTAGAGCCTAATAATAAAAATGCCCTATATAATCTCGCTCTTCTAAAGGAGCAAAAAGGTGAATTTGAGGAAGCAAGGAGACTCTACGAAAAATTACTTCAACTTGGTGATCCCTATGCTTTAGAAGGAATTGAAAGAGTTAAATTAAATTCATCCTTTCAAAGATAATTTATAAACGAATTCAAAATGTCAAAAATATTGACATTTTCATTTTAAAATAAATTATAATTTGACATGAAAAAGTGCTATTCTGAAGCACTTTATTTTTGTTATCTCTTCGCTTCGCTCAGAACAATGTCTGCGGCACTCTCTTTATATCACTCTGCGGCACTTGTTCTTTGTCATTTTGAGGCACACTCTCTTTGGCATTCTGATGCACTCCTTCTTTGTCATGCTGATATACTCTCTCTTTGTCATTCTGAGCCCAAGGCGAAGAATCTCCTCCTTTTTCAGAGAGATTCCTCGGGGTATCGAACCCCTCGGAATGACAGAAAAGGAGGAGACCGGGTCATTAAATCTAGAGGAATAATAAATTAAGATGGCATTAAATTTGCATAAGCAAAAATAAAAAACAAAAAAGGAGGATAGGCTATGAAGTATTTAAGAAGTAACAAAGGTTTTACCCTCGTTGAACTTGCCATTGTATTGGTAATTATCGGAATCATCCTCGGTGCAGTGCTTAAAGGACAGGATTTGATTAACAATGCGAAAGCAAAAAGACTGATTAACGATACCAAAGGATTGGTAGCCCTCGCATATACCTTTTATGATAGATATGGTAGATTTCCTGGCGACTGTGATAATGACGGTGATGTAAACTATGCTACCTTAACAGGTGTAACACCAAGTAGTTTTTCAGCCACTCCTTCGCCTGCTTTTTGTTATCCCCCACCAAGTGGTGCTGCTGCGGCAGACCAGCAATGGAATGAGCTGCTACGTGCTCAGCTAATAGGCGGAACTCCCAGAGACAATGCAAAAAATCAGTTTAATGGAGCTGTTTATTTTGCAGGTCCTAGCATAGGTGGTGTCAATTATAATGTAATTATAAACAGGCAGATACCTTGTTATGCAGCAAAAATGTTCGATCAGACAATAGATGGTGCTCTTGATGCCGGAGTTGGATATGTAAGGGAAGTATCTGGTGGAACAATCCGCATTGCTACTAATGCATGGACTAACTGCGCAACTGAGCAAACACTGGTTGATGTTGCCTATTTCTTTGATAAGACACCTTAATAAAAACAATAGTAAACAAAATAGGGAGGCTTACGCCTCCCTTAATTTTTAAATTTACATCTCACAAAACTCAAAATTGTGATATAATTTTTTATGCCTAATATTTCACAAAATCATAGAAATATTATAATTTCAATTATTT
>NZ_MAVV01000068.1 GCF_001707915.1 Thermodesulfovibrio sp. N1 | reverse complement strand
TATATATAAAAACCATGTTATTGAATCTGTAAACATTGCTAAAGAATTAGACTTACCAAAGAAAGTGATTGAAGGTATAGCTCAACATCATGAAAAATTAAATGGAAAAGGTTATCCTTTTAAACTAAAGGGAGAGCAAATATCAATTTTTGGTAAGATTATTTCTATCGTAGATGCATATGATGTATTGACAACTCCACAACCATTAAGGTATAGTTTAACACCCTTTAATGCATTACAAATTTTAGTTCAAGACAAAGGATCTTATGATAAAAATTTCCTTGAAATATTTATAAAAATGATTGGACGATTAATTTAATTATTTTTTAATATTGCCATTTTATGTTTATCAATGCTATTATGAAAAAATTTCGAGGTTTGTGATGAAAAAGCTTATTTTAAAATATGGAGAACTAATTCTTTCGTTATATTTAATTTTAGGAATAGTAGGTAGTACTGTATTAGCCTTTAATGCAGGATATGTCAATTTTTTGAAATCAAATAATATATTACATGCTGTTTTGAGTTTTCTATTAGTTTTTGTAATTGGAACAGGTATTATAATTATCTTTTCTTATGTTGTTTATTTGCTTATTGATATTCGAGATAAAATCAAAGAATTACTCGAAAAAAAACAGTAGTTTTATTTTTTGCTTGACAAATTTCTGTTTATCTAATTAAAAAATCAAAATAAAAAAACTTTATTGGAGGGGAAATGAATTTAGAGAATTATAAGTTTCACAAAGAACATACTTGGATTAAATTATCTGGAAAAAGTAAAAAGGTTAAAGTAGGAATTACGGATTATGCGCAAGAATCCTTAGGTGATATTATTTACATTGAATTACCAGAAGTTGACAGTCATGTTGATGCTGATTCTGAAATGGCAGAGATTGAATCTACAAAAACTTCATCCCCAGTTATTGCACCTGTAAGTGGTGTAGTTGTCCAGGTTAATGAAGAATTAATTGATCATCCAGAAATTATTAATGAAGATCCCTACGGAAAAGGTTGGATTGCTGTTATAGAGATGGATAATCTACAAGAAGTCGATGACTTGATGGATTATGAAGAATATGAAAGCTATCTTGAAGAAGAAAAGGAATGAAATTAACAGTAATTGGGGGAGGACCTGCAGGTTATGTTTCTGCTATTACTGCAAAAAGGTTAGGTGCGGAGGTTCTATTAATTGAAAAAGATGAACTTGGTGGAACATGCCTAAACAGAGGTTGCATTCCTACAAAAACTATTATAGCCTCTCTTGAACAATTAGATAAAATTAAGCAACAAAAGTATTCTTCTCAACAATCCTTTAAGGATTTATCAGTTGATTTATCGAGTTTAATGGAAAGAAAAAATAGTGTCGTTGAGACTCAAAAAAAGGGTCTAACCATTCTTTTAAAAGAAAGAGGAGTAAAAATTATTCATTCCGAAGCAGAATTGATAAATCCTAAAAAAGTTTTTCTCAAGCAAAATAATGAGAAAATACAATCTGACAGAATTATTATAGCCACAGGTTCAAGACCTGCTCAGATTCCTATGCTTAATTTCGATGGAGAAAGGATTCTTTCAAGTGATGATCTATGGAATCTGAAATCTATACCAGAATCAATAACAATTATTGGTGCTGGTGCAATAGGCTGTGAGTTTGCGTGGATTTTCCATTTATTAGGAAGTAAAGTAACCATTATAGAGCTTATGCCAAGAGTTTTACCTATGGAGGATGAGGATATTTCTAAGGCTCTTGAAAGACTACTTAAAAAGAGAAAAATAGAGTTTTACACAGGTGTTAAGATTGAAGATTTAAAACTTTTGGAAAATTCTATTGAGTTAACAATATCAAATGGTAAAAAGGTTATATCAGATATTATTCTTGTATCTGTAGGTAGAAAATACAATACTGAATGCATAAAAGATACTGAAATAAAACTTGGCAAGAAAAATGAAATCCTTGTAGATGAATCTATGCAAACCAACATTGAAGGTATCTATGCAGCAGGTGATGTCAATGGTAAATGGCTTCTTGCTCATGTAGCTTATACCGAAGGTGAAATTTCTGCTAAGAATGCTATGGGATTCAATGAAAAAATGGATTATAGCGTAATACCTTCAACAATTTTTACTGTTTCTGAAGTCGCCTCTGTGGGATTAAAAGAAACCGAAGCCATTGAAAGAGGATTTAAAATTAAAAAAGGAGTATTCGCTTTTAGATCTGTTGGTAAGGCTCATGCTATTGGAGAGATTGATGGATTTGCAAAAATTATATTAGACGAAGAAAGTGACAGAATTATAGGTGCCCATATAATTGGTCCGAAAGCTTCTGAATTAATCCATGCACTTTGTATTGCCATAAAATTTAAATTAAAAGGCAAGGAATTTAAAGATTTAATTTACTCCCATCCAACACTTTCTGAATGTATTGGTGAAGCTGTAAGAGATATATATGGAGAAGCAATTCATAAGATAGATAGATGATAGATATAATAAAGATTTTTTTTATCTTTATTTTTATTCTCTTTTTACTTCGCAAGAAAATAAATATCGGATATGCTTTACTTGCTGGTGCATCATTGTTTATTATTTTATATCCCTTTAATTTTAATAAAACTTTTCATGCTCTCTTTAATAGCTTAATTTCGCACACGACTTTAAATTTACTTTTTTCTCTTACATTAATAAAATCCTTTGAATATTCTTTAAGGCAAACAGGATTAATGCAGAAAATGACTTCTGCCACACAAACACTTGTTAATAATAAAAAGTTTTCAATAATATCTATGCCATTAATAATTGGAATGTTACCTTCTCTTGGAGGAGCCTATCTTTCAGCTCCGATGGTTGATTCAGCAACAAAGAATACTTCAATTTCAAAGGAGGAGAAAGCATTTATAAATTACTGGTACAGACATCCCTGGGAACTTATTTTACCACTTTATCCTGGTATAGTGCTTGCTTCAGCAGTTTCAGGAGTTTCACTAAGAGATTTGATTCTTTTGAATTTTCCTATTGCAGTTATTTTTTTCACAATAGGCTTTTTATTGAGTATGGAAAATCTAAAAAATGAAAAAAAATCAATTAACAGTCGAGACATTTACAATTCATTATTAAGTTTTATTCCAATTTTACTTGTGCTTTTACCTGTAATAATCTTTAAAATTGACCTTTCCATTACTTTATTTTTAAACATCTTATTTTTATGCTTTATTTCAAAAAAAACTTTAAGGAAACTTTTTCCATATTAAAATACGGTTTTACATGGGATGTTGTTGTTTTGGTTTTTGGAGTTATGATTTTTAAGGAAATGCTTCAAGTATCAGGTGCTGTTGAGGGTATTGCAAAAGCAATAACCTATGCTCAAATTCCCTATTTGATAATTTTTATCACGCTTCCCTTTTTTATAGGTTTAATTACCGGAGTAAGCGTTGGATTTGTTGGAAGCACTTTTCCTATTTTACTTCACTTAAAAGAAACTTTGCCATATGAAATATCAATTGCCTTTGTATCTGGTTATGCTGGAGTTCTTCTGTCTCCATTACATCTTTGTTTGATTCTAACAAAGGATTATTTTAAAGCAGACATTTTGGGAATTTATAAAAAAATTGTGCCTGCAACTTTAATAATATTTGTTGTTGCATTGATTGAATATATCTTTTTGAGATATTATAATTAATCTAAATTGAAAGGAGGAGCAATTTTATGGGAGAAATTATTGATATAATCGCAAGGGAGGTTCTTGATTCAAGAGGCAATCCAACAGTGCAAGTTGAAGTTTTACTTGATTCAGGAGCATGGGGTATTGCAACCGTTCCATCTGGTGCTTCAACTGGTACACGAGAAGCCCTTGAGTTAAGAGATGGAGATTCAAAGAGATATATGGGAAAAGGAGTTTTGAAAGCTGTAGAAAATATTACCAATGAAATAGCTCCTAATATAATTGGCATGGAATCCCTTGACCAAGAAGGAATTGATGAATTTTTAATTGAACTTGATGGGACAGAAAATAAAAGTAAACTTGGTGCAAATGCTATTTTGGCAGTATCTATGGCAGTTTGTAAAGCTACAGCCCAAGAACTTGGTCTTCCTCTCTATAGGTATTTAGGTGGAACTCATGCTAAGGTGCTACCACTTCCTATGATGAATATAATTAATGGTGGAGTTCATGCTGACAATAATTTAGACATTCAAGAGTTTATGATTGTTCCAATTGGTTTTACAAAATTTTCCAGTGCTTTAAGATCTGCTGTTGAGGTCTTCCATACTTTAAAAGGAATACTTAAAAAAAGAGGACTTAGCACTGCTGTTGGGGATGAAGGTGGATTCGCACCAATGCTTGAAAATAATGAAGAGGCAATAAAATTAATTTTAGAAGCTATAAAACAAACTGGCTATGAACCTGGAAAAGAGATATATATAGCATTAGACCCAGCAGCATCGGAATTTTATAAAGAAGGATTTTACCATGTTGATGGTAAAAAACTTAGTTCAGAGGATATTGTATCTTACTATGAAGCTTTAGTAGATAAATATCCTATTATTTCAATAGAAGATGGAATGAGCGAGACAGATTGGGAGGGCTGGCAGATTATTACAAATAGACTTGGTAAAAAAATTCAGCTTGTAGCCGATGATCTTGTAGTTACAAATCCAAAAATAATAAAAGAGGCGATAAAAAAAGGAATTGCTAACTCTATACTTATTAAACTGAATCAAATTGGAACAGTATCTGAAACCATTGAAGCAATTGAGCTTTCAAAAAACAATAAATATACAGCAGTAATATCTCACCGATCTGGTGAAACAGAAGATACTATGATAGCAGACCTTTCTGTAGCTTTTAATACAGGATTTATAAAAACAGGTTCTCTTTCAAGGGGGGAAAGAATAGCAAAATACAATAGACTTCTTCAGATAGAAGAGGAATTAGGAGATATAGCTCAATTTAAGGGTATTTCAGCGTTTTATAATCTTGGTTTTTAAATGAGCAGGTATGTGCTAAAAGAACAACTTAAAAAAGAAAAGAAGATAAGGTCAAGATTATACCTTATCTTCTTTCTTTTATTGTTTATGATACTGGCATACAACTTTTTCTTTGGTGAAATGGGTTATTTAAAATATAGAGAACTTAAAAAAAATGAACAAAAAATTTTGACTGAAATAAATCAAATTAAAAAAACTAATGATTCAATAAAACATGAAATAAATCTTTTAAAAAAAGATCCTAAATATTTAGAAAAATATGCCAAAGAACAATTTGGACTCATAAAACCTGGAGAAATGATTTTCCAGTTTCAAGACAGTGAGAAATGAGCATTAATTTAGCCATACTTTGGCATATGCATCAACCTTATTATTTTGATCCATTAAAAAATAAATTTATATTGCCTTGGGTAAGGCTTCATGCTACTAAAGATTATCTTGATATGCTTTTGATATTGGAGGAGTTTCAAGATGTTAAAGTAACCTTTAATGTGGTTCCATCTCTTCTTAAACAAATAAGAGAATATGAAAATGGCGCAACAGATTTATTTATGGAAATTACATTAATTCCAGCAGAAGAACTTAAAGATGAGCAAAAAATTTTTATTCTTGAAAATTTTTTCCTTGCTAACTGGCAAACTATGATATATCCCTTTCCCAGATATAGAGAGCTTCTTGAAAAGAGAGGTAAAAGTTATGGAGATTTGTCAAAGACAATTAAAAAATTCACAACTCAAGAATTTAGAGATCTTCAAGTTTTATTTAATCTTGTCTGGATAGACCCATTACACAGAGAAAATGACAAATTTTTAAAGGAATTAGAAAGGAAGGGTAGAGAATATACAGAAGAGGAAAAAAATTTATTAATAAATAAACAAATTGAAATTTTAAAAAAAATTATACCTCTTTATAAGAAAATGACTTTGTCTAAACAAATTGAACTTTCTGTATCTCCCTTTTACCATCCAATATTACCATTAATTTATGATAATTTTAAGGCTAAGGAGCCTATGCCAAATGTTGTGTTGCCAAAATATAGATTTATTGCACCTGAAGATGCAAAAAAACAAATTAACAGAGCAATAGAATATTTTGAAAAAACATTTGGATTCAAACCACACGGAATGTGGCCCTCCGAAGGCTCTGTAAGTGAGGAAGTTATAGAATTAATAAGAGATTCAAAAATATCATGGATAGCTACTGATGAAGAAATTTTATCTAAATCTTTAGGAGAAAAATTAAGGGAAGGAGATAGGGTTTTAGCTCCAGAAAAATTTTACAGTGTATATGAATTCAAAGGAGTAAAGATTTTCTTTAGAGATAAAATACTTTCTGATCTTATTGGATTTGTATATTCAGGATGGCAACATAACTATGCAGTGAATGATTTTATAGGAAGGTTAAAAAAAATAAGTTATAAAGACAACATCATCATTCCAGTTATTCTTGACGGAGAAAATGCTTGGGAATACTATGAAAAAGATGGTTTAGATTTTTTAAGAACTTTATATAAATCTCTATCAGAAGATAAAGAGATAAGAACAGTAACTTTTTCTGAATATTTATCCGAAAATCCTCCAGTAAAAAGCTTAAGAAGAGTTTTTCCTGGTTCATGGATTAATGCAAATTTTTCTATCTGGATTGGACATGAGGAGGATAATTTATCTTGGGATTATTTATATCAGACAAGACAGGATCTAATTAAATATCAAAATGAGAATCCTTCTAAAGATTTATCAAATGCCTGGGAGGAAATATATATTGCTGAAGGAAGTGATTGGAACTGGTGGTACGGAGATGAACACTATACAGAAACTAAGGATGTTTTCGATGAAATATACAGACACCACTTAATCAATGTTTATCGTGAAATAGGGAAAGAACCTCCCTCATACTTGTATGCTCCAATAAGTAAGAAAATGAGAGAGATAAAACCTGATATCGAGCCTAAAGGCTTTATTTATCCTAAAATTGATGGAAAAGTTACAGGATATTTTGAATGGCTTGAGGCTGGAAAGTATGTACTTAAGAGGTTTGGTGGAAGTATGCATAAATCAGAAGGATTACTTTCAGAGCTTTATTATGGATTTAACAAAAAGTTTCTTTATATCAGACTCGATCCTTCATGTCCAATAGAAGATTTTAAGGATTTCAGCATTCAAATTCAAATCATCGAGCCAGTAAGAATGAAAATATTATGGAGATATCCTGAAGAGTTTGCTCAAATTATAAAACAAGAAAATGAAGAATGGATAAAAAATTATGAAATTGAAAATGTTGCATTAGATTCTATATTCGAAATAGAAATTCCTTTAGAAACAATCGGAATAAAAGAGGAAGAAAATATATATTTATTTGTTGAAATTCTTATGAATAATCATACGATTGAAAGAGCTCCTTCTGTGGGATTTATTAAAATACATGTCCCAAATCCTGAATTTGACAAATTAATGTGGCTTTAAAAATTTTTTACCTTATCTTTGTACTCTTGATTCGTTGTTATTTTCAAAGAGTGTATCTTTTAGATTAGCCTTTGAAAAGTTTGTTGCTATCAGAAAACATCTTATAAATTCAGCTTTTTCAAGATTTGTTCCGATAAATTTAGCACCTGAAAGATCAGACATAAAAAATTCTACATTATTCATCTGGGCATTGGAAAAATCTGCTCCTGTAAAAGATCCCTGTTTTAGATTGGCTGATTTTAAATTTGCATTCTTAAAATTAGCAAGAAAAGCCTCTGCCATTTGAAGAATTGCTTCCTGAAGATTTGCATTTTCAAAATTACAAAGAGTTATTTTTGCATTCAAAAAATTGACTTTATTCATCTGGGCATTAAAAAAGTTTGCTCCTGGTAGAAATGAAAAATTAAAGTCTGCCTCATTAAGAATGGCATTTTTAAAGGATGCACCTGATACATTAGAACTGTCAATTTTACAATTTGTTAAGTCAGCTTCTTCAAAATTACAGAGAGATAAGTTTGATTTGCTTAAATCTGCATTTTTTAAAATACATTTGCTAAAATTAACTCCTATGAGGTCTATTTCTGAAAGTTTAATGCCTGTTAAATCTTTGCCAGATAAATCTGCTGTGTTTTGAATTAAAAATAAAATTTCACTTTTACTTATTTTCACATTTTTATCCTTTCTGGACTTGTATATATATTAAATCTATTTCCTCTCAAAAATCCTATTATAGTCAAATTTACTTTATCAGCCAATTCAACTGCAAGAGATGTTGGAGCAGTTCTACTTACAATCATAGGTATTTTCCATTTAGCAGTTTTTAAAACCATTTCTGAAGATATTCTACCACTTACAAGCATAATTTTTCTTTTAAAGGATATCTTGTTCAACAAAGCCCATCCTATAACTTTATCGACTGCATTATGCCTTCCAACATCCTCAGCAATAAATAAAATATTATTTTCATCTGCTAACCCCGCAGCATGAATACATCCAGTCTTTTTAAATAGTAATGAATTGGTCTGAAAATCTTTGAAGAGTGTAAATAATTTTTCCGGATTTATTTTTAAATCATCTTCTATTTTGTTTTTTAAATCTGTTATAAAACTAACAGACGCCATGCAACCAGATGTAATTGTTCTATTCTCAAGGGATACAAATCCTTCAAGCAAAACTTTAACTTCTATTTCTTTTCCATTGTCATATATAGATATTTTTTCAGGGCACCAATCTCCTTTTAATATTTCTTCGGTTTGTAAAAAACCAGTTATTAATTCTTTTATGTATATTGGAGAAGCGGATAGAGAAACTATTTCTTGATC
>NZ_MAVV01000067.1 GCF_001707915.1 Thermodesulfovibrio sp. N1 | reverse complement strand
TTGACGAAGTTATTGAGCAGGCTAAAAATTATGGAATGCCTGCCATTGCCATAACAGACCATGGGAATCTATTTGGAGTTATAGAATTTTATAAAAAGGCAAAAAAAGCAGGAATTAAACCAATAATAGGCTGCGAAGTCTATGTAGCGCCCCAAAGCAGATTTGACAAAGCAAAGATAAATAAAGATCCGGGAATGCCTGAAGAGGCATCCTTTCATCTAACTTTATTAGTTGAAAACGAAAGGGGATATAAAAATTTAAATCGCCTTGTCACCGCATCCTATCTTGAAGGCTTTTATTATAAACCAAGAATTGATATGGAAATTTTAAGTCAATATTCCGATGGAATTATCGCTTTGTCAGGATGTATTAAGGGAGAAATACCTTATAACATTATACATGGAAATATACAACGGGCAGAGGAAATTGGAAAGCTACTAAAAGAAATATTTCAGGATAGACTTTATCTTGAAATTCAGCCAAATACTATTCATGAACAAGAAATAGCAAACAAAGGTCTATTAGAACTTTCAAAAAAAATTAACATACCAGTTGTAGCAACAAATGATTGCCATTATTTACAAAAATCAGATGCTAAAGCCCATGAGATACTTCTTTGTATTCAAACAGGAAAAACAATAAAAGATGAAAAAAGATTAAAATTTCAAACAGAAGATTTTTATTTCAAATCACCGCAAGAAATGATTTTAGCTTTTCAAGAAATTCCACAATCTATCAGAAATACAATAGAGATAGCTGAAAGATGCAGTTTTGAATTTAATCTTGGAGATTATAAACTTCCTAAATATGAAGTTCCAGACGGTTTTACAGTTGAAAGTTATCTTAGAAAAATTACCTTAGAGGGGTTAAAAGAAAGATTTAATGGAAGTGTACCAGATATTTACTATGAAAGAGTTGAAAGGGAACTTGAAGTAATAACTAAAATGGGTTTTGCTTCTTATTTTTTAATTGTCTGGGATTTCATCAATTATGCAAGAAAAAAATCTATTCCTGTTGGTCCTGGTAGAGGTTCTGCAGCTGGAAGCCTTGTTGCCTATGCATTAAGAATTACTGATATAGATCCTTTGAAATATGGATTGCTTTTTGAGAGATTTTTAAATCCGGAAAGAATAAGCATGCCAGATATAGATGTGGATTTTTGTAAAGACAGAAGAGAAGAAGTAATTAAATATGTATCGGAAAAATATGGCAATGACAAAGTAGCCCATATAATAACCTTTGGTACAATGGCAGCAAGAGCTGTTGTAAGAGATGTTGGTCGAGCATTGAATATTCCCTATAATGAAGTTGACAAAATTGCAAAAATGATACCAACTGCATGTCAATCTCTAAAACAGGCTTTAGACTTAGAGCCAAAATTAAGAGAAATATATGAAAAAAATCAAACAATAAAGGAACTTATTGATATTGCATTAAGATTAGAAGGTTTAGCCAGACATGCATCACAACATGCAGCAGGAGTTGTAATATCTCCAGAACCTCTTGAAGATTTCATGCCTCTTTACAAAAATCCCGATGAGGAAATAATTATAAGTCAATTTGACATGAAAGCTCTTGAAGATATAGGACTTTTAAAATTTGATTTTTTAGGACTTAAAACTCTAACAGTGATTGATAACATAGTAAAATATGCCGAGAAACTTGGTAAAAAAATAGATTTAAACCACATCCCTCTTGATGATAAAGAAACCTACGAGCTTCTTTCATCTGGACAGACAATAGGAGTTTTCCAATTTGAAAGCAGAGGTATGCGGGATCTTCTTCAAAAGATGCATCCTGAAAGATTTGAGGACCTTATAGCTCTTGTAGCTCTTTTTAGACCGGGTCCTTTAGGAAGTGGCATGGTCGATGATTTTATTAAGAGAAAAAAAGGTTTGATCCCTATAGAGTATGATTTGCCTCAGCTAAAAGAAATTCTTGATGAGACCTATGGAGTTATCCTTTATCAAGAACAGGTAATGAAAATAGCAAATCAGATTGCCGGATTTACAATGGCACAGGCAGATGTTCTAAGAAAGGCAATGGGTAAAAAAATTCCTGAATTAATGGAAGCTTTGAAAGATGATTTTGTAAAGGGAGCTTTATCAAAGGGAATTCCAAAAGATAAGGCAGAAGCTCTTTTTAATCTTATGGCAGCCTTTGGAGAGTACGGATTTAATAAATCACATTCAGCAGCATATGCATATCTTGCCTACATAACAGCTTATTTGAAAGTTCATTATCCATTGGAATTTTTTGCAGCAAACCTATCTAACGAAATGGGAGATACAAATAAACTTTTGAAATTTTTAAATGAATGCAGATCCTTAGGGATTGAAATAAAGGGTCCTGATATAAATGAAAGTGATAGAGTTTTTACCATAACAGCCAATTCTATTAGATTTGGATTAGAAGCAGTTAAAGGTGTAGGTGGAGCAGCTCTGGAGAGTATTCTAAATGAAAGAAAAAAGGGTAAGTTTGTCTCTATGGAAGATTTTTTAAAAAGAGTTGATGCAAGGAAGGTAAATAAAAAAGTTATTGAATCTTTAATAAAAGCTGGTGCCTTTGATTCAGTTTATAGTGAATACCCACCTAATCAAGCAAGAGCGATTGCGATGAACTATCTCATTTCAAATAAGGGTAACGGAAAAGTAAAAAAATCAAATGAAGCAAAGGCTGTTTCTCTTTTTTCAGAAATAAAAGATAAGGAAGCCTCAGACATTAACACCTTTAATAGTCAGGAAAATATCATCGAAGATTGGGACATAGATAAATTATTGTCCGAGGAAAAGGCATCTTTAGGATTTTATTTAAGTGGACATCCTATTAAAAATTTAAGAACAATTCTTAGAAAGAGAAATATTATTCCCATTGGAGAAATTTTCGAAATGTTTGATGATGAAGGAATAGAATCAGATAATGATTCCCTCGAGGTAAATATCTGTGGAATTGTAGAAAAAATCAATAGCAAGGCAAAAGAAAAAGGAGTTATTGGATATTTAACAATAGCCGATGAAACAGGTATACTTGAGGTAGTTATTTATCCTGATTTATTTAAAAAATTTAGAGATATTTTAAAAGAAGGTAGTTTCATATTAATAAAAGGTATTGTAAACAAAGTGGGAGAATCAACTAAATTTTTTGCCCGAGAAATTGAAGAAATAAAAAATGAAGATATGAAGGTTAGATATGAAATAATCATTGATTGTATAAATGAGGATGAAGCAAAGGAGAAACTTAAGTCTTTGAAGAAGTATCTAAGACCAACTAATAATAGCGACGGCAATATTTATATATCTTTAAATTTTCAGGATTATTATGTTACAATTTTAAGCCCCTATGAACCCTGTATTGATTTAGAAAACAAAATATCAAAAATTGATGGATGTGAGGTAAAAATAGTATGAGATTTTATCTTGATTTTGAAAAACCCATTCAGGAATTGGAAACCAAGATAGAGGAATTAAGAAAAATATCCGATGACAGTGATATAGATCTATCACAGGAGATAAAGAGACTTAATAAAAAACTGAAGGAATTAAAAACAGAGATCTTTTCAAATTTGACTGCTTGGCAGAAAACTCAAATAGCAAGACATTCAGAAAGACCCTATACTCTTGATTATGTCTCTATGATCTTTGAAGATTTCATAGAAATTCATGGTGACAGAAGGTTTGGCGATGACCCAGCAGTTGTAGCAGGTATAGGTAAGATTGAAAACCAGTCTTTTGCTTTGGTTGGTCATCAGAAAGGTAGAACAATAAAAGAAAGAGTTTATAGAAATTTTGGACAGGCCCATCCAGAAGGATACAGAAAGGCATTGAGACTGATGAAATTAGCTGAAAGATTTTCTATCCCTGTAATTACAATGATTGATACACCAGGAGCTTATCCAGGTGTTGGAGCTGAAGAAAGGGGACAGGCAGAGGCAATTGCAACAAATTTAATGGAGATGTCATTGTTAAAAATCCCAACAATTGCCATAGTTATCGGAGAAGGTGGAAGTGGAGGAGCTTTAGCATTGAGTGTTTGTGATAAAATTTTTATGCTTGAACACGCTGTTTACTCTGTCATATCTCCTGAAGGATGTGCAGCAATTTTATGGAAGAAAAATTCAGAAGTAGGAGTGGATGAGTATGCCAAGGCAGCTGAAGAACTCAAATTGACAGCTCAAAAATTAAAAGAGTTCAATATAATTGATGATATTATACCAGAACCATTAGGCGGTGCCCATAGAGACCCTCAAGAAACAGCAAAAAGAATAAAAAGTACAATTTTAAATGCCTTCAATGAATTAAAGGAAATAAAGATTGACAGTCTCTTGAAAAAACGTTATGAAAAATACAGGAAAATAGGTAATTTTTGGGATTCTATAAAAAATAAAAAATGAGCAATCTTTTGATTGATGGATATAACCTTATAGGAATATTCCATAGAGATTTAAAAAAAGTTAGACAAAATTTAATACAAACTCTCATATCATATAAGAACAAAAAAGGACATAATATCACATTAGTTTTTGATGGATATAAGGAAGGTCCTGGCATTGAAACTAAAGAATTTATCGGTGGAATAACTGTAATTTATTCAGGCGCAGGAGAAAAAGCTGATGATGTCATAAAAAGAATTCTTAAAGAAGCAAAAAAATTCTGGATTGTAATAACCTCAGACAGAGAAATTGAAAAAGTTGCCTGGAGAGAAAATTGTGTAGCTATTGATTCATCAATTTTTTTAAATATTATAAATGGAGAAGAATATTTTATTGAACAACAAACAAAGGGTAAAACCCTGTCTAAAAGAGAGAAAGCAATTCAAAGAGCAATCGCTAAACTATAATGATAAAGAACTTTTTTAAATTATATCCAGCATTTCAAGTAAATATTATTTTCTTTATTTTCTTGGTTATATTAGTGATTATTTTTCACGATAAAATCCCCCTTTGGGAGAATTTTTTGATAATCTTTTCTTCTATGGCTCTTTTTCAATTTTTTCTATGTAAACAAATTAATAATTCATGTATTTCTTTTATAAAAAACATAGCTTTTCCTGTTTTTTCAGTTCTTGTTGCCTTTGATACAGTAGGAGTAATAACTCCTTTTATCAATAAAGATATAGATTTAGTGTTGCTTGAACTTGATTATATGATTTTAGGATTTTATCCTTACCTTTACTTTGAGAAAATAGCTAATCCTCTAATAACAGAATTGATGCAGTTGTCCTACTGTGTATATTATATACTGCCTTTTTTGATAGGAGTTCTTTTAATTAAAGAAAAAAAATGGCATGAATTTTATAAAGTTTTGTTCCTGATACTTCTTTGTTATTATCTTTCTTACACAGGTTATATTCTATTTCCAGCCTTAGGTCCAAGATATAGTATCCCAGAGATTTTTCAGAGTGAGCTGAGAGGATTATTCTTAGCTGATTATATAAAGAATTTTCTCAATTCTCTTGAAGGAATTAAGAGAGATGCCTTTCCAAGTGGTCATGTAGGTATATCATTGCTAATTTTAATTTTAATTTACAGATACAGTAAAAAAATTTTTTGGTTGATGTTTTTCCCTGTTTTAATGTTAATCTTATCTACTGTTTATTGTAGATATCACTATTTTGTTGATATATTAGGGGGTATTTTATTAACTATTGTAACTTTAGTTTTAGGTAATTTATACTATAATTTTTGGTTAACAAAAAATGAAAATTCCGTTTACAAAAGATAAGTGTGGATATATTCTAAAAATTGTTGTAAAGACAGGCTCCAAAATATCTGGATTGGATAGTATAGAAGAAGATAAAATCAAAGTAAAGGTTAAATCACAACCCTATGACGGATTAGCTAACAGGGAGCTTATTGAAATATTGTCAGATTTATTAGATGTTCCTAAATCAAAAATTGAAATAATTAAAGGAAAAACATCTAAAAATAAAATTATAAAAATAAAAGGGGATATAAATTGATAGAAAGCCTTACAGGTTACGGAACTTCAGAGAGAGATATTTTTAGAGTTGAAGCAAAATCTTTGAATCATCGTTTTCTTGAAATAAACATAAAATTGCCTACTATACTTTCAAAACATGAATATGAAATCAGGAATCTAATAAAAAATAAATTTCAAAGAGGTAAAATTGACCTGATTGTATCAATCAATCAAAAAGAGAAAACAGGCAAGGTTTATTTAAATAAGAAACTTGCAATGGAGGTCTATTCTGCCTTTATTGATTTAAAAAAGGAATTAAGTATTCTTGGTTCTATTGATATTTCTATATTTTCAAATTTCAAAGAACTTTTTGTCTATGAAGAGGAAGAACCTGATGTGAATAATTTTATAATGGCTGTATCTGAGGCATTAGAAAGACTTAAAGAGATGAGAAAAAGAGAAGGAGAGTTAATAAAAGAAAGTATCATAGAAATTGTTAATAATATTGAAAAGGAATTTATTAATTTAGAAAATCGAGTAGATATAAGTTATAATAACCATATTAATTCAATACGTGAAAGGGTTAAGGAAATAATAATTCAGAACAACATTGATGACAATAAAATACTTGAACAGATTATTATTTATGCACAAAAATCTGATATAAAAGAGGAAGTAGATAGATTGCGTAGCCATATTATTCAATTTAAAGAAACCCTTGAAAAGGGTGGTATTATAGGAAAGAAATTAGATTTTTTACTACAAGAAATGAATAGAGAGACAAACACTATCCTGGCAAAAACAGAGGATTTTCAGATTAAAACAATCTCGGTTGATTTAAAAACTTATATAGAAAGACTTAGAGAACAGGTTCAAAATATTCAATAACTATGCTGGTAAATATAGGGTTTGGTAACATTGTTTCTTTATCAAGAATAGTTGCGATAGTAAATCCTGGTTCTTCTCCTATGAAAAGACTTAAAGATGAAGCTAAAGCAAGAGGGAAACTTATTGATGCTACTGAAGGAAGAAAAACTCGTTCAATTATTATTACAGACAGTGATCATGTGATACTGAGTGCTTTACAGGTAGAAACAATTTTACAAAGAATTAATGAATTTAATAAGGAAGAGCATGGAGATTTATAAAGTGGGGACTATATTTGTTTTATCTGCTCCTTCAGGAACAGGTAAAACTACTATATGTGAGAGATTAATTAAAAGTTTACCAAATTTAAAGATGAGTATTTCTCATACTACAAGAAAACCAAGAATTGGTGAAAGAGATGGAGTTGATTATTTTTTTGTAGATAGAGAAGTCTTTGAGACAATGATAAAAAATAATGATTTTGTCGAGTGGGCAGAGGTATATGGAAATTTTTATGGAACATCAAAAAAAGTCATAAATGAATTGTTCCAAAGTGGAAATGATGTTTTACTTGATATAGATATACAGGGAGCTAAAAATATAAAAAAAACATACCCTGATAGTGTTTTAATTTTCATTTTACCCCCTTCATTGGAGGAATTAGAAAAAAGACTTAAACAAAGAAAAGAAGAAATTGATACGATAAAAATGAGATTGAATAAAGTAAAAGAAGAAATTTCTCAATATAAAATTTATGATTATCTCGTAATAAATGATGATCTTGATAAAGCTGTAAAAGAGATTTTATGCATTATTACTGCTGAAAAATTGAAAACTAATAAAGTAAATCAACAAATTATAAACAATTTTTAAAATTAGGAGGGTAAGAAAATGGAAAAAAAGGAAGAAAAAATCGATATTATTTCTCTACCAATAGAATTTGACAGAAACAAAATCGATAGCAGATATCGTTTAGCAGTCATTGCAGCACAAAGAGCTGCTGAATTATCTTTAGGAGCTACTCCAAAGCTCGAAAAAAAGGCAAAAAAAGTGACCTCAACAGCCATATTAGAAATTTTGTCAAATAAGATAGAATATATTACTGGTGAAGAAGCAATTAGGGCTAAGGAAAAAATTGATAAAATTGATGTTAAAAAGCTACTTGAAGATAAAAGAAGGGCGATTCCAGATATTACAGAACTTGAAAAGGATCTGAAAATATATTTACATGGGAAAGAATCAGCAGAAAAGATGTTAGAGGATTTGTTTAATGAAAATACAGAGAATATAGAAGAAGAGGAATAATAAAGGGTAAACCTTTGTTGAAAAATAAAAAAATTCTTTTAGGTATAACAGGAAGTATTGCCGCATATAAAGTATATGAAATTATTAAACTTTTAAAGGAAGCAGAAGCAGAGATTTTTCCTGTAATGACCGAAAAGGCAACCTATTTTGTAACGCCCATGAGTGTTGAAATATCCTGCGGAAACAAAGTTTTGGTTGATTTATTTGATGAACCTCTTTCACATATTGAGATTGCGAAAAAATGTAATCTTGCTTTAATTGCACCAGCCACTGCAAATTTTATTAACAAATATGCCTATGGAATTGCCGATGATCTTCTTACAACAATACTTCTTGCCTTCAGGGGTCCTGTAATTATTGCTCCTGCAATGAACTGGAGAATGTATGAATCTCCCCAGGTTAATAAAAGTATAGAATACCTTAAGAGTATTGGAGTTAATTTTGTTGGACCAGAAAAGGGTTTTCTTGCCTGTAAAGAGGAAGGTACAGGTAGGCTTTCATCGGCAGATAAAATTTTTGAATCCCTGGTTTCTTCATTAACTGAAAAGGATTTAAAAGATGAACATATAATTGTTACAGCAGGACCAACCTTAGGATATATTGATGCAATAAGATTTATAACAAATAAATCCTCTGGGAAAATGGGATATGCTTTGGCAAAAATTGCAAAGAGAAGAGGAGCTAAAGTTACTCTTATAAG
>NZ_MAVV01000066.1 GCF_001707915.1 Thermodesulfovibrio sp. N1 | reverse complement strand
TGAAGATCAAAGTTATTTTTCTGAATAGCATCATCAAATTTTTTTATTTTTTCCAAAATATAATCTCTTTTTTTACCGAATAAAAACCTTGATTCTTCAATTTCAATTATTTTTAAATATCCTCGCCTTGCCAGATCTATAATTTCAGCAACTATGTCACGAGCATCAACTTTTTCATCTATTAATGTTCCTGCTTCAATGGGAGTTAAATTTTCCGGTGGATAATACTGAACTTGTATGATTCCTTTTCCTCCGATATCGCGTCCTTTGTTCCACCATAACCATATCATAAAACTTAAAAATAAAATTATATATAAAAAAGTATATATCCAGGGATTTTTCCACCATGGTGGTCCTTTAGATATTGTTATTAAACCTGCTTTCCATCCAACAGCTACAGTCATTCCTTCATGGGCAGATAAAGGTTTGGTAAGGGTAAATAGGATTTCATTTTTCTCTTTATTGATATTACAATCTTTACCAATACTGCCAAAAGCACCTGTATAACAGGCAAACTGAATAGAGCTATCATCAAATGGTAAAATTACTTTAGCCGTTGCATTTGTTATTGGAACAGCCCACCCTGTTCCAATGGCATTCCAGTAAAGTTCATCTATGTTACCAAAGTTATAAAGGGCATATCTTACTTTATATCGAATAATGTATTTTTGGATTCCGCTTACAAATTTATTCGGATCTCCGATGCGAATTCTCAAATTATTTCCATATTTAGAAATCTTAGTTTGATAGGAATTCAGGTTCTGATCTGTTACAAAAATATCTTTGATTTCTATTTTATGTTTTTTACCTGAAGGATCATTAAAATCTAAGGGAATATCACGATATATTCCATGTTTATTGTCATAGCCGAAATCAACGATTAATTTTTCTATAATTTTTAATTCACTGTTTGGCTCAACTTTTAATTCTACATCGTAGGATTTAATATACCATGCCCATGATTGAGAAGAGAAAAATATTATGAATAATACAACAAATATAAATTTTTTCAATTTTACCTCTTAAAATTTAACCTGAGGGACCACTCTTTCTGTTTCATCCATTTCGAAAAATATTTTACGGGTAAAACCTAAAATTCCTGCAATAAGAGAATTTGGGAAAATTGATATAGAAGTATTGTAATCTCGAACCACTGCATTAAAATACCTTCTTGCCATACTTATTGTTTCTTCAATTTTTGCAAGTTCATTTTGGAGTGCTTGAAAGTTTACACTTGCTTTAAGATCAGGATAATTTTCTGCTAAAGCAAAAAGTTGACGTAATGCCTGAGTTAACATATTTTCTGCTTCTATTTTTTCTTCTGTTGTTTTTGCTGAAATCGCTGTATTCCTGATCTTTACTACTTCTTCAAGAGTTTTTCTCTCGTGAGTTGCGTATCCTTTTACAGTTTCCACAAGATTTGGGATAAGGTCATGTCTTCTTTTTAGTTGAACATCCACATCAGACCAAGCCTGCTCGGTCATGATTTTTAATCTAACGAGTTTATTATAAGTAAAAATTAGCCATAAAAGGACTAAAATAAAAATAATTAATGGAATTAGATATAACATTTTAAACTCCTTTTTTTCAGTAATTTTATCATTAAATTTTTTTAATGTCAATTAGTCCACATTCCTCAAAAAATAATCTCATTAATAAAACATTGTTCCCTCAGAATTGACAAAAAATACGCTAATATTTTAAAGTCTAAAACTGTGAGGTAACCGTTTACCGTGCAAAAAATATCTTCAGGCATAATAGGACTTGATAGGCTCATTGATTATCTTTACTTAGGAGATAATGTTGTCTGGGAAGTTGATGCAGGAACTTTTTATGATATTTTTATTAAAAAATTTGTTGAAAAATCAATACAGGAATCAAGAGAGGTAGTTTATATCAACTTTAATAAATCTGTACAAAGCCTTTTAAAGGAATATGGAGGATATGTTAATAAAAATTTTCATATTATTGACTGTTTTACATCAGGAAAGGGGAAAAATGACATAACTTTTTTAAAGTCTTACAGTGAGAAACCAGAACAGTTTGATATTATTAAAGTTTTAAACCCATCTAATTTAGATGAATTGATTAGTGCAATAAATTCTGTGGAAAATAGAATAAAATCTTTACCGGTATATATTTTTGATAGTCTTACAGGTATGCAAGATTTTTTAAGAGATGAAACCGCTACTTATGGATTTTTTACATATATGTGTCCAAGACTTTTTGACCTTGATAGTGTTGCTTACTGGATTTTAGAAAAAGATGCTCATAGCCAAAAATTCAAAGCAAATTTAAGACATATTACTCAGGTGGTATTAGAGCTATATAGAAGAAAAGAAAAGTTTTTTATAAAGGCATTGAAGCTTTCAAGAAGAGCAAATCGTGAAGCCTTTAAACCACATACCTATGAGTTTGTGAATGGGGATATTATAATTAAATCACAGGAGCAGGATTTTCCCTTTGATATTGGTTCAAAAATTAGAGAATTAAGGATTTTAAAAAATATGAGCCAGAAGGAATTAGCTCAAAAGGTTAATCTCACCCCTGGTTCAATTTCTCAAATTGAGAATAATCAAATAGTTCCATCTATTATTTCATTCATACAAATTTGTAATGCCCTTGGTGTTAAAATAAGCGACTTATTGAATGAAGTATTTGAGAAAGATTTATGTATAATCAAAAGGGAAAAAACATTATCTCAACTTTATAAAAAAAATTCAGTTATAAGTGTTTATAAAATTGTTTCAGATGAAGAATTAAAGGCATTTTTAGTTAAATTTAAAGGAGAAGAAACCAGTCAATCAGTTAGGCAGGATTTTTTTTACGAATTAGAGCCTAATTTTATATATATTTTAAAAGGTAAAGTATTTTTAAATATCGGGAATTCTAACTTCAATCTCCAGACAGGAGATGGTCTCTATCTAAGAAAAGCAGTATCTTTAAAGTTAGAAAACAAAGGGGGTGAGAATACTGAGATTTTATTAATAAAATCAATATGTAGTTTTTAGGCTTATTTAATCTGGCGAAGGAGTAGATTGTATTTTTTTGTCAATTTGTTTTAGTATTGCTAAATTTTTAAGAATTTAAAATTAGTATTAATTAACATTAAGGAGGTTAATCATGAGCGTTATTCCAGGACAACCAAATGCAAGTTCAGCAACAGGAACTCGTAACAGAGTTTCTGATCCAGCACCTTATTCGGGAATTTGTTCAGTATGTCTTGATGGATGCCCAGGTTTTTGTGAAGTTGGAAAGTCGTCTTTCAGAGGCAGAGAAGTTCTTTATCCAAGTCCTTTTGGAAAGGTTACAGCAGGTGCTACGAAAAAATATCCAGTAGATTATTCTCACTTGAACATTCAGGGAACCTGTGTTGGAGCTATTGGAGTAGAAGCTGATCCAGACAAAGCAACATTTCCTGCAGTTAACACAGAGAGAGAGATTGGCAAAGATTATAAAATTAAATTAAGAATTCCTATTTTTACAGGTGCTCTTGGTTCTACAGATATTGCAAAAGACAACTGGGAAGGATTAGCAATTGGTGCTGCTATTTCTGGAATCATAATTGTTATTGGTGAAAATATTGTTGGAATGGACCCTAAGGCAGAGTTTAAGGATGGTAAAGTTGTTAAATCTCCTGAAATGGAAAGAAGAGTAAAATTTTTTAAAGATTGGTATGATGGTTACGGTGAAATAATTCTTCAACAAAATGTTGAAGATACAAGGCTTGCTTCTGCAGAGTATGCAATAGAAAAATTAGGGATTACCTGCATTGAGCTTAAATGGGGTCAGGGAGCAAAAAATATTGGAGGAGAGGTAAAACTTAAAAGTCTTGAAAGAGCTCTTGAATTAAAGAAAAGAGGCTATATAGTTCTTCCAGACCCTGAAGACCCCGTTGTTCAAAAAGCTTACAAGGCAGGAGAATTTAAGGAGTTTGAGAGACATTCAAGACTTGGTATGGTAAATTATGAAGATTTCCTGAAATCTGTAGAGCATTATAGAAAAGCTGGTGCAAAATTTTTATCATTGAAAACAGGAGCATACAGAATTACAGATCTGGCAAGAGCCTTGCGCTTTGCATCAGATGCAGGAATTGACCTTGTTACAATTGATGGTGCCGGTGGAGGAACAGGAATGAGCCCATGGAGAATGATGAATGAATGGGGTATTCCAACTATTTATTTACAATCTATTGCTTATAACTTTGCAAAACAGCTTGCTGAAAAGAAAAAATATGTGCCAGATCTTGCAATAGCCGGTGGTTTTTCTCTTGAAGATCACATATTTAAAGCTCTTTCACTTGGTGCTCCCTATTTTAAGGCAGTTTGTATGGGTAGAGCTCTCATGATTCCAGCTTTTGTAGGAAAACATATTCAAAAATGGGCAGAGGATGGAAAGTTACCAGCTGATATTAGCAAGTATGGTTCAACAGTAGAGGAAATATTCATCACTTCAGAAACTTTAAAAAATAAATACGGAAAAGCCTTTAAAAAACTTCCATGGGGTGCGATTGCCATGTACACCTTTGTTGACAGACTAATTCTTGGACTCAAACAACTCATGGCTGGTGCAAGAAAGTTCTCCATTGAATATCTTGACAGAAACGATATTGTAGCACTTACAAAAGAAGCTTCCGAAGTAACAGGAATTCCTTATGTAATGGAAGCTGATATGGAGGAAGCACAGAAAATTCTTTTAGACTAATACTTAAGGGAGAGGATTTTTTCCTCTCCCTTTTTTATATTGTCTTATTTAGCTCTTTTCTAATCTTAGTCTTTTTAATAAAATTAATACGGTTACCCTATGCCGTCTGTTGACAAATTAATTTTAAAAAAACTATAATGATTTACTTTATTACTTTTTGGGGCATAAATGAAAATTGAACAATATAGGATAATTGAAAAATCAAAATTTGATGATTTTATAAACTCCTTAATAACTTTTTCAAAAGTTGTAGCACCCGTTTATAAAGGATTTAAAAATTATATTTTTCAGGAAATAAAATCTGCAGAACAAGTAAGCCTTAAATACATTCCCACCATAATTCCACCGAAAAAATATTTTATGCCACAGAGAGAAACAATTTTACAGTTT
The DNA here is from genome assembly GCF_001707915.1 of Thermodesulfovibrio sp. N1. GTDB lineage: Bacteria > Nitrospirota > Thermodesulfovibrionia > Thermodesulfovibrionales > Thermodesulfovibrionaceae > Thermodesulfovibrio. The sequence continues at coordinate 3,986 of NZ_MAVV01000066.1, read as the reverse complement.
GATGTAAATAATGAATTAAAAGTAGAACCTATTGTAGAATATGAAAATTTAGTCCTTTTCGGTGTTCACACTTGTGATATTGCTGGTATTAAATGTCTCAACATGGTACTTTCTGATAAACCAAAAGATACAGCCTATCTTATAAGAAAAAAGCACATCACCATAATAGGACTTGAATGTAATGACTACTGTGATGAATACGCAAGTTGTTCTTTTGTGGGAGCTCACATTCCTACCACTGGTTATGATTTAATGTTCACAGACCTCGGGGATTACTTTATTGTCCATATTCATTCATCAAAGGGAACAGATATTATTGAAAAAACAGGAATTTTTAAGCCAGCAAAGGACAACAACATAGAAGAGCTTAGAAACCTGAGAGCTCAAAAATTAAAAATATTTAACAATGAAGTTCCAACTGAAAGAAGATATCTTCCAGATCTCTTTGATCGCTCCTTTAATGCTTCAGTATGGAAAGAATTAGAACAAAAGTGCCTTAGTTGTGGTAACTGCACAGCTGTATGTCCTACCTGTTATTGTTTTGACATAAAAGATGATGTTGATTTGACTCTTAAAGTAGGAGAAAGATACAGAATCTGGTTTTCCTGTCAGCTTGACCCATTTGCAAAAGTTGCAGGTGGTATAGATTTTCGCAAAGAGCGTTCTGCAAGACAAAGACATCGCTTTTACAGAAAATTCCGTTATCACATTGACCGTTATGGTATGGTTTTCTGCACAGGCTGTGGAAGATGTTCCCGTACATGCATGGCAAAAATTAATTTAAAGGAAGTTCTTACATCATTAATTAAGGAATCAGAGGCAAAGATATGGCGAAAGTGGTTATAAAAGATTCTCCATACAATGTAAAAAGAGCTAAAATTTTAGACATAAAGTCCCTTACTGAAAAAGAAAAACTTTTCAAAATTGTTTTTGAAGACCGTTCATGGCTTGATTTTGAACCTGGACAGTTCATAATGGTATCTCTTGCTGGAATAGGAGAGATTCCGATTTCAGTTTGTTCTTCGCCTTTAAACAGACACTATTTTGAAATATGTGTAAGAGCTGTTGGAAAAGTAACAAATTCTCTTCATAGATTAAATGTTGGTGACATTATTGGAGTCAGAGGTCCCTATGGAAACGGATTTCCAATTAAAATGATAGAGGGACATGACCTTTTAATTATTGCAGGAGGGTTGGGATTAGCACCTCTTAGGTCACTTATCCTTTATGCAATTGACAATCGTAGAGATTTTGGAGAAATTCATATGCTTTTGGGATGCAAAACTCCTAAGGAGCTTCTTTTTGTTGATGAGATAGAGGAATGGGGAAGAAGAATGGATCTTCATTTTGCCTGTACTGTTGACAGAGCGGATCCTGATTGGAAAGGAAATGTTGGATTGATAACCTCTCTAATCCCAGGAGTTGATATTGATCCGTTAAGAACTTATGCAGCAGTTGTAGGTCCACCAATCATGTATAAATTTGTAATAAAAGAGTTACTTGCAAAGGGACTACCTGTTGACCAGATTCTTCTTTCCTTTGAAAGACATATGAAATGTGGCATGGGAAAATGTGGAAGATGTCAGATTCAAAATCTTTATTGCTGTAAGGATGGTCCTGTTTTTACCTTTAAAGAAATAATGGATATGGCAGAGGCGTTGTAATGAGTAAACCAAAGGTTGCTTTTTTTGATTTTGCCTGCTGTGAAGGATGTCAGCTTCAGGTTGCAAATATTGGAGAGCTTTTAATTGATGTTCTTGATATCATTCAGGTTGTTGAATTCAGAGAGGTTATGTCTGAAAAATGGGATGGTGAATTTGATGTTGCCTTTGTTGAAGGAAGTATTACTGATGAACATGCTGTAAAAAGGATTAAAAAAATAAGGGAAAGGAGCAAAATACTCGTAGCTCTTGGTTCTTGTGCAACAATTGGTGGAGTAAATGGAATGAAAAACTCCTTTCAGCTTGAAGAAGTCGGAAGATATGTATATGGTGAGTTCTATAAATTTTTCCCAACAATTCATACAAAGGCAGTGCATCAGGTTGTAAAGGTAGACTATTTTATAAATGGTTGTCCAATTTATATCCCGGAGTTTGTTACGGTTCTTAAATCCATTTTACAGGGAATCCCTTATTATGTTCCTGAATATCCTGTATGTGTTGAATGTAAGCTTAATGAAAATGTATGCATGTATGACAGAGGACTTACCTGCATGGGTCCTGTTACAAAAGCAGGTTGTAATTCCTGGTGTATAAACAATGGAAATATTTGCTATGGTTGTAGGGGGCTTACAATAAATCCAAATATTGAGGGATTTAAAGAAGTTTTAAAAAATTATAAAATTCCTGAAGACTTTCTTATGAAGAAAATTGATATGTATAACAAATGTAAGGAGCTGGATAAGCAGTGAGTCAAAATATTAGTATTAATGTTAATTATCTAACAAGAGTTGAAGGTCACGGAAATATTACTGTTGAAGTGAAGGACGGAAAGATAGAAATATGTAGGCTTGAGATTGTTGAATCTCCAAGATTTTTTGAAGCTTTCTTAAGAGGTCGCTCAATCTTTGAAGCACCACACATTACATCGCGAATCTGCGGAATTTGTGCTTGTGGACATACCTTGGCATCAATTCAATCAGCAGAGGATGCTCTTGGAATAAAACCAACAGAGCAGACAACTTTATTAAGAAAACTTTTGCTTCATTACGAACATCTTGACAGCCATATTCTTCACATTTATCTTCTTGTTGCCCCTGACCTTTTAGGAGTAACAAGTTTTGTTCCTCTAATAAAAAGTCATCAGGATGTTGTAAGGCGTGCTTTGAAGATGAAAAGACTATGTAACGAACTTTGCGATATTCTTGTAGGAAGACATGTTCATCCAATAAGTGCAGTTGTTGGAGGCTTTACAAAGCTTCCTTCCCACAATGACCTTGAGGAAATGCGTAAGAGACTTATAGAATTAAGAAAAGATATGGAAACAACGGTAGAACTATTCAGTAAGCTAAAATTTCCTGAGTTTGAAAGAGATACGGAATATGTGGCTTTAGTAAATGATGAAGATGAATATCCTCTTCTTTATGGAGATATAGGCTCAACAGATGGATATAGGGTAAGCAAATATGAATATAAAAATGTTACAAATGAATTCATTGTGCCCTATGCTTCTGCAAAAAGAACAAAATGGCACAGGGATTCTTATGCAGTTGGTGCTTTATCAAGATTTAATCTTAATTCAGAAAAGCTTCATCCAAAAGCAAAGGAAGCTGCTAATGCATTGAATTTAAAGCCAAAATGTATAAATCCCTATTTAAACACAGTTGCTCAGATTGTTGAGTGTGTTCATTGTATAGAGGATGCTATACAAATTATAGAAAAACTCTGGCATCAAGGTATTAACTATGATGAGATTGTTGTCCCAGACTTAAATCAGAATGGCAATTTACCACAGCGTGCTGGAGAGGGTGTGGGAGCAGTTGAAGTCCCTCGTGGACTTTTAATTCATCATTATGAAATTGATGAAAGAGGAGTTTTTAAAAACGCAAACTGTGTTATACCAACAAATCAGAATACCCACAATATAGAGCTTGATATGATAAAACTTATTCCAGAAATTATTAATCAGTCTCAGGAAGAAATAACACTTGCACTCGAGATGCTCGTAAGAGCCTATGATCCATGCATATCTTGTTCAGTCCATATGGTAGAAGTTAATCTCAAATAATTTTGTTTGCCAATTTGTCTTTTGAAAATGTCAAATAGGGCATGCCTGCTTTTACTGAGTTTATCAATTTAATCTTGTAAGTCATTGAAAAAATTGAATTTTATTTTTTAAAAATGTAAATTTTTATACAACAAGATGGGTAATTCTTTGATTTTTCCTGTATTTTTAGATTCCGAATTCTTCCTTGGCTGTTATATGGGCTGGTTCTGATATTTTTAATGCCCTAAATAGAGTCTTTCCTATCTTATCCATCTTATTCT
>NZ_MAVV01000065.1 GCF_001707915.1 Thermodesulfovibrio sp. N1 | reverse complement strand
AAAACATGAACCAGCAATTGTTTTTATTATATCTGTTTTTATATTATTAAAAGAACATGAAAATACTAATAGTTAACTTACTAAGACTTGGTGATGTAATAATGAGTCTTCCCTTAGCAGAAAATCTGAAATTACAAATCCATGATGTTGAAATTTCATACCTTGTCAAGGAAAATATAGTTGGAATTTTTAGATGCATTCCTTACGTTGATAAAGTATATGTTTATAAAAATAAATTTTCCCTTTTAAAGTTTATAAAAGATTTTAGAAAATACGATTGCGTTATCTTTGCTGCCGAAAGCAAACTTTACAGATTAAAGTTTTTTTCCTATCTCAAAGTTAAAAAAAGAATAGGATTTAATATGTCAGAAAAATTTAACAATCAACTTACTGATATTGTTGTTTGTGATGAACAATTTAAGAGTATGGAAAGATTATTTTTGAATCTTTTAACTCCACTAAATATAAGAATTAAAGACGATAAAATTGTCCCCAAGCTTTATCCGTTAAATGAAAATATAAGAAAAATTGAGAGCATGCTCCCAAAAGAATTAAAAAAAATTGTCATTCATGCAGATACTTTTTCTCTTTCAAGAAAATGGCCTTACTTCAATGAATTATCTAAGGCAATAATGGAATATTTCAAAAACAAATTATATATTATTTTAACTGGACAAAAAAAAGACAATCCTGATATTTTCTCACACATAGACTTAAGAGGGAGAACAACATTAGAAGAGTTAGTAGCAATTTTTAAAATTGCTGACTTAGTGGTAGGTTGTGATACTGGAGCATTACATATAGCTCGTGCCACAGGTACAAAAACTATGGTTATATATGGACCTGAAGACCCTAAAATCACTAATCCTTCAGAAAATTTAATAAAGATTTCTCCTAATAGAGAATTAGAATGCAAAAATAGTAACGATTACTTTGGTATATTTTTTAAAAATATAAGAAGATGCAAAATTAGAGAATGCTCAACGATTGAATGCCTTAGGAGTATTTCTTCTCAAGAAATATTAAAAAAGATAGAATATCTTTTCAAAAATGAAAACTTAATTCATCACAACTGACTATCTTAAAATATTCAAAATTTCGGCGTATTTGTTTACCATTTCTTTTATCTCCTTTGATACTCTCTCATCAGGTTTGCCGATAGATACAGGTCCGTAATGGCCAAGCCTTGTAAAACCAAGGCATAGGCAACCATGAATTAAAAATGCTTTAAGAATATCAAGGCAAACCGTTTCACCACCACCTCCTATCATACCTGTTGAGGTAAAGGCAGCAACCAGTTTGCCTTCTATTTTCCTGTAATACTTTACACTTTCATCTATGAATTTTTTTACCTCTGCTGCCATTGTGCCAAAGTAATTTGGAGAACCAATTATGTAACCATCGTAATTTGGAAGGCTATCAATTTCTATTTCTTCAACTCTCTTCAAATCTACAGAGATATTTTTTTGGGAGAGTTCATCTGCTATCATCTTTGCCATTTTCTCTGTATTACCTGACCTTGAATAATAGGCAACTAATACCTTTTTCATAGGTACACCTCCAAAATAATTTTTAAACTATTAATTTTAACATAATCACAACAAACAAAATTAAGTAGGCAGGATTACCTGAAATTGCCGATAGGAAAGAGATGTCTTGAGCCCATCCCGTCATTCTGAGAAACTAAACGCCCCGAAGCGCTGTTCTGAGCCGAAGCCCTGAGCTTAAGCGAAGTGTCAGCGAAGGGATGACAAAATAGTCCAAAACATAATTTTCTGATTGCAATTTCAAGGATTACCTCACTTACGTTTGGTTCAGGGTGACAAGCTAGTTAGCAGTTTATTGAAAGAAAATGACAATTGTAATAATAGATTAAAATGCCGAAGGCGGGACTCGAACCCGCACGGGTTTCCCCACACGCCCCTCAAACGTGCGTGTCTACCAGTTCCACCACTTCGGCTAAATATAATAATAGCAAGAAATATTATGTAATTTCAACCATTAATGTTATAATTTTTAATGGACCCTGTTACGCACAGTTTAACAGGTTTTGTATTAGGCAAAACAACTTCTAAAAATAAAACAATACTAATAACTGCTTTAATTTTTTCGCTTTTGCCTGATATTGATTATATATTAAGAATTCATAGTAAAGAACTTTTTTTGACCTATCATAGAGGTATAACTCATGGAGTTTTGGCTTTATTTTTGTTACCTCTTATCCCTGCTATAATGTTCAGGAGAAAAATCGGCTTTTTGAAAACTTATTCAATAGCTTTCATAGCCTATGGAGTTCATATTTTCTTTGATCTTACCAATCAATATGGAACAAAAATCTTATCACCCTTTGATTCCACCTCCTATGCTTTGTCTATTACATTCATAATAGACCCCTATGTTTTGATTCCCCTTCTTTTAGCAGTTTTGTTTTCATTAAAATTTAAAAAACAAGTAAGATTCCTGTACGTTTTATCTATTGTCTTTATTATTTTTTATATAGGCGTTAAAGTATATTGTAAAACAGAGGCAAGAGACTTTCTCAAACAAAAGATTGAAGCCCAACAGTACAGAGTATATCCTCTGCCAAATGACTTTTTAAGATGGTGGTTCGTGGCAAAATTCTCTGATGAGTATATAACGGGTTTTGTTGACCTCCTTTCAAAGAAAGTTTATGTTGATGAAAGATATAAAATAAAAAATGACCCTACTATTTTAAAATCAAAGGAATCAGAATCTGTAAAAGCTTTGCTCAGCATTTCAAAACATCCTATTGCAAATGTAAAACAGGAAGGTGATACAACAATTGTTATCTGGCGAGAGCTTTCCTATGGATTTTTACCAGGTGAGAGATTTACTGCAAAGGTTTGGCTTAAAGCAAGCCCTCAAGGTTACAAAATAATAAATGCCAATTTAAAGATATGAAAATCTGTGAAATTTTCCCAAGTATTCAAGGAGAAAGCTCTCTTGTTGGAGTACCGATGGTATTCATTAGGTTTACTGGATGTAATCTAAGATGTACATATTGTGATACTAAATATGCATACGACAACGGAACAGAGCTATCTAAAGATGAAATATTACAGATAATTCATGATCTTCCATTCAAATTTGTCGAGATTACTGGAGGAGAACCTCTCCTTCAAGAAGATGTTTATCCATTAATAGATGAACTTGTTAAAAACTACTATGTTTTACTTGAAACCAATGGTTCAGTTTCTATTGAGAAAGTAAATCGGAAGGTAAAAATTATTATGGACATTAAAACCCCAGGAAGTGGTATGTGTGACAAAAATTATTTAGATAATCTTACATATCTTAAAGAGTTTGATGAGATTAAGTTTGTTCTTACAGACAAATTTGATTATGAATGGGCAAAAGAATTTTTAAAGATCTATAAATTAAAAACAAAAGAAATTTTATTTTCTCCAGCCTTTGGAATGCTTAATGCAACAGAGCTTGCCCAATGGATTATCAAAGATGGCTTATCAGTAAGACTAAATCTTCAAATTCATAAATACATTTCAATAAAATGACAAAATAGGGTATAATTTTTCATGGATGTAAAAAAATTTTTAATAATAATTTTATTCAGCTTGTTTTTTTCATGCACTGTCTGGGCAAAAGAAGTAATTGTTCTCACAGTAGATGGAGTTATAAATCCACCTCATTCAGAATATGTTATTAAAGGAATTAAAAAAGCTCATGAATTAAAAGCAGAGGCGTTAATTATTCAACTTGACACTCCTGGTGGACTTGACACCTCTATGCGAGATATTGTCAAGGAAATACTTAATTCTAACATACCGGTGGTTGTGTATGTATCTCCAAAGGGAGCTCGTGCTGCCAGTGCTGGTGCTTTTATAACACTTTCAGCCCATGTTGCTGCTATGGCTCCTGGAACAAATATTGGCGCAGCCCATCCTGTTGCTATAGGGGAAAAGATGGATAAAACAATTGCTGAAAAAATAACTAACGATGCTGTTGCCTACATTAAATCAATTGCTGAACAGAGGGGTAGAAATGTTGAATGGGCGGAACAGGCTGTAAGAAAAAGCATTTCATCTACTGAAAAAGAAGCCTTACAAAAAGGTGTAATTGACCTGATTGCCGATGATTTGAATGCACTAATAAAAGCCATTCATGGTAAGAAAGTTAAAACAGTTTTAGGAGAAAAAATTATAAATACAAAGGATGCTAAAGTTAACGAAATAAAGATGAACTTTAGAGAAAGACTGCTTAATTTTCTCAGTAATCCAAACATAGCTTACATATTACTCATGATTGGTATTTATGGAATCATTTTTGAGCTAAGCAACCCAGGAGCAATATTCCCGGGAGTCATAGGTGCTATATCTCTCATACTTGCTTTTTATAGTCTACAAACTCTACCATTAAATTATGCAGCAGCAGGACTTATCCTTCTTGGAATTATTCTGTTTATTCTTGAACTCAAATTTGCCTCCTACGGACTTCTCACTCTTGGAGGTGTGGTATGTGTTCTCTTAGGCTCTCTTATGCTTTTTGATACTGCCAATCCTCTTTTTAAACTTTCCCTTTCAGTAATAATTCCTGTTACTGCTATAACAGCCCTATTTTTTGGATTTTTATTAAGACTCGCATATAAAGCCCATAAAAGAAAACCTGTTACAGGCATTGAAGAACTCATTGGATTAAGAGGAATTGCAAAGACTGATATTGACAGCCACAAGGGTATGGTAATGGTTCATGGAGAACTCTGGCAGGCAGTATCCGATGAAGAAATAAAAAAAGATGAAGAAGTTGTAGTTGAGGATGTTAAAGGACTCACCCTGAAGGTAAGGAGAATCAGTTGAAGGTCCTTCTTACAGGTGCAACAGGTTTTATAGGTAGTCATCTTGCTGAAGCTCTTTTAAAGAAAAATTATGAAGTTTACTGTATTGTAAGGAATCCCGCTAAGCTGAGATTTTTACAGGGACTTGATGTAAAAATTATTCAGGCAGACTGTTCAGATAAAAATTCTCTTGATAAAATTAATTGGGAATTTGATTATATATTTAATCTATCTGGTATAACCAAAGCAAGCCATCCAGAAGAGTTTTTTCAGTCAAACTATATCGGGACCAAAAATCTTATAGAAATTGTGGTTGAAAGATGTACGCAACTAAAAAGATTTATCCATGTAAGCAGTCTCGCAGCTGCAGGACCCTGTAAAAATGGAATACCTGTTACCGAAGACACCGAACCCTCTCCTGTTTCTGAATATGGAAAAAGTAAACTTCTTGGTGAACAGGCTATATTGTATTATAAAAATCACATACCCATTACAATAATCAGACCACCTGCTGTATATGGACCTAAAGATATTGATTTTCTTGCATTTTTTAAAATGATTAAAGCTGGATTGGTTTTTTATCTTACTGATGGATTATATTCTATGATTTATGTTGATGATCTTATTGAGGGAATTATTTTAGCTTCACAAAGTGATAAAGCTATTGGAGAAATTTTTTTTATTGCCGATAGCATCCCCTACAGTACACATCAAATAGTATCTGCTATATCAGAGGCACTCGGTAAAAAACCATTAAAAATTAAAATTCCTCAAGAAATCGGGAGCTTTTTAATCAAAGTATTTCAAAAATTTGATAAAAAAAGTATAATAAATAGCGATAAACTTAAAGAGCTTGCCCAGCCATGCTGGGTTTGTTCCACTAAAAAAGCTGAGCATTTGCTTGGCTATAAAACAAAAATTAACTTAAAGGAAGGGATGGAATGGACAGCAAAGTGGTACAAAATGAATCACTGGATTTAAAAAAAGACATCTTCCAGAAATGTTTTAAATTTACAATAGCCTATGAATTACAAAAAATAGGAATGTATCCATATTTCAGAGTTATTGAATCTGCACAGGGACCAGAAGTAATAATGAATGGTAGAAAAATGATAATGATAGGATCAAATAACTATCTTGGACTTACAAACCATCCAAAGGTAAAAGAAGCAGCCATCAATGCTATAAAAAAATACGGTACAGGATGTGCAGGGTCACGTTTTTTAAATGGTACTCTTGATATTCATGTAGAACTAGAAGAAAAGCTTGCATGGTTTATGAGAAAGGAGTCTGCATTAGTTTTTAGTACAGGCTTTCAGGTAAATCTTGGTGTCATAGCTTCATTAGTTGGAAAAGACGATGTTGTAATCATTGATAAAATGGATCACGCAAGTATTGTTGATGGATGTAGACTGTCCTTCGGAGAGGTCAAAAGATATAAACACAATGATATAGAAGATCTTGAAAGGGTTATTAAAGAATGTGAAGAAAAGCCAAAACTTGTTGTTGTAGACGGTGTTTTCAGTATGGAAGGAGATATTGTGAAGCTTCCTGAAGTTTATCAAATTTGTAAAAAATATGGTGCCCGACTCATGGTTGACGATGCCCATGGAATAGGAGTACTCGGTGAAACAGGTCGAGGTACAGCAGAACATTTTGGATTAGAAAAAGAAGTTGACCTTATAATGGGGACATACAGTAAATCTCTCGCGTCAATTGGAGGATTTATAGCTGGCGATAAAGATGTTATAAATTATATTAAACATTTTGGAAGAGCTTTCATATTCAGTGCAAGCCCGCCACCTGCATCAATTGCTGCAGTATCTGCTGCAATTGATATTATTGTGAGCGAGCCAGAAAGAAGGGAAAGACTCTGGAAAAACACAAATAAGATGTTAAAAGGTTTTAAAGAATTAGGCTTTGATATAGGAGTTGCAGAGACACCAATAATTCCTGTGATTGTAGGAGAAGACGAGCTTGCCTTTAAATTTGTAATGATGCTTCAGGAAGAGGGAATATTTGCCAATGTAGCTGTATCACCAGCTGTGCCACCTGGAAAAGCATTAATAAGAACAAGTTACATGGCAACCCATACAGATGAACATCTTGACAAAGTTCTTGAAGCCTTTAAAAAGGTTGGTAAAGCTTTAGGAGTAATTTAATTTCGGCTTTTTGCTTACTTAAACATAAGATAGACTTATTTTAAGGTAAAAGGAATTTATATTAACATAGACATGGATATAGAAATCAGAGAAGTTATAGATAAAAAAGCATTAAAAGATTTTGTCTGTTTCCCTCTCTTCCTTTACAAAAATGACAATTTTTATGCTCCTCCTTTAATCAAAGACATGATGCTGCATCTGTCAGAAAAAAATCCCTTTTTTAAAAGAGCGAAAGCTAAATTTTTTGTTGCCTACAAAGATGAAAAACCTCTCGGAAGAATTGCTGCTGTAGTAAACTATGCTCACATTGATTATCACAAGGACAATGCAGGTTTTTTTGGACTCTTCGAATGCGTAAACGACCAAAATGTTGCCAATGCTTTATTTTTGAAAACAGAAGAATTTCTCAAAGAAAATAATCTTAAATTAATGCGTGGACCAATGAATCTTTCAACCAATGAAGAATGTGGTTTTCTTTATGACGGATTTGATACTCCTTCAATGATAATGATTCCTTACAACCCACCCTATTACAATGACCTTGCTGAATCCTTCGGCTTAAAAAAAGTAAAAGATCTTTACTGCTTTTTAGCAGATATTCCAGAAATTCTTCCAAAAAAAATTGAAAGAATTGCCCAATTTGCTGAAAAACAAGGTATAATGGCAAGAGCGATAAAATTAAAAAACTTAAAACAGGAACTTTACGCCTTTATGGATGTATATAATGAAGCATGGGCTCAAAACTGGGGATTTATACCAATTACAAAAGAAGAAATCGATTACATGGCAGAAAAACTAAAACAGATAGCATTACCTGAATTAGTTGTAGTTGCCGAGAAAAATGGCAATCCTGTAGGTTTTTTTGGTGCTATCCCTGATTTCAACGAAGTCTTAAGAAAAATTAAGGGAAAACTTACACCCCTTTCAATTTTAAAAGCTCTATATTATAAAAGAAAAATTCAGTCAATAAGATTACTTCTTTTTGGTGTAAAAAAAGAATTTAGGCACAAAGGAGTAGAATCAATCATGCTTAAACAGGCATTCATAGGTTCAAAAAAATACAAATTTAAAAAAGTTGAATTTTCATGGATTCTTGAAGATAACTATGAAACAATCAATCTAACCCAAATATTAAATGCCCGTAGATATAAAACCTTAAGGATTTATGAGAAAAAAATTTAGTATATATTCAGTATTCATACTTACATAAAATTTCTCTTGCAAGCTCCATATAAGCTATGCTACCTGTTGCTTGAGGTGCATAAATAATTGCAGGCTTACCATTCATAGTTGCCTCTGATAATGCGATATTTCTTGGTATAACTGTATTAAAAGTTTTCGAACGAAAAACTTTTTTAACATCCTCTGCGATAGTTCTACTTAAAGTTAAGTGTCTACTGAACATTGTAAGAAGGATACCTTCAAGTTCAAGGTTCTCATTAAAATTAGCCTTTATTCTCCATAAAAGTTTTATAAAAATTCTTAATGCTTCAAGGGCTAATTGTTCACATTGAACTGGAATAATTACAGAATCAGAAGCTACAAGACAGCAAAGAGTAAGAATAGAAAAGGAAGGAGGGCAATCTATAAAAATATAATCAAATTCTTCTCTATAGTCATCTAATACAACTTTTAACATTCTCTCTCTTTCTTCTGTATCGAAGAATTCAAGTTCTGCCATAAAGAGGTCTATTTTTGCTGGAACAAGATATAAATTATTTATCACATTGTACATAGCTTCCTTTAGAGAGGCTTTCTTGATAAATACTTCGTAGAGACCCTTTATAGAACTTCCATTTTTTCGCATCCCTAAACCGAAGGTCAGACTTGCTTGAGGGTCTGAATCAATTACAAGAACTCTTTTGCCTTCTAAGGCTAAGCATGATGAAAGATTTATGGCAGTAGTTGTCTTACCTACTCCACCCTTTTGACTTGCAATTGCTATGATTTTCCCCATTTTTATTTCATAGCAATTTATAGTAAGTAAGTCTCTCTAAGAGTCTGTTTCTGGCATTTTCAAAGGTATCATTTATGCGATATCCTGCTGCATTTTTATGTCCACCGCCACCAAAATATCTTGCAATAACACTTACATCTATTTCACCCTTTGACCTTAGACTTACTTTTATAAAACCCGGCTCTATTTCT
>NZ_MAVV01000064.1 GCF_001707915.1 Thermodesulfovibrio sp. N1 | reverse complement strand
TCACAGAACTTATTGATAGAATAAATCTTTTTATAAGTTTTCTTAAAAAAGAAGATACCCATCTTACAACCGATGGAGAGAAAATACCTAAGACATTTTTCTATCGTTTACTTTCCCTTGCAAGAAAATTTCAAAAAGAGGGAGTGCTTATTCTTCCTAAGGCAGCATATTTAATTTCAAGGGCAAAATTTAAAAACTGTGAACCAGAGAATATTAATAAAATTAAGGAGGTAATCATGAATGCTAATGAAAAGGAATGGAAAATTACAGAATTAGCAACATTGATAACATTAATGTTAATGAGAAGAGGAGGTGATAACAATGCCTGATCATAGAGGGCATCAGGGTCATAGGGGTCAACATAATCAAGAAGAACAAATACCCCGACAGATCATTGAAAGTATAAAAACTTGCGATGATCTCTCTAAACTCTCAGCTAGTGAACTTGTGAGCATTGCAGAGAAAGTTGGAAAACATTTAAAGGATATAGGCTTGAAAACAACGCAGATAAGAAGATTCCTTGATGGAGTAAGAAAAATAGATAATCAGTTTAAGACAGATAAGAATAAATTTAACGGAGAATTAGTTATACTGCTGAAACCAAAACTTGCCTATGCCGCGGGTAGAGAAGAAAAAGTTAAACCTCTAATGAAAGTTTTAGACCCAGCTATAGACAAAGGGGCAAAATCCTATGAAAGTTTTAAAAAATTAATTGCCTTGATTGAAGGCATTGTAGCTTATCATAAATATTATGGTGGAGGTGATTAAACAATGGATAAAAATTTAATCGGAAAAATTAAAATTACAGGTAAGATTATTTGCAAAACAGGACTTCATATAGGAGCTTCAAAGGAAAATGTTGAAATAGGCACAATTGATTCACCGGTAGTAAGAGACCCTATAACAAGAGAGCCTTATATTCCAGGAAGTTCCATTAAAGGTAAAATGCGTTCATTGCTTGAGAAGGCATTAGCAATTCAATTAGGGATATTAGGGTCAAACAATCGTCGCAATATTGGTACAAAAAATAATCCCGTTTACATTCATGTTTGTGATGATGCAGAGAAGGCTATAAAATGCCCTATCTGTAGACTTTTTGGTTCAACTGGCAAAGACGGAGGAAAAAATTTCCCAGCACGATTAATAGTAAGAGATGCTAATTTAACAAAGGAAAGCATAGAAAAACTAAATAACATTGATACAGGGTTACAGTATACTGAGTGGAAGTTTGAAAATGCAATAGACAGAGTAACTTCTTCAGCAAATCCACGACAACTTGAAAGAGTTCCAAGAGGTGCTGAATTTGAGTTTGAAATTATTTATAATGTAGAGGACGAAGAAACCCTACAGGAAGACATTGATAATCTTTCCCTTGCGATTGAACTTCTTAAATTAGATGCCTTAGGTGGACATGGTTCAAGAGGTTATGGTAAAGTAGAGATAAATTTTGAAGAGATAGTATCTATTCCCATCAATGACCTTAAAACAGGCAAAGCAGAATTTCCAAAATTTACAGACTTCAGTAACACAGCAGATATAATAAAAGTATTTTCACAATCGGGAGCATAAAATGGAAGTTTATTTTTACAAGTTAAAATTTCAATCACCTGTACATTTTGGAGAAACAGGAATATATCTTGAAAATATTCAGGAAAGTATAAGCTCAGATAGTCTTTTTTCCGCATTGATTAATGTTGTAGCCTTATACTATGGAAGAAAGGAAGCTGATGAATGGCTTAATTTATTTAGCGAAAATCCACCATTTTTGATAAGCTCTCTTTTTATTTATAATGAGGACAAATATTTTCTTCCAAAACCTCTTGAAGACTCCTTTATAAGTAAGGAGATTAAAAAGGATTTAGGTAAAGTCCTAAAGAAACTTAAATTAATTGAATCAAATGATTTTTTCAAGTGGCAAAAAAAGACGATCACTGTAATGGATATTGAGAATATGGACAAACTATCAAAATCCAGTACTCCCTATGAAAAGGAAATTAGACCAAGAGTTACCCTTGACAGAATTAATCAGCAAAGCTCAATTTACTTTTGCGGAATTTTAAAATTTAAAGAAAATGCAGGACTCTGGGGACTTTTGGCATTCAAAGATAAAACATTTATTGATAAATTTAGAATTCTACTTAATCTTCTTGGGCAAACAGGCATAGGAGGAGAAAAAACCTATGGTTATGGAATGTTTGATGTGATTGAATTTAAGCCTGTTGATGGCATTCTTAAAGATATAGTAAACACAAAAAGTGAATATTTTACACTACTTTCTCTTTATCATCCTGCAGAAAAGGATAATGTTAAAGAAAAATTAATTTCCTATAATCTCGTACGAAAAAAAGGATGGATAACCTCTGGCAGATATGCACTTCCATTAAAAAGAAAATCTGTAGGTTTCATAACAGAAGGAAGTATTCTAAAAGAACCTGTGGAAGGTACACTTGTTGATGTTACTCCTGATTATCCTCCTTCCGAAATTCTAAACCACAGGGTTTATCGTTATGGATATGCTTTTATAGTTCCTTTAAAGGAGACAGGAAATGGAGACATATGAAAAAGCCGAATTTAAAATAACAGTAAAATCACCAATTCACATTGGAGGGGTTGAACAAAAAATTACAAGATTTGAATTTTTATCCTATGGACAATACATTTATCCTGTTTCAGAAAACAGGCTTTCTTTGTTTTTACAAAAACACAATCTTATTTCAGCTTATTGTGCTGAAGTAGAAAGATTAGGGCATAGATTTAACCTTGCTGACTTTTTCAGAAATAAAAAAATATTTTTGAACTCCGAAGAGCTTGAAAACCTCTCATTTGGCAAAAAGATAAAAGTAATTGGTGAGATTGGTACTATACAGTTTTATAGATCTTTTATAAGAGATGGATTTGGAAATCCTTATATTCCTGGAACTTCAATCAAAGGTGTATTCAGAAGTGCAATTCTTTATAATTTGCTTAAACAATTTAAAGAGAAAAAACTTCAGGATTTTATCGAAAAGATAGAAAGAAGAATTGAAAAGGATATTAGCGATAAAAAGAAAAAAAAGGGGTTTTTTGATTGGGGTAATATAGAATACTTTCAAAAATTTGTTCTTGCGGACAAAAACAATTCATCCAATACAGATTGGTTAAGGATGCTTCATATAACCGATGCCTATTCAGAAAATGAAATTCAAACAATTCTTATTCCTGTAAATATTCTAAAAAAACAAAGGAATGGATGGCAGTATAAAACTGAAAATACTAATCAGAGGACAACCATTTGGGTTGAATGTCTTCCTGTAGGTGCTACCTTAAAATTTGAAGCAAAATGGGATAAAAGACTTCTTGCGGAATTTAAAAGAGAAAATCCAGATACTGCTATGCCAGAAGATATTCAATCAGTCTTACAATTTATAAATAATTGGGTTCAGGATGTTTTGGCTTTTGAAATAAACTTTCTTCAAGGTCATCCTTTAAAGCGATGGTATGAAGTAAACAAGCCAAATCTTAGAATAGGTTTCGGTTCTGGAATGACAGCGACAACTATTTCAATCTTGCTAAGTGAAGATTTAAGAAAAAAAATTCGCAACTATGCAGGCTTAAACAGAGGCGAGGATGAAGCTCCAAAGTCACGAAGGCTTTTTGAGAACAATAATAATTCAATCCCTCTTGGCTGGGCATTAATAGAGAGGATTTAAGCCATGAAACCCATTCATGTATGCCTTGTATCTGACCAGACAATCCCGAATATCCTTGGAATAATGCATTTTAAACCTGAACATATCTTGTTTATAACAACCGAAGAAATGAAGAGAAAAAATAAAACAGAGGCAATATTGAATACAATAAAAAGAGCAGGAATTGAACCCACTTTCTCAGAAATAGTTGTTAAAGAAGATTCTCCCTATGATTGTCAGATTAAGATATCTCAATGGATTGAATCTACAGAGAATGACCAGTTTACCGTGAATCTCACCTGTGGCACGAAGATAATGTCTATATCAGTATTTCATATTTTTAGAGACTATGGAAGCATGATGATTTACATTCCCTATCCTAAAAATGAGTTTATTCAGATTTATCCGATAAAAAAGAATGTTCATCCAGAATCTATTAGCCTACGATTAGGTGTTGTTGATTATCTTACTGCCTATTCATTAAAAGTAATCAATGAAAAAAAACTTGAACAAAAAAAGGAAGAAGCAGAAAAAAGAAAAAATTTAACAAAATTGATAATTGAGAATTACAAAGAGCTTGAAGCACTTTTAAAAGATTTATACTCAAAGTTAGCATTATATAGAACAGAAAAATTTTATAATTTTGAATTTGAATATGAATTTGCATCAGACTCTATTTATCAGGAATTTTTTAGACAATTGGGTTGTGAGCTCAAAGAAGATAAAATTTCAAAAAAATTGACCCGCAGAGAAATTCAATTTTTAACCGGTGGATGGCTTGAAGAGTATGTTTTTAATTGTGTGAATTCACTTTTAGATAAAGAAATAAATGACGCTGTTTTGGGGATTGAAATAGAAAATATAGCTGGCTCAAAAAATGAGTTTGATGTTATGTTTACAAAAGACAATGCTATTTATTTCATAGAATGCAAATCTTTAAGTCCAGATAAAAATTTAGCTCAAGAAAGTCTTTACAAAATTGGAGCTTTACAGAAAGAATTTGGATTAAGGGTTAGAAGCTTTTTTGTAACAACTTCCCAAAAGATAATGGATGAGAATGGACAAATAAGACAATCCATAAAAGCCAGAGCTGAACAGTTTAACACCGAAATCATAACATACGAAAATATAAGTAATCTTGAAGAAATTCTAAAGCAGAAACTTAAAATTTCATAAAGGAGGAATTTGTCTTGCCAAGACAAGTCATTGTTAATATGGAAGAATTATACAGTGAACAGGCAAAATTGAACGAAATTTCAGACTATGTTAAAAAAGTATTAAATATTGCAGGTGAGGGAAATGAAGTTATTCTAACTGGACAGGGTCCAATATGGTTATATCTAAAAGTAGCCCATGCACTTCATGGTAAAGCTTTAAAATTAATATACAGAAGTCCAGTAACAGGTGATGTTTTAATTTTTGATCACTCACCATACTAAAAATGAAAATACCCTATCAGAAATATACATTTACTCTTGAAGCAGTTGAACTATTGTATCTGCCCTATTACAAAGGTTCAACTTTCAGAGGAGGATTTGGAAATGTTTTTAAAAAAATAGCATGTCCCTTAAGATTTTCTGAATGTAAAGACTGTATCCTCAGAGAAAACTGTGTTTATGTTTACATATTTGAAACAATTCCAAATGAAAAGGCTCAAATTTTAAATATGAATAAATATGAAAAAATTCCTCATCCTTTTATAATAGAACCACCTGAAAATACTGAAAATTTAATTCCTGTAGGACAAACTATTACTTTTAATCTCATTTTAATCGGAAGAGCCATTGATTATATCCCTTATTTTATATATGTTTTTGAAGAATTAGGTAAAATAGGAATTGGAAAAGGTAGAGGAAAATACAAATTACAAAAAGTACAGGTTAATGAACAAACAATTTATAAAAAAGGAATATTAAAGAAAATACCATCTCAAGTTCTTGAGCTCCCTGTAAAATTTAAACCCTCAGATAAGAAAGATATATTAAAAATAAAAATTTACACACCTGTAAGGATAAAATATCAAAGAAAATTCTGTTCTGAACTTGATTTTCACATATTAATAAGAAATCTTCTAAGAAGACTAACTCTTTTATCATTTTTTCATTGCTCTGAGAATCCTGATATACAATACAAAGAGATGATATTTCATGCAGAAAATGTTAGAACTCTATCATCTAACCTTAGCTGGTACGACTGGGAAAGGTATTCAACAAGGCAGGAAACCAGAATGAAGCTTGGTGGTGTAATTGGAGAAATTACCTATGAGGGCGATATAACTCCCTTTATGCCTTATTTAAGGGCAGGTGAAATCTTTCATATTGGCAAAGGCACAAGCTTTGGCTTAGGGAAATACCAAATTATCAAATAATAAAACAAAATACCTAAGGCAACTGCAATGTTTCAGCAATATTGTTTTTATTCTAACTTCAATAAAAAACACAATAAAATAAAAAATGAGAATTCTATACATTATAGCTTATGACATTACAGATGAAAGAAGGCTTGCAAGGGTAAGACAATTTCTCAAAGGTTACAGCACAGGAGGACAGCGTTCAGTTTATGAATGTTTTTTAATGAGAGATGAACTGAAATTCATAGCAAGCAAACTTAAGAGATTGATAAATCCCTATGAAGACCGAGTTCACATATTCAGAATTGATGGGCATAGCCATGTCCACACTCTTGGAATTGCATTACCACCAAAGGATCCAAAATACTTTTACATAGGCTAAAATGGGCACAGTTTTCATAGATCAAAAGGAAATAAATATAAGAAGCGACGGAGACTCTATTGCTTTTTACTCAAAGGGCAAAAAAACAGGAACTCTTCCTATTGCTCCACTTAAAAGAGTTGTAATAGTAGGTAATGTAAACATTGAAACAAGTGTAATTCATAAACTGGTGAAAAACGATGTTACAGTCACATTTTTCACTGGCAGACTCAAATACATTGGAACAATTTATGGACAAATGCATAACAATGGTTTATTAAGAGTAAAACAATATGAAAAATCTACAAATGAATTCGCCTTAAATATGGCAAAAGAGTTTGTAGAAGGGAAAATTTCATTCCAAATTGCTTTTTTAAAAGAAATACCTAATATTAAACCCATTCTTTCAATGGATGCTCAACAGGCTATACAAAACTTAATTAATAAAATAGACCTAATCAAAGATGCAACTTCCATTGATTCCTTGAGGGGAATTGAGGGTTCATCGCAAGCTTTATATTTTTCAGTTTATTCAAAACTTTATCCTGAATCCTATGGTTTTACAAAACGAACAAAAAGACCACCGACAGATCCTGTTAATGCTATGCTTAGCCTGTGTTATACAATGCTTCATTACGAAGCAGTAAGAGAAATTCAGCTTATAGGACTTGACCCTACAATTGGCTTTTATCATCAATTTGAATACGGAAGAGAATCGCTTGCCTGTGACATTGTTGAATTATTCAGGGTTGATGTAGATAGATTTGTCTATGAAATCTTCAAACAGAATGAACTGTCAAAAAGAGATTTTATGAAAGATGAGTCTTCGGGTGGAGTTTATTTAAAAAAATCAGGAAGGAAAAAATTTTATCCTCTCTATGAAAAATGGGCTCAGGAAGAAAGACATAAATTAAGAGAAACAGTTAGAGCCCTTGCAAGGAGGATACTTGATGAAAAAGCCTCTTTATCTTGTTGAAAAAGGAAATAAAGTTACTGTGCATAGAGATGGACCTTCTCTTTTAATAACATCTCGTAATAAAGCACCCATGAGAATTCCAGTGCGCAAAATTGATAAAGTTGTAATAATTGGTAACATAAGAATTGATGCAAACTCAATAATTCTTTGTGCAGAGAATAAAATCCCTGTGCTCTTTATTACTCCTGACAATACAGAGAAAGCTTTGATATTGCCATACAATCACAAACTTCCTAAACATTACAAAGAACAGAGACTGATTTTACAATCCCAAGAAACAATGATAAGATATAAAAAATGGATTTATACAAGAAGATCAATAATGCAACTTAAAATTCTCAAAGAACTGTTTAAAGGATTTAGTTTTCCTCATGAGATTGGTGAAGGGAATTATCAATTTTTGATAAGGAATTTCAGTCAGAGACATCAAATGAATCATTCTCATTTTTGTCATTCTGAGCGAAGCGAAGAATCTCAATCAAACTGGATAATGGTAAAGGACATAATTGAAAACTTTCTAAGAGCAATAATTTTAGGAAGAATAATTCAAGCTGGATTAGACCCTCATCTTGGAATAATTCACAAGAGAGTAAATTTTGGACTTTTACTTGACCTATTCTTGATTTTTGAACCAGAAGCAGATTTTCAAACAATAAAATTTTTTAAGTCATCAAAATCATCAATTCATAATGGAGAACTTACCGAAGTCGGGGTAAAACAAATAATTGACAGATTTGAATCAAGAAGAGAAAGTTTTACACAAAGCGTTGAAACAGTAATTGATGAACTTTTTGAAATCATAAAAGACTTAAGAAAATGAAAGCATCCTATCTTGTCTGTTATGACATAGCTGATGAAAAGAGACTTGCTCGAATTTATAGGTTAATGAAAGGAAAAGGCTTACATATTCAATACTCTGTTTTTTACTGTATTTTAACATGGCAGGAACTTAAAACATTA
Organism: Thermodesulfovibrio sp. N1; assembly: GCF_001707915.1. Classification (GTDB taxonomy): domain Bacteria; phylum Nitrospirota; class Thermodesulfovibrionia; order Thermodesulfovibrionales; family Thermodesulfovibrionaceae; genus Thermodesulfovibrio. Next base: position 912 of record NZ_MAVV01000064.1, on the reverse strand, counting down.
AAGAATGAGATAAGACAAATTATTAATCCAAGATATGACGATGTAAGAATTTATCCACTTTCTAAGGATTCTCTTGTAGCAGTTTTAGGCTGTGCAGATAGAATTCCTGAAGGAGTGGAAGTTTTTTTATAGTTGACATTGGTAAGAAAAATTTGATTTAATTATAAAAATTGCTCTTTGACAAGGCGAAACATTGTTTCAAGGCACAAAGCACGAAGAGCCCAATTCTGGTTAATCTATAGATAATGCTCAATTCCTTTTCTGTTATTTTGATTTCCTTTCAGTCATTCTATTTTTCTTTTCTGTCATTCTGCTCTCCTTTTTCTGTCATTCTGATTCCTTTCTCTGCCATTCTGGTTCCTTTCTCTGTCATTCTGATTCCTTTCTCTGTCATTCTGGTTCCTTTCTCTGTCATTCTGATTCCTTTCTCTGTCATTCTGAGCCGAAGGCGAAGAATCTTCTCCTTAGCAGGATCTCATTTTATCAAGTTTTGAATATTGATGATTCATAATCCATTGAAAATAGCTGATTTTCTTATGCCAGAAAATCAAGCAATATCAATGGTTTACAGAATAACCGTAAGTGAAAAATTCCTGAAAAATTTGCAAAACCCTCCTTATAACCCATTGAAAAATAAGAGAAAAAAGAGGGGGTCTGTAGGAAACTTGACCTCATTTAAAAGGGATTGCGACTCCTTAAGATACATTCCGTAAGCATCCTCTTTTCCCCGTAGGAAACTTGACCTCATTTAAAAGGGATTGCGACGCCTTCTGCACAATCTCAAGCCTCTGGGATGCCTTCAGTAGGAAACTTGACCTCATTTAAAAGGGATTGCGACGAGTTTCCTCTAACCCTCTTCCTTCTGACTAACTCCGTAGGAAACTTGACCTCATTTAAAAGGGATTGCGACGA
>NZ_MAVV01000063.1 GCF_001707915.1 Thermodesulfovibrio sp. N1 | reverse complement strand
CTGAAAAGAGCTGAAATATTGACATTTTTTAGAATTCTCAAGAATTCCACAAATCTTTCTGTATCTGACTCTGTGGTTCCTGTAGCTTGAAAATCATTCTTAGAAATAAATGAAATCGCTAAAGAAGATAAAATCTCTAATTTATTAAGCATTACGATGAAAAGTTTAAATCTTTTTTCGCTCCAAGATTCAAAGCTTTGTTGATAAATATATGAGGGTTTTGCCCCAGCTCTTACAAGTTCTGTAGCTATAGATAAAACTTCATCTGTGGTGTTATCAAACTGAAAATTACCAGTATCTACTATAATTGCAGTATAAAGATTTGTAGCTATTTCTTTCGTTATTTTTCCTTCCAATGCCTTTATAAGATAGTATATCAAAATTCCAGTGGCAGCCTTTTCAGAATCTATCCATTTTATTGACTCCTGCGATGAATTATCGGTAGAAGATTTATCCTCTATATGATGGTCTATTATTAATATTTTTCCTTTAAAAGATTGAAGGTTATTAATGATAGTTTTATCATAGCTTACTCTTTTAAGATTATTGCAGTCAACAAGAATCAGCACATTAAATCCTTCCGTGTTTAACTCTTTTAAATCTTTAATACTTTCAATACCTGAAAGGAATTTATATTGGGAAGGTACAGGAATTTCTGTATATACTTGGGAATTTTTACCAAGCTGATCTAACAAAAATTTCAATGCCAAAGAAGAACCAAAGGCATCACCATCAGGAGTTGAATGAGTTAAAATAAGAAAATTATTTTCTTCCCTTAAAATCTTAACAAGGACTCTGGAGGATTCAAATTCCCTCCGATGTTTTTTTTATATCTTCAAGAAGCTTATCTATCCTGAATCCTCTTTCAATAGACTCATCATAAAAAAACTCAAAGTTAGGTATTATTTTTATCCTTAAGCGCTTGGCAATCTCGCTTCTCACAAAACCCTTTGCTTCATTTAAAATCTGTAAAGATATCTCTCTGTCTTCTTCTTTAAGTACTGTAACAAAAATTTTTGCAAATCTTAAATCATCTGAGAGTTCTACATCAGTAACAGTAATAAAACCTAAGCGAGGATTTTTAATTTTGTGTAAAACAATATCTGCAACTTCTTCCTTCAATAGAACACTCAATCTTTGAGACCTTTTATAGGGATGCATTTAAAAACCCTTTACTTGAATTTTTTCTAATATGTAATTTTCTAATATATCTCCTTCTTTTATATCATTGAAATTCTCAATTGCTATTCCACACTCATATCCTGCTTGAACTTCTCTGACATCTTCTTTAAATCTCTTTAAAGAACCTATTTTCCCTTCATAAACAACTATATTGTCCCTTATAACCCTTATACCATCACTTGCACGGGAAATAACTCCATTTAAAACATAACAACCTGCAACAGTTCCAATCTTTGAGATTTTAAATACAGCTCTTACTTCTGCTCTACCAAGTATTTTTTCTTTTATTTCAGGTTGTAACATTCCAATTAATGCCTTCTTAACATCATCAATGACTTCATAGATAATGCTGTAAAGCTTGATATCAACACCAAGATGTTCTGCAAGCTCTTGAGCTTTTGGTTCTGGCCTTACATTAAATCCAATTATAATTGCATTAGCAGTTGCTGCTAAATTGACATCACTTTCTGTAATTCCACCTACTGCAGCATGAATTACCTTTACTTTAACTTCTGGGTGGACAATATCCTCTACTGCTTTCTTTAAAGCTTCTATGGAACCCTGAACATCGCCTTTTATAATGAGGTTAAGTTCTTTAACTTCTCCCTCTTTAATCTTTTCATAGAGATCCTGTAATGTTATTTTTTGAGCTCTCTGCATTTCAGCTAATCTTTTCTTTTGTGCTCTTAAGTTTGCTATCTGTCTTGCTATTTTTTCATCTTCAACAACAATAAAGCTATCCCCTGCTTGAGGAACTTCCTCAAAACCCACAACTTCAACAGGCGTCGATGGAGAAGCCTCGGTTATTCTTTTACCTGTATCATCATTTAAGGCTCTTACCTTGCCATAGGTAGTTCCAGCAACAAAGGCATCACCAACTTTTAATGTTCCATTTTGAATAATTACCGTGGCAACAGGACCACGACCTTTATCAAGGCGTGACTCAATAATAGTTCCTCTGGCAGGCTTATTAGGATTTGCCTTAAGTTCCATTATCTCAGCCTGAAGGAGAATCATCTCAAGGAGATTTTCTATACCAATTCTTTTTTTTGCGGATATATCAACAAATATATTTTGTCCACCCCATTCTTCTGGAATAATTCCGTACTCACTTAATTGTGTTCTAACTCTTTGGGGGTTTGCCTCTGGTTTATCAATTTTATTAACAGCAACAATAATCGGAACTCCTGCTGCTTTAGCATGGTTTATTGCTTCTACTGTCTGAGGCATTACTCCATCATCGGCTGCAACAACTAATACAACTATATCAGTTACCTTAGCTCCTCTGGCTCTTAAGGCTGTAAAAGCTTCATGTCCTGGAGTATCAAGAAAAGTTATATCCTTTCCCTGTAAGGTCACCTTATAGGCACCTATATGTTGAGTAATGCCACCTGCTTCTTGCTCTATAACTTTGGTCTTTCTTATTGCATCAAGTAAAGAAGTCTTTCCGTGGTCAACATGCCCCATTACAGTGACAATAGGAGGCCTCGGAAGCAGATTTTCAGGAGCATCCTCAATCTCTTCCTCTATTACGTCAATCTCCTGTGCCTGAGCAAGTTCAACTTTAATTCCAAAACTTTCAGCCACAAGAATTGCCGCATCTGGGTCAACAGGTTGATTTATAGTTGGCATATAGCCAAGTTCCATAAATTTTTTTATAACATCTGCTACTTTCTGTCCTATAAGCTCAGCAAATTCTTTAACAGTTGTCCCTTCTTGAATTTTTATTGACTTCTTCCTTGGAGCTGTAATTGGAGCTGTAACTTGTTCTTCTCTTTTGTTTTTATCCTTCTGTTTTTTTTGTTCCTTTAAATCAAGCCATTTTTTAGGCTCAATCTTTTTGGGAGGAACCTTTGTTAAAACAGGTTTTGGTTTTATTTTTTCTATTTTTTCAAAGGAGATTTCCCTTCTAAACCTTCCAGGCAGAGTAATTTCTTCTTCCTCTACTTTGAGCTCCTCTTCAATCAATTGAATTTTTTGGGAAATTTTTGGTTTTTCAATTTTTGGTGACTCTTTAATTTCTTCTTTTTTTTCTTCTATTTTGGTTTCTACAACCTTTTGCTCTTTAATTTCCTCCTCTTTTTCAATTTTTGGTGACTCTTTGATATTCTCTTCTTGTCCTTTAAAATGTTCCCTTATTTTTTCAATTTCTTCTGGTTCTATTTTGATGTTTGTTGTGCCTTTTTTAAATTGGGTATTTCTTATTTTTTCTACATATTTGACAATATCAGAAGTTTTTACACCTAATTCTTTTGCTAATTCTATACTTCTTATACCCTTATCTGACATAAATTAAACCTTTCCCTCCTTGTCTCCAAATCAATAAAATGTTATCATAAATAAATAAGTATATGCAAATTGAAGGAGGAAAAATGGCAGCTTGTTATGTTTGTGGTAAAAAAAAGACAATAGGAAATAATGTTAGTCATGCAAACAACAAAACTAAAAGATATTTCTTCCCAAATCTTCAGAGAATGAAAATTTTAACAGAAACAGGGCCTAAAAGAGTACATGTTTGCACAAGATGCCTTCGTTCTGGATTAGTTAAAAAGGCTGTATAATTTTATGTGAATTCATGGAAAGAATCGGATTTTTATTGCCCTCTTTATTTAATAATTTAGGGATTGAGGATGCAGTAGTTTTAAAGTTAATAAAAAACAAATGGTTTGAGATTTTTAATCCACCTTTAAGTGAACATACCTATCCTAAAGAATTAAAAGAGGGTAAACTTTTAGTTATTGTTAACTCACATGCTTGGTTAAATGAACTAAAACTGATACAGGAGGAGTTTATTAAGAGGCTATATCAATATGGAGTTAAAGAAATTACCTTTAAATTTGGCAAAATTTATAAAAATAACCGAGGTGATGAAAAAAAACAGAATTTACAAATATCTCAGGAACAAAAACTTTGGATTTCCGAAATTGTGAAAAAAATCAAAGATGATGAAATGAAATCTGTTATGGAAAATTTAATAACAAAGTATATTTTATATGTTAATGAAAAAATAATGGGAGAAAAAAATGAAAGATTTTGATTTTGTTTACAGAGAATATTCTGAAGAGGAAAGCGCAGTTTATGAAAAGGCAATGCGGGAGATTTTGGTAAATATTAAACAGGGGATGAGCTTTCAAGATGCTGTAGATAAGGTAGAAGTATCTGATAAAAATCTTAAATCTCTAATTGAAGATGATGCTTTAAAAATTTTAATTGCCGAATTATGTTATGTCTCAAAAATACCCTTTGAGGAATTTGCAAATATGTTAGGATTGCCTATAGAAAAAGTTAGGAATGCTAATTTTGAAATGCTTGAAGATATTCAAATGACTTTAAATAATACTTTTAATAAAAATCAAAGGAGCGGGAATGATTAGAAAAGTAAAAATGTATTCTTTAAGCACATGCCCTGCATGCAAAAAAGTTAAAGAATTTCTGAAAAATAATAACGTTGATTGTGAAATCATAGAGGTTGACCTTTTAGATGGCGGTGAACAGTGGGTAGCCCTTAAAGAACTAAAAAAGATAAATCCTCAGGAGACCTTTCCAACCTTGGTTGTAGAAAAAGCGGTTGTAGGCTTTGATGAGGAAAATATCAAGAAAGTTCTTGAAATCTAAACATGGATCCAGAAAAGCTTTATGAAATATTAAAAAAATATGCCCAATCAAAAGGGATTGAACTTAACAAAGATAAAGAATTTGTTTTAGACCTAATTAAAGGACTTCTTCGAAATGAAGAAAGATATGGATATCGTTCATGTCCCTGTAGACTTGCCAGCGGAGATAAAGAAAAGGACAAAGATATAATATGTCCTTGTGTTTACAGTGAAGAAGATATTAAAGAATATGGAAGATGCTATTGCGGACTTTATGTTTCAAAGGAATTTAATGAAGGTAAAATTCCTTATAAAAATGTTCCAGAAAGAAGAAAAAAATCTTAACAAGGGGTGATTAAAAATGATATGGGAAGAGCTTTTAACATTTGAAGATATTAAAAAAGAGACCTATTATATTCAAAATATTCTCTGGGATTATGACCCAACAAAGGTTATGGAACCAATAGTAGTTCAGGAAGGTTCAACAATAGTTTGTAAGGAACCTGTCAAGGGGTATGTTTTCTATATAGAAACTTCTGGCAAAAAACCAGAACTTTTCTTAATGATGCATAAAACCAATTATTTCGGTGAGACAATAGCAAAAATAGACGAAATACCCCAAGAATTAATCAATGAAGCTGTAGAGGAAAATAAAAGCAAAATTAAATACGGGATATGCCCAATTAACGAAAAAATTAAATTATGGCTTAAAAAAGAATTGGGATTAATATAGTTTTCTTAACTTCTTAAGATTTCTTTAAAATTTTTAATCGTAATGAAATGATTTGAAGTTCTGGGAGCTGACTTTGAACTTGATATAGCCCTTAAAATAGGAAACTTTATTCCCGCGAGCTTCGCTGTATGAAGAATTGTTTCTGTATCGTCAATAAACATGGTTTTTTCAGGATTTATATTAAGATTTCTTTTTAAGTTTTCCCAGAATTTTATGTTTTCCTTGGGATATCCTATATCAAAAGATGTTATACAGGAGTGGAAATATTTATAAAAGCCTGTTTTATTAAGTTTAAGTTCCATTACTTTATTGTGAGCATTTGTTACAAGATATACTCTATGCCCATTAGAATTTATCGCCTGTAAAAATTCCTCTGCATCAGGATGAGGATTTATAAGGTGGTCTACTTCTTTTTTTAAGCTAAAAATATCAATTCCTGTCATTTTTGACCAGAAATCAATGTCAGTCCAGTTTAATGTTCCCTCTTCTGCTTTATACATTGAGAACAAAATTTTCTGAGCTTCTTCGAAGGATATAGCATTTTTTTCTGCATATTTTTTAGGAACTAATATCTCCCAGAAGTAATCATCGTAGTATTTGTCCAAAATTGTACCATCCATATCTAAAAGAACTGTTTCTATTTGATTAAAAATTATCATCTTCTTGCTCCCTATACCATGACATCTCTATAAAAAATCTTGTCTTCTCATAAATACCTCTTAAGATATTGCTTAAGTCAAAAAACAATTCTTCATAAAATTCCGGATCCTTTAATTCTTCCCCACCAATTATGTATGAGTAAATAATCTCGTATTCTTCTCCATTCATCATATCTTTTCTAAAAAATTCCTTTTTTATTAAAACAGGATCAAGATCTGGATTATCATTGACTATTTCTTCAAAAAGATCTGAAACATTATTATATCCTTCCAAAAAGGGAAGATGGATTGTTACATCTATCTCAACTATATCTGTAAAATCCTCTTCCTCATCAACTTCTTCGTCATCAAAAGTAAGTGAGAAACTTGTCTGCTCCGCATCGTAAGAGAATGTTATTGTAGCTGAAAGTGGATAGGGTGGCTTAAGTTCAGGTAATGTCATTGATAATCTACTCTCTTTATTTAATGAATACTGTTCAACCAATGTAGACATTTCATATACATCGAGATAATTCTTTGCTGCATCCATTAATCTCATCTGTAATTCTTCGAATCTTAACACAGTTTTCCTCCTTTTACTTGCCTTTAATCTATACAACATTATACCATATAACGATAATATTCTCTAATAAGGAGGAATTACTATGAAATCTGGATATTTTATCACAGGAACCGATACAGGGGTTGGTAAAACCATTGTAAGCGCTGCAATCTTGAGAACTTTTATCAAGAAGGGATTAAAAGTTGGAGCAATGAAACCAATTGAGACAGGATGTTTAAATAAAGACGGGGTTTTACTTCCCTCTGATGGAATGTTTTTAAGAGATATGGCTGAAATGAATGATTCTCTAGAGATTGTTACTCCTGTAAAATTTGAAAACCCAGTTAGTCCTCTTGTTGCATCAAGACTTGAAGATATGAAGATTGACCTTGAAAGAATATTCAAAGCCTTTGAAAATCTTAAGAAAAAATATGACTATCTAATAGTTGAAGGTGTGGGTGGATTAATGGTGCCAATACTTAAAGAGCAAAAAAAGAAAGCTGAGAAGGTATATTTTGTAAGAAATTTGATAAAAGATATGGAATTAGAGGTCATTATTGTTACTCGTCCAACTCTTGGCACAATAAACCATACATTGCTTACAGTTGAGGCTTTAAAAAGCAAAAAAATTCCTATAAAAGGATTTATTATAAATTATTCAACTACAGTCAAAAATGATATTTCAGAAAAAACCAATCCCGATATTCTCAATGAGTTATTAGATATACCCTTTTTAGGTATACTGCCCTATTTAAATGAGTTGACCAAAGATAAAATTGGTGAGACTGCTTTGCAAAATTTGCACATTGAAAATTTAATTGGATGAATTCTGCTTTATTTTTTTAAATTGCTGTTTGATAAAAAGTTTTCTTTTGCAAATACAGATGATACTCTTTTCTGTTACCCCTTCACTTCGTTCAGGGCAGGCTCTGAGGCGAAGCAGAAGTCTCCTCCTTTTTTGTTATTCCGAGGTGGTCAATCCCCCGAGGAATCTCATTGAAAAGGATGAGATTCTTCACTTCGCTAATGCTAAGGATTACAGAGGAAAGGCTCAGGATGATGGGAAAAGAGACTCAGACATTGCCTTGACTCAAGCGAGGGAATGACAGAATTGCTCAAGACATTAATTTTCTATCGACAATTCTTTGTTCTCTAATAAATGAAACTGCTAAAATATTAAATGCAATTTAAAATTTTAAAAAAAGATGGCTATGCAAGGGCAGGTATAATAGAAAGCGAGAGAGGAGTTGTCCATACTCCATGTTTTATGCCTGTTGGTACAAATGGAACAGTAAAAGCGATGACTCCTGAAGAGCTTTCAATGATAGGTTATGAAATAATTCTTTCAAATACCTATCATCTTTATTTAAGACCTGGGCATGAAATCATTAAAAAACTTGGTGGAATTCATAAATTTATAAACTGGAAACTACCAATTTTAACTGACAGTGGAGGTTTTCAGATTTACAGTCTGTCCTCTTTAAGAAAGATTAATACAGAAGGAGTAGAATTTCGTTCTCATCTTGATGGCAGTTTGCATTTTTTGACTCCTGAAAAATCTATTGAAATCCAGCAAGCTTTAGGTTCAGATATAATGATGGTTCTTGATGAATGTATTCCCTATCCATCAGAAAAAGAGTATGTAGAAAAATCCCTTCAACTAACAACAGAATGGGCAAAGAGATGTAAGGAGCATTTTGAAAAAAATAAAACCTCTCAGGCTATTTTTGGCATTGTTCAGGGCGGATTTTACATTGAGTTAAGAAATAAAGCACTAAAAGAACTTTTAAAAATCGGATTTGATGGATATGCCTTAGGTGGATTGAGTGTTGGAGAACCTAAGGAAGAAATGTATCAAATAATAAAAAACATGGCACCAGTCATGCCAGAAGATAAACCAAGATATTTAATGGGCGTAGGTGATCTTATGGATGTTTTATATGCTGTTGAATGGGGTATTGATATGTTTGATTGTGTAATGCCTACGAGAAATGCCAGAAATGGAACACTTTTTACTTCTCAAGGAAGAATTAGCATAAAAAGAACTGAATTTAAAGAAGACCCATTACCTTTAGATCCTGCCTGTGATTGCTATACCTGTAAAAACTATTCAAGAGCCTATCTGAGACATCTATATATGTGTAGAGAAATACTTTCAATGAGGTTAAATACAATCCATAACCTCTATTTTTATTGTCAGTTTTTTAGAAAAATGAGAGAGGCTATTAAAAAGGGAGAGTTTCAAATTTTTAAATCTCAATGGCTTCCGATTCTTGAAAAAAATGCCTGCTTCAAGGAATAAAATTTTCCCTGTAGCAGGCTGATTTCTTTATCCGAGTATTTCTTTTAAATCTTCATCGACAGTTTTTATTGGTTTAATTTCAAAATTTTCAACCAAAACCTTTAAAACATTAGGACTTACAAAGGCTGGAAGACTTGGTCCAAGACGGATGTTTTTAATGCCGAGATAAAGCAAAGTAGTAAGAATAGCGACAGCTTTTTGCTCAAACCATGAAAGAATCAATGACAGAGGAAGCTCGTTTACACTTACATTGAAAGCCTTTG
>NZ_MAVV01000062.1 GCF_001707915.1 Thermodesulfovibrio sp. N1 | reverse complement strand
TGGAACCAGCTACAGGGTTAAGGCTTGATTTCAATCATAAATTAACAATAAAGGAGTTTCCTTATATAATTCGCTGGAGAGAAGACCGTTGCAAAAGATGTGGACAGTGTACAGCAGTCTGCCCTAATGGTGCAATTAAGCCTGCAGTAAAATACATGAGAGTTATTGAATCAGGAGGAGATACTCCAAAACCAAGACCTGTAAGAAGAATAATTCATGTAATTGAACAGGTTGACAATATTGAAAATTACTGCACAGGATGTGCAATGTGTTCTCTTGTTTGTCCAAATAATGCTATAGAGCCAGAGTATAATCCTCAGAATAAGTTTCTTTTTTATAAAAATCGTGGTGGAGAGGGATACAAAAGAGGTGGAAGAAGAAATGACCCAGGAGCATCAACCCTTGACAGACTCAAATTTACAAGAATTTCAATGCTTACAGATCCTGCTTTGGATGCTGGAAGACATGAATTTAGAGTTCGTTCTTACATAGGAAGAATTCTTCCACCTGAGGAGTTACCCCTGAAGGTTGAAGATGGAAGATTGGTTGTTGATAAATCTTCTGGAAAGTTTATTCCTCCTGTAAGAGAAATATTTCCTATAATGATTGGGAGTATGTCAATTGGTGCACTTTCACCACCAATGTGGGAAGGACTTGCCATGGGAGTTGCCTATTTAAATGAAGTTGAAGGAATTCCTGTTGTAATGTGTTCTGGTGAAGGAGGTTTCCCGCCAAGATTGCTCAAATCAAGATATGTGAAATATTTTATTTTACAAATTGCCTCTGGATATTTTGGATGGGACAGCATCCTTCATGCTTTACCGTATATGACAGAAGACCCAGCAGCAATTGAAATAAAATACGGTCAGGGAGCAAAGCCAGGTGATGGAGGACTTTTAATGGCTCCAAAGGTTATAAAACTTATTGCTGAAATCAGAGGTGTGCCTAAATATGTTGATTTACCATCTCCTCCAACTCATCAAACAAAATACTCAATTGAAGAGTCTGTTATGAAAATGATTCAGTCAATGTCAATGGCATTTGGATTTAGAATTCCGGTTTATCCTAAAATTTCAGGCACTAAGACAGCAAAGGCTGTTTTAAATAATCTTGCAAGAAATCCCTATGCAGCAGCTTTATGTATAGATGGAGAAGATGGGGGCACAGGAGCAGCATACAATGTATCCCTTGATAAAATGGGGCATCCAATTGCATCTAACATAAGAGAGTGTTATCTTGATCTTGTAAAACAGGGTAAACAGAATGAGCTTCCTTTAATTGCAGCAGGTGGAATTGGTAAAAAAGGTAATCTTGCAGCAAATACAGCCGCGCTTATTATGCTTGGTGCTTCAGCAGTGGCTGTTGGAAAATACATAATGCAAGCTACCGCTGATTGTCTTGGTGATGAGTATAATAGATGTAATATTTGTAATACAGGAAAATGCCCAAGAGGAATAACAACTCAAGACCCCAAGCTTTACAGGCGTCTTGATCCTGATAAAGTAGCTGAAAGACTTGTGGAAGTAATTAAATCTGCAGATGTGGAGTTGCGCAAAATATTCGCACCTATGGGAAGAAGCACAGAGCTTCCAATTGGAATGTCTGATGGATTGAGTATAGATGATAAAGCAATGGCAGAAAGGTTGGAGATAAGCTATGCCTGCTAAAAAAACAATACAAAAAGAAATACCAAAAATTGGTTTACATGAAACCCTCATTCCCTATGATGAGGTTGTAAAGAGAGTTGATCAAAAATCTGTTATTATTTACGGAAATGTTAAAGGAAAAAGGATTCCTTCAAGGATTCTCGAGGAGTATATTCAGGAAGCTGTTCGTGAAGGTGCAAGGAATCTTCACATTTATGCTGATGGACAACATGGAATTGGTGGAAGAATATATCCAAGAGGGGAAAATGTAAAAATTACAATAGAGGGACCTGTAGGACAAAGATGTGGCTCAATGGGCATGTTTGGAACAGAGATAGTTGTAAAGGGTGGAGTTTCTGATGATGTAGGCTGGCTTAACTGTGGGGCAAAGATTACAGTTTTAGGAGATGCTACAAACGGAGCCTGGAATGCAGCTGCACAAGGAATTCTTTATGTTCAGGGAAGTGGTGGTGCTCGTTGTGATACAATGACTAAGCATAATCCAAGATTTGATCCCCCTCAGTCATGGTATTTCCGTGATGTGGGAGATTCTTTTGCGGAGTTTAAAGCAGGCGGTATTGCAGTTATCTGCGGAGTTAATCCAAGGAATTCAAGAACAGTGCTGGGATACAGACCCTGTGTTGGAATGGTTGGTGGAGTTATTTACTTTCGTGGAAGAATTGATGGCTACTCCGAAAGAGATGTAAAACTGCTTGAATTAAGTGAACAGGATTGGCAGTGGCTTACAGAAAACTTGAATCCCTTTCTTACAGCAATAGATAGAATGGAGCATTATCATGAACTCACTAAAAATCCTAATGAATGGCGTAAGCTTGTTCCTTATACACCACAGGAGAGAAGAAGGAAAAGATGGTTTAAGATAGAAATGGAAGAATTCAGGAAAAATTACTGGGAAAAGGAAGTTGGGCAGGGAGGAATTTTTGCAGAATATATTGACCATGAACCAACTGTTATACCTTACATAGTTACTGGTAAATATCGTAGGTTTAAACCTATTTGGGCAAATGAAAAATATGCACCTCCTTGTGCTTATAGTTGCCCTACTCATATTCCAACTCATAAAAGAACAGCATTAATAAGACTTGGCAAAGTAAAAGAAGCTCTTGAAATGGTGCTTGAGTATAGCCCTCTTCCTGCCACAGTATGTGGTATGATTTGTCCTAATCTCTGTATGCAGGCATGTACACGTGGAAAAATTGATGAACCAATTTCTGTAAAAGAATTTGGTAAAGCATCTGCTTTGCTTCCACCTCCAAAAAAGGCAGAAACAACAGGGCACAAAGTTGCAGTAATAGGTGCAGGACCTGCTGGAATGTCTGTTTCATGGCAACTTTCACTTAAAGGTCATTCTGTTACAATATTTGAAGCAACAGATAAAATTGGAGGTAAAATAGAACTCTGTATTCCAGAACATAGACTTGATAAAAGAATTCTTCACATGGAGATAGAGAGATTTAAAGAAGTTGTGCCAGATATTCGCCTTAATACTCCGGTGACAAAGAAACTTTTTGAAAAAATATGTAAAGAATATGAATTTGTTGTAATAGCAGTAGGAGCCCATAAGCCAAGGAAGATTCCATTTCCTGGTTCTGAACACACAATTTCAGCCTATGAATTTTTAAGAGCAATAAACGAAGGAAAAACTTTTAATCTTAAAGACAAGCAGGTTGTTGTAATTGGTGCTGGAAATGTTGGGATGGATGCAGCAGTTGAAGCTTATTTATGTGGTGCATCAAAAGTAACTGCCATTGATATTCAAAAACCAGCAGCCTTTGGATCAGAGCTCGAACAGGCACAGCAAAAGGGTGTTGAAATACTATGGCCTAAATTCACAGAAAAGTATGTTCCAGAGGAAAAGAAAATTTATTTTAAAGATGGAACTACTCTGGATGCTGATTTTGTAATTATGGCAATTGGAGATATGCCTAACTTAGATTTTGTTCCACCACAGATTCATACTGAGAAGGGATGGATTGTTATAAATGAATTTTTCCAGACATCAAATCCTAAGGTTTTTGCTATCGGAGATGTTACAGGATTAGGACTTGTAACCCATGCAGTTGGTCATGGAAGAATCCTTGCTCAATATTTACATGGAGAATTGATGCATGCTCCTGTTACAAGAGATTTAAGAGCAAGAATACCTTATGAAAAAATCAAAATTGACTATTATGAAAGATGTCGTGCTGTCTCATCTCTTGAACAAGAAGCAGAGCGGTGTCTGTCTTGTGGTTCTTGCAGAGACTGTCATATGTGCGAGATGACCTGTTATTGGGGTGCAATAATCAGAGTTGAAAAGTCAGATGGAAGATATGAATATTTGGTTGATGAAAACAAATGCATCGCTTGTGGATTCTGTGTTGGAATATGCCCCTGCGGTGTTTGGGAAATGGTTGAAAATATTTAGTTAATTTACTTTTGTTCATATTGACGAGGGGTTCAATGCCTCGAGGAATGTCTCATTATTCTCTGGATATGGAAAAAAAGGAGGAGATTCTTCAGTCGCTTATGCTCCCTCAGAATGACCCTCATATTGTCACCCTGAGGCGAAGCCGAAGGGGCTCCTCCTTTTCCATCACTGGTTTTGAACAAAGCTAAGGGCAGAATGACAAAATCTCTCAAGAAAGTAGTAATCTAAAGGTATTTCTTGTAAAAGATATTGACATAGAAAAAAACAAAGGATAAAATGGAATATGGAACGGCGAAGTTTCATAAAATCCCTTTTATTCTTCCCATTTACGCTTCCATTTTTTAAAAAATCTTCTGAAAAAGAAAGAGTCCTCCTTCTTGAAACAGTTGTAGCTGGTTTTAGCTACTATGACGGTGAAAAGGTATGGCAAAAACTTAAGGAAAATGACAAGCTTGTTTTAAAAAGGGAACCCACAAATCCCTATGATGAAAATGCAATAGAGATTTACTGGAAGAAATGGAAACTTGGATATGTTCCAAGAGTAGACAACTCTGTAATTTCACAGATGCTTGACAGAGGAGAAAAACTTCTTACAACAATTACATGGCTTAAAATTGATGATGACCCGTGGGAACGTATAGGTATTAAAATTGAACTGGAGATATCTTGAGATTAGGTATAATTTATAAAATTCCAAAACTTCCTATTCTTTACAGACACAGATTTATATCTCTCATAAAGGAGGCTCTCGGAAAATCTGATTTTAACTATAAAAAAAGTCTTTATCCTGAAGAAGCTGTAAAAAGATCAAAAATAGCCAAACCATTCTGCTTCAGCATCTCTATGCCAAAAGAAAAAACCGTAAAAAAAGAAAAAATAGTTATCGATGAAGGCATAGAGATTGAAGACATAGTTTTTTACTTTCCTGAAAACAGTTATATAAATTTCTACATAAGTTCCTTTGATTATCAATTCATAGTAAACCTTTATAATGGACTGCTTGAGATAAAAGAATTTGATTTTGGAAACGGCATATCCTTGAAATTAAACAGAATATTTATGCTAAATGAGAGAAGAATACTAACTGATGAAGTAATATTTAAAACAAACTCACCAATACTTATTGAAGACTCAAAAGAAAACCCGATACTTCCTATAGACTCAGATATTGAATATTTTAATGAACAATTTAATGCTATTCACAGTAGAATTTTAAAGGATATTAGAGGAGAAGGGGTAAAAGGAGAATTAGAATTTGAGCCCCTAAAAATCAGAAAACAAGTTGTTAAGCACACCTTAAAAGGCTTTAGAGAAAAGACCGGCAAACCCTATATGATGCTAACTTGCTTTGAAGGCTGTTTTAAACTTAAAGGTGAACCCGAAGACCTAAAAATGCTTTATCAAATTGGCATTGGATTAAGAACAGGTCAGGGATTTGGCATGGTAGAGGTGGTATAAAGAGATGAAAACAAAAAAAGAGACTGTTACCCGTACCAAATTTAACAAACTTAAGCCTCTTTTCTGGGATTATGAAATCGAATCAGTAAAAAAACATCTTGATTCTGCTTTTGTTATTTCAAGGGTTCTTGAGCTTGCAGACCCCGATCAGTTTGAGGTTTTTAGAAATGCAGTATCCGATGAAAAGATCAAAGAGTTTATAAAAAGTGAAAAAGCGAAAAAGCTCTTGTCAAAAAAATCTTTAAATTTCTGGCAAATCTATTATGGAATTAAAAAAACTTGAACTTCAACATAAAAAGGTAATACTAAAGATTTCAGACTTTCTAAATTTAGGCGAGTTTTATCTTGCGGGTGGAACTGCTGTATATTATTATTTGAGACACAGGAAATCTCTTGACCTTGATTTTTTTACCAATAAGATTTTTGATTTCAGGAACTTTAAAGAATTGTTTAACCAATTTGAGACCTCACATTTAAATAATAACACTATTTATACCACCATTGAAGATATAAAGGTTTCATTCTTTCACTACCCCTATCCCCTTTTGAAACCACTAAATAATCTTGAAATTGTAAAGGTCGCCTCCCTTGAGGATATTGGGGCAATGAAAGTGCTCTCTATAATTCAAAGAGGAAGTAAAAAAGATTTTGTAGACCTTTATTTCATTATAAATACATTAAACCTATCTATAAATGATTTGATAAAACTTTTTACAAAAAAATATGGCAAATTCAATCCTCTCATTATTCATAAAGCACTTGTTTTTTTTGATGATGCTGATAATGAGCCTGATTTGATGATGATAAAAAAGACCGATTGGAGTAAGATAAAAAAATATTTTATGTTTCATTTTGGAAAGTTAAATTAAGGCGGAGTATGAAGAAAGAGAGAATAATTCAGAGAATTAAATGGGATTATGAAGAAAAGGTAAAAATTCCTGAAGAATTTAAAATTTATCTATGGGAATATGAAGATATAGCACCCCTTGAGATTTTAATAAGAAGAGTTCTTAAATATGGCAATTTTGAGGAGATTAGAAAGATTTATGAAATGTATCCCGATAAAGTATATAAAATAGCCCTTAAATATCCTGATACAAAAAGAGGAGTTAAATTTTGGATAAAGAAATGGAAAGACTCTTTGAATTAGCCCTTAAAGTTCAAAACATTTGCACAGATTTTTATCTTGCTGGTGGCACTGCTAATGACTTTGAAAAAAAATTTCCTACCCAATCTTACAAAATCTATCTTGGGAACCTTTTAAACTTTGAAGACTACCCAGAATTGCCAATGTGGGTGAAAGAGATATTGGGGGAGTTGGTATGAATAAATTTATAACATTGTATCCAGCAAACTGGCTGTATAATGCAGCAGTGATTGGGTTTTTGAGAGTTATTGCATATGGCAAAGGTGAAGAAGTTATTGATAAATGGTTAAGTGACAATGGAACGGTAACAATTGAACGGGGAATTTTTTCAGAGAGTGTAGCCTTTTATAAAGGGTATAATAAACATAAAGGAGAAAAAGAACTTCCACTTGTTGGAAAAAACAAACGTTATCCCAACTATCTTCAATCAGGAGAGGAATCAGCCTTTGAGGATTATTCAAAAAATCTTAGCAATATAAAAGAGGAAGGCATAGCATGTGGTATTTGTTCACGAAACTTTTCGATTGATTTCTCACAGTTTAATGATAAAACAAAAAAGATTGCAGAGCGAATAACTTCAAATATACAAGTAATACATAACAGTCTTATAGGACCTTCAAAAGGAGAATTTCCGAATTCCTTTTGGAATCTAAACTATTCAATATCAATATGTCCGCTTTGTGCTTATCTTATAATACATCATCATATCCCATTTGAGAGTGCTCAAACACAAAATGGACAAATCTTTATAAATGCACCATCCTTCAAAATAATGTGGCATCTAAATAAATTTGTAGAACAGATATTCAGTAAGAGCAAAGGCTATCAGGTGCGACAGATATTAGGAATTAGTTTTATAGAACTTGCACAGAAGGTTGCTGTAACTTTAGGGGCATGGAGCATAATGAACATTGAGATGGTGATTAAAAGGGGTAATGAAATAGAATATTATTCACTGCCTTATGAGATATCGCGCCTTTTGCTTCAAAAAGATATTGCAAGCCTTATTAGTGCAACAAAAGAGCCTCTGATTTTGGAAATTATCCTTAATGGAAAATTTTCTCATCTACTTACCCTTTCGCATAAAATCCTAAGATATTCAATTACAGAAACAAACGCATTTAATGATAAATATCTCTCACAATTAAGAAACAAAGACACTAAAAGTTTAAAGATTCTTTCAAATATTCTTCCTGAACTATATACAAGAATAAACTCTATAATAAGTCGAGAGGTGATGATATGAATATTTACAATGACATTAATAACAAACTTGACGAACTTTATCAGAAAATAACCCCGGATGATTTTAGCTGGATAGAAGATTTACAAAAGACACTATCACTGTTTATTAAGTTTGAAAAGTTGAAGGATTTTATTAAGGCACTCGAATGTGTTAAAGAAGAACTTGAAAAGGGCGGCACAAAAACAAGTGAGATTAAGATAGTAAGAGGGTTATTAAAGGACTTACAGAAAAGTGAACCAGATTTCCTAATTGAAAATTTGAAACGCGTTGGATATGGAATTGCCCAAAATAACAAATCAATAAAAGATGCTATAAACAAGGAAGCATTGCGTATGCTGGAGCTAGCCAGGCTGGGAAAAAGAGAAGCTGTTATTGGTATGTTAATGAGAATTTTTACTATAAAAAATGCTCAAATTCCTCAAGAATTGATAGAGGCATTAAAACCAAAGTATGATATAAACCAATTCAGGGCTTTTATTTATGCATTTTTAAGTGGGTTTATAACAACAGAAGAATAAAGGAGGAGGTTAGAAATGAATAAAAATGACAATCTGAAAGATTTAAGTGCAATAACACTTACATTGATTTTTGAGGCATCGGCATTAAATAGGGATGAAAAACTTGGAGGTAATATTCCGTCAATTAAGAAACTTACACGGTTTGGAAATAAGACCTTCAGTTATCTATCAAGAGTTGCAGAAAGACATTATCTATTTGAAACCCTCTCAAGAATTTATAAAGATGATTGGACTTCAGCTGTATGTTTTGAATCTGGAGCAGGTGATAATAGAGTAGTTCAATTTGATTTAACAACTCAAAATATTCTAACACATGCTGAACTTGATGCCTTTGGTTATATGTTTACAATAAGCGGCCAACAGAGCATCACCCGAAAAGCTCCTGTTGGTATTACAAAAGCTATTGCACTTGAGACATGGGAAGGTGATATGCAGTTTAACGCCAATCATGACCTTGCTTCCAGATGTGGAGCCAATCCTAATCCAGTCAATAAAGAGGAACAGAAATCATTCTTTAAGGTTTCCTTTACGATAGACATTGACAAGCTTGGATATGATGAGTGGTGGATTGAGGATCACAATTATGATGATGAAGCAAAAAAACTTACATTATTTTTATCTGAAAAAGGAATAGATGTTAATCTGAAAAATGTTGAAAAGGGAGAGGGAGAATTACAATTCAAAATAGGTGAGCACGAAATAAGTATTGATGGATTGTCATGTACAGTAAGTAAGGAACTCTTGGAAGAAAAAACAGATAAACCTAAAAATCAAGAAGAAAAAAATATATAACATTCAAAAGTAAATTTCTTGAAAAAGGAAAAGAAGA
>NZ_MAVV01000061.1 GCF_001707915.1 Thermodesulfovibrio sp. N1 | reverse complement strand
TCTTTCTGCTGCCTGTGGAGGATACTGCCATACTCGCTCTATTTTTTCCTTTAATCTTTGCAAATAACCCCAGTCATTGAATTCCTTTGCTGAAAAACTCAAACCCTTTGAACTTTCAATCTCTTCATCTTTTCCTTTTTGGTGTTTGGATAGTTTAGCAATTATATCTTTATCAAAAATATCAGGTTCTTTTTTTAAATTTTTAGATTGAACATTTTCTTTAAATGTTTGATTTATATTTTCTTTAGCCGATTCCTTTTTTATCTCTTCAGTTCCGTATTGTCCCTTTGGAATAGAAGATAAAGTTTTAGGCTGTCTGTCCAATTTTAAAGGATGTATTCTTTCTAAGCTCTTCGGAACAGATTTTGGTTTTAGTTGCTCCATGGTATCTGGTTTTTGTGGTAATATTAAAATCGAAATTGGTTCTGGCAAAGACTCCTTTGTTTTTACATTCTTTTGAACAAAAGTCAGCAGAGTAAAAAGTAAAATGTGGAAGATTAAAGAATAAACAATTGCCCTTTTCACATATTTATTTTAACTGTTAGAGATGTGTTTCTTAAATATTCTTGAAATAAAAGATCCGAAGGCTTTGAAATACAGAGGAATTAAATGGTTACCTTTTTCTTTTCTTAGCCATAAAGCCATTGCAATCTCTTGAATATTAGGGTCTCTATGGATGTTTAACCATTGATCAATTCTTTCATCATTTCCAAACATGTAGTCTTGAAACTTTTTCATTATATAAAATTGTCTTCCGAATCTATCATTCCAGAGTTTTTCATAAAGAGTTAAATCTTTCTTTTTGATTGCTTCAGCAGCAAACTGTCCTGATTTCATTGCATAATAAATTCCTTCAAAAGAAACAGGCATTACTAACCCAAGACAATCTCCACAAAAAATAATGTTATCTTTAAAAAATTTTCTTTTGCTCCAGCGAGGTATTTTATAGACTCTTAATTTAAAATCCTTTAAAGTAGAAATTGAAGGAAATCGCTTTTTAACAAAATTTTCTATGAAGCCTCTAAGGAGAGTAACTTTTTCTGCACCTGTGCCAACAGAAAAATAATCTTTTCCTGGGAAAACCCATGAATAAAAATAAGAAGCATGGGAGCTACCAAACCAGAATTCACATGGGCTGTCTGGATTAATATCTAATTTAGGCATGTGAAAACTTACAGTCCAAAAATATTGAGTTTTTTTTATTCCTATGAGAGAACATACCCTTGAATTAACTCCATCTGCGGCAATAACATATTTTGAATATATTTTTTTAACATCTCCTGCTTTTGTTTTTATTGTTGATTCTATATTATTTTTGCCTTTCTCTATTTTTATTAATTCTCCTTCTAATATATCAGCACCGCTTTTTTTAGCCAATCCTCTTAAAAAAGAATCAAATTCTTTTCTTTCAAAAATAAAAAGTTCACCACCTTTAAAAGAAACCTCAATGGGAGAAGAAAATGGGGGTACAATTTTTATTTTTTTTAAAATATTAAAACTCAATTCCTTCTTTACTTCATCTAATAAATCAAGATCTTTTAACCCTGCAGAGGGAATTCCTCCTCCACAGGGCTTGTCAAACTGTAAATTTTTTTCAATTAAACATGAAGTAATGCCTGTTTTTGAAAGAAAAATTGCGGCGGATGAACCAGCAGGCCCTCCACCTACAACTAAAACTTCATAATCCATAGTTATTATTTTTTAGTTACCACAAGCACAGGACAAGGTGCATTTCTTATAATCCTTTGAGTTGTACTTCCAACAAAAAATCTTTCAACACCACTTCTTGGCAAAGTACCAATTATTATCAAGTCAATACCATTTTCGGATGCAAATTTAATAACTTCTTCATAGGGTATCCCTCGTTTTACAACAGTCTCAACATCCTTTAATCCTTCAACCATATCAATTCCAAAGGAATCCAAATTTCTCTTTGCATGGGCTTCTAAATCCTTATAAAGCTCTGTAATTGATGGATGAGGAATATGTAGATTTGATGCTTTTTCAATATCATAAATAACATGAAGAAGATATAATTTTGCATTAAACATTTTTGCAAGGTCTGCTGCATAAGAAAGTGCATACAATGACTCATCAGAAAAGTCTGTTGGTAAAAGAATTTTTTGAAACTTCATAACACCCTCCTAATTTTTTATGTTTTTTAAGTATATCAATCTCATACCTTCAAATACAAGATGTGGTAAATAATCATATGGAAAATTTATGTGCTTCTCGATTAATTCTGCATTCCCTCCTGTGAGAATAATTTTCAGTTTAATATCTAGAAATTGTTCAATTTCCTTTATGATTCCTTTTATACCATAAATAGTTCCTAAAATAATTCCACTTCTTATGGCTGAATCTGTATCACTACCAAGAGGGTATACAGAATCAGAAAGATTTACTATCGGCAAAAGAGCTGTTTTTTCATGTAATGAATAATTCATCATTTCTATCCCTGGCATTATTGCACCACCAAGAATTTCACCATTTTTTGTAACAACAGTAATTGTTGTAGCTGTTCCTGCATCAACGATAGCAATATTTTCTTTAAATAATTCATAGGCAGATACACAACATGTCAATCGATCACTGCCAAATTTTTCTGGATTATTAACTTTTAATAAAAGTCCAGTTCTTAATTTGCTGTTTATATTAAAAATTCTATTAAATTGGTCTTTAAATACGCTGAAAAATCTTTCGGAAATATAAGGGACAACAGAACATATAATACAATCAGGTTTAAATGCAGAAATTTTGAATTTTATTATTCTTTCCAGAACAATCCAATCTAATTTATCTAAAGAACATTGATATAATATTGAAAAATTATTATTTTCTGGATTTTCAAATTCAATAGTTTTGAAAGTGGAATTACCAATTTTAACTCCGATTAACATTCCTTATCCCTAAGTAAAGTAACATCTCCAGCACTTATTTTTTCATATGTTCCATCAGGCAGTCTAACAATCAATCTACCCTCTTCATCTATTGCTTCTGCTACAGCTCTTATTTCTCTATCAGTAAGAACGATTTTAACCTGTTTACCAATAGTGCCACTTAATTGCATCCATCTATCTATTATTGTTTTTCTGTTTTTCTTTTCAAGCAACTGATACCATTTATCAAACTCTTTTATTATTTCCGATGCTAACATGGCTCTGGAAAATTCTTCTCCTTTGCAGATTCTCAAAGATGTAGCAATCTCTTTTATCTCTTCTGGGATATCATCTTCAGCCATATTTACGTTAATCCCTATACCAACAACAACTGCTTTAATTCGTTCACCCTCTATCTTCATCTCCGTAAGAATCCCACCAACTTTTTTATGATCAACAAGCATATCATTAGGCCATTTAATTATTACAGGTATTTCCGCATATCTTCTCAATGCAGTAGTACAGGCAACAGCACTTGTAAGGGTTATTAAAGTAGCATATTTAGGTGTAATATTAGGCTTTATAGCAATACTCATATAAAGATTTTTTCCTTCTGGAGAAATCCATTTTCTTCCTAACCTCCCCTTCCCCTTTGTTTGCCTGTCAGCTATAACAACTGTACCGGATGGATATCCTTTTTTAATAAGTTCATAGGCAAGGCTGTTAGTAGATTCTACTTCATCATAAATAACTATCTCTGTTCCTACTTCTGATATTTTTGAAGATATTATTTTTTTTATTTCTTCCGCTGTAAATTCCATAATAAGTTACCTCTCTGGTTTTAGTATAACAACTTCTATTTTGCCTTTTAATGCTTCAGCAAAATATTTAGCATCTGATTCTGAACCTACAATACTTCCATAGTGCATTGGTATGGCAATTTTAGGATTGATATCAAGAGCTGCCTGAACAGCTTCTTTAGCATCCATAACATAAGTACCTGAAACAGGTAATAATGCAATATCAATATCTTTAAATGTTTTCATCTCAGGAATATAATCAGTATCACCAGCGATGTAAAATCTCTTTCCAGATACCTTAAAGATGTATCCAACCCAACCTTTTTCTTTAGGGTGAAATTTTTTATTTGTATTATATGAAGGTACAACTTCGATTTCTATACCCTCAACTGTGACTTTATCACCAGGTTTAACAACAATTTCCTTAGCTTTTATTTTTCCAGCACAATCCTTTGGTAATACTACGACAGTATCAGGATCCAAAATCTTTTTAATATCCTCTGGACTGAAATGATCATAATGTTCATGGGTTATAAGAATAATATCTGCCTTGTCTGGTTGAGTTATCTGAAATGGGTCAGTATAAATAACTTTTTCTCCGACAATTTTAAAAGTATCGTGTCCAAGCCATTTAATATTTTCTAACATATCGTATACCTCCTTAAAGTTTGTTGAATATATAATACTAAATTTTTATTGAGCTTAACAATTTGACTTTTTTCAGATATTTTTATTAGATTAAAAAGTTATCGGGGCGTAGCGCAGCTTGGATAGCGCACCTGCCTTGGGAGCAGGGGGTCGGTGGTTCAAATCCACTCGCCCCGATTGTAAATATTTAAAAAATAAAGAAAAATCTATATACTCTCACTATCTATTTCATATCTTTAAAAAATTTTGTGTAAAAATGTGAGAACAATTTTTAAGGAAACATCTTATTGATAGACTGATTTATAATAACCGTGGAATAATGTTGACTTTCACACAAAAATAGTAAAAATACAAATTAAAAAGAGCCTAAAACCCAAAAAATCTGAGAAAAAATTATTCCATTTTGTAACATCGCACGGGAAATCCTTAAAAAACTCTATCAAAAGAAAAAAGCAAATGAAATTTTATTTTTATAGAAGTAAAAGAAGTTTGGGATACAGTCCAAATAAAGACGACTCCAATGTATTTACATACACTGCAGGAAAACCTTTAAGGAAAAAGAAAATAGGCAATTTCAGGATAAAAATTTTCAGTTGAAAAAATTTTGTAAAAAATGAAATGATATGATAATAAAAAATGAATTTTTCAGAAATAGAAGATATAAAAAATCTTATTCCATGTATTATTGTCGACAACTATTACAATATTTTAGCTCTTAATACAACTGCTCAAAATATGCTTGGAGATGTCAGGGGCGAAAAATGCTATAAAATTATCTATGGATTTGATTCTCCATGTTATCAAAAAAATATAAAATGCCCAGTTTATCATAAACAAGCTAATATAGATACAATAACTCTTGATTTCGAAGTATATTTAAGAAGTTATGGAAATATTCCATTAGGCGGACTTTTTTATGAAAGCATTATAAATATAACAAAGTTAGAATTTGTAAGGACTGCCATTCTTGATTCATTAACTAAACTTTATAACAAAAAATTTATGGAAAATTTTTTGGATAAAACTTTCACGCTTTGGAGAAGATATAAACAAATCTTCTCTGTAATATATGTAGATATAGACCACCTAAAAGAAATAAATGATAACTTCGGTCATTTAAGTGGTGATGAAGCCATAATAAAAATATCAAATTGCTTAAAAGCGAACATACGTGCTTCAGATGTAACTGGGAGATTAAGTGGTGATGAATTCTTAATTGTGTTAACAAATACTTCAATAAAAGATGCTGAAATTGTTGCGTTAAGAATATTAAGGTGTATTAATGAAATAAGATTTATTAAAAAGCTTTCTGTAAGCATCGGATTAACAGAAGCCTTCGAAACTGATGAAGGGTACCACTCATTATTAGAAAGAGCAGATAAAGCACTTTATGCTGTAAAAAGGAGCCAAAAAGGTAAAATAGGCATAATAAAATCCGGGAATGAAGTTTATTTTCTTGAATTGAATCGAATAGAAAATCAAATTTGAAAAATCTTAATGTTAGGATTGCCTATAGAATAAAAAAGACTAAAGTGGACATAAGTTCTTCCAATCATTCCCCTGATCCTGATAGTTTTAGAAAGAATTTGCCAATCATACATTTTTTGCATTTGAATCTCAGAAAACAAAGTTTTTTTCTCTAAATTTTCAGGTGTGGGTTTCTTTAATGTTTATTGATTCTTTTTTCTTGAGTTTATCAACTTAATTTTGTAAGTTATTGAAAATATTAAATTTTATTTTTTAAAAATACAAATTTTTATACAACAAGATTGGTAATTCTTTGATTTTTCCTGTATTTTTAGATTCCGAATTCTTCCTTGGCTGTTATATGGGCTGGTTCTGATATTTTTAATGCCCTAAATAGAGCCTTTTCTATCTTATCCATCTTATTCTTTAAATAGTATTCCTTGCCATCTATACTAAACTCTGTAAATGTTATGCTCCTTAAAGCTTCCTTTATTCTTTCTGTTGATACATCTTTGTTTAATGCAAACTCTAACATCCTCATAAATAAAAAGGAAAGAAAACATACTACCAGATACCCCCTTATCCTTCTTTCTGTCCAGTGATATACAGGTCTTACCTCTATGGTGTGCTTCATTATTCTGAAAGATTCCTCTATCTTCCATAAACTGTGATAGGCTGAAAGGATTTGTTCTGGACTAAGGTTTTCAGAACTCTGCACTGCATAGTATCCATCAAATTCCATATCCCTTTTTATTAAAGATTCATCAAGAATATATCTGTTTTGTCCTTCTGTCTTTATGTATTTTTTCCCACCCCTTTTGTTTAATCCTTCTATTACTGATGGACTCTGAAGTAGTTTTATCGGCAAAATTTTCTTAAAAAACTTATTTTTCTATTTTTTTCAAATTTGACTTTATTCCTCCCAATAAAACTTAGATAAGATTATGCTTTATTGGGAGGGTCTCATATTAAAAGGAGGTAAAAAAGAATATGGGACTCTACAGAAGAAAAGACTCCCCCTAACTGGTGGATGGTTATCCGTCACCAGGGACGCATTTTTTATTACAGCACTATAACCTCAGACAGAAAAGTGGCAGAAAAAATTTACGAAACAGTCAAGGCAAAAATTATTCTGAATCAATGGTTTCCTGAAAACCAGAACAACATTACTTTTTCTGAATTTTTCAATCACTACGACTACTACTATGCAAATGGCAGAATCCACTCTGAGAGAAGTATCAATCCTGCTATCAAAAAATGGATACTTCCATTTTTCGGAGAACTAACTCTTTCAGAAATTGACACCAAAGCTGTAGATAGTTTTCAGAGTTATCTTATTAGCAAAGGTCTCAGTGCTATATCAGTAAACAAGTATCTTGTAATTTTGAAAGCAATGTTTTCGTGGAACATGTGCCCAGATAGTGTTTTAAGTATGGTTAGAAAGGTAAAACCACTAAAAAATGTGAATAAAAGACTTCGCTATCTTTCAAAAGAAGAATGTCTTACACTGATTAATGTCTGTGCAGAGCACTTAAAGTCAATCGTCATAACTGCACTTCTTACTGAAATGAGAAAATCATAAATACTAAACCTAACATGGCAACAAATTGATCTAAGACACGGTTACATTTTCCTTGACAGAACAAAAAACAATGACATAAGAGAAATTCCCATTTCAAAGGAATTAAAAAAGTTGTTATTTAGTATTCCCAGACATCCTGAAATCCCCTATGTATTTTTCAATCCAGAAACTAAAAAACCTTATACAGATGTAAAAAAAGCATTCAAAAATGCATGTAAAAAAGCAGGAATTAAAGACTTCCATTTTCATGATTTAAGGCATACCTTTGCAAGCTATCTGGTTATGAAAAATACAGAGCTTGCGGTAGTAAAAGAACTTCTCGGATACAAAGACATCAAAATGACAATGCATTATAGCCATCTGTCACCAGAACATAAGGTAAAAGCAATCTCAAATCTTGAAAACACCTTATTTTCTAAAGTGGCGAAAAGATCAACCGTTACGATTCCGTTGACAGTTGATAAGGAAGGGTTGACAGAGGAGATTAAAAATTTATATTATTCAATAAATTTGGGCGATTAGCTCAGTGGGAGAGCGCTTCCTTCACACGGAAGAGGTCGCAGGTTCAATCCCTGCATCGCCCATTGTAAAATCAAGCCTTTCTGAATGCAAAAATTAAACTGTGTCAGTTTTTGTGTCAGTTGTTGCAAAGGTAGATTTATCAATGGTTTAAGCTATTTTTTGGTGTTTCTGGTTAAAGGCTAATAATTGCCATTATAGGCATAGTATTTGCTCATCTTTTAGATTTACTTGATTGTGTCAGTTAATGTGTCAGCTATTCCAGCTTATTTATTCTCAATGGCTCCTGTTGTTGGTGATTGTCTTGTAAAAATGCTATCTAAAACAGATACTGCTTTCTGTTTATGTTCTGGTGCTAAGTGAGAGTATCTCAGGGTCATTTTTATATCTTTGTATCCTAGAAGTTCTTTAACTGTGGTTAAGTCAACTCCAGACATAACAAGATGGGAAGCGAAGGTGTGTCTTAAATCATGGAAGTGGAAGTCTTTAATCTGAGCTTTTCTTAAGGCAGTGGTAAAGCTTCTTTTGATATCTTGATATTTTGTTCCCGTTTCAGGATTAATAAAAACATAGTCTGTATCAATTCTTCTTTCTGTAAATAGTTTCCTGAACAGGCTAAGTAACATATCGTTCATTGGTATTGTCCTGCTTTCACCATTCTTTGATGTTTCAACATAGATATAACCATTTTTCAAATCAACATTGTTCCTTTTAAGAGATAGTATCTCATCTTTTCTCATTTCTCATTAAAGAGCTCCAAAAAATGGGAACTTTTGGATTTATCTACAGAAAAATTTTCTTGAAAAGTTTGGATTTATTTAATCTATCAAAATTGATAAAACAATTGCAATATAGAATTTGATTTAATCAAACTAAATCAAACATTGCAATTTAAAGCAAACATAGAATCAAACTTCATTTTGTTAAAAAAACAACAAATCAAACTCATTCTTATATTATCTATAAAAAGCACTTGATATAGTATATAGAAAATTTAACTGCTTTCTTTAGTTTTATTACGCTTCTTTGCCGATAATGTCCCACGCAACTTTCGCTGCTTCTTCTGTTTTTGTGATTTTTCTGAAAGCAACCTCTCCAGTTCCCGTATTCTCCGCATAAGCAACTCTTCTGAGAGAGGATATATCTTCTCTTCCCTCTCTGGATATTCCACTATCTTTTCTTTCTTTTTCTTTTTCATTTATTTCCTCCCCTTGTCTTTCTTCTCTTCTTCCTCTAATTTCTCCTTCGCTTTCTGTATAGCCCGCCTCACTAACGAAGATACCTCCTTGTTTGTCAGTTTGTCCAGTAGTTTTTTCTCTGAATTTTCTTTTTGTTTCATGAATTATTTCCTCCTCTGTTTTCTTTTTTATTTTCAGTAAAATTTGGGTATAACAAAACTTTTTGCAATGACAAACACAAAAAACTACAAAATTATATTTCTTGGGGGAGTATAATAAGAATTGTGTCTATTAATGGCTTGTTTGGGTAGTGGATAAAGTAAGGCTCAAATAGGATAACATAGGAAGATGAAAAAAAGAAAATTAAAAAAGGAGGAAATGGAAAAAATGGGAGATTTGAATTTAGAAAAGGTTTTGGATGAAATTTCAAAGATTGACTCAAGAGAAGGCATAAAAACAATAGCAGCATTACTTTTAAATG
>NZ_MAVV01000060.1 GCF_001707915.1 Thermodesulfovibrio sp. N1 | reverse complement strand
CCTATGCTATACCAAATATAAAAGATTTCTATGTTTTAGGTTTAACAAAAATTAAAATTCTTGATACTCTATTCTTCCTTGCACTTTTAGCTGGAATAGCAATTCCAATAGGTCACATTACACTTAGAATTTTAACTGCACCAATTAGAAGAAAAAGAAGGGAGGGAAAATAATGAAAAAGATTTATCTTCATCCATTACCAGTAAGAATCTGGCATTGGATAAATGCAATAGGATTTATAATTTTAATCTTAACAGGTGCACAGATAAGATTTGTTGATTCAATGGGACTAATGAGCTTTGAAACAGCAGTTGACATTCACAGCTGGTTAGGATTTATATTACTTGCAAACTATTTTATATGGCTTGTGTATTATCTTTTTACAGGTAAACTATTTAAAATTTATATTCCACCTTTCTGGAGACCTGTTGAATTTATAAAAAATTCTATTAAACAGGCAAAATATTACGGATACGGAATAATGGTTGGAGACAAAAATCCTCATCATCCAACCCCTGAACATAAATTCAATCCAATGCAGCAGATTTCATATTTGATGATTATGGTATTATTGATTCCTCTTCAGATTATTACAGGACTAATGCTTTGGGATCCTCAACTTTTTAGCTTCCTAATCAGTATAATAGGAGGAATTCAGATAGCTTCACTAATTCATACTGGTTTATGGATATTTTTTACTGCTTTTATATTAGTTCATTTTTATCTTGCAACATTGGGACACACTCCAATGGCTCATATAAAAGCCATGTTTACAGGGTATGAAGAAGAACATGAAGAGCATTAATTAATAATATAATAAAAAATTGAATTGAAAGGAGGTGAGTAAAGTTGAAATCTAAAAAAGGGTTAATGGTTCTAATAGTTGCCTGCTTCTTATTTGCTATTTCCTTCGTATATGCACAACCACAGGATGTCTACAAGCTTCACTGGGAAGGAGCTAAGCTTCCACCTACAGAGTTTACACATAAAAAACATGCTGAAGATTACAAAATTGACTGTAAAGTATGCCATCACAAAGACCCAAATCCTGCTGAAAAGGTAGCAAAATGTATTTCCTGCCATGATATAGCAGAGGCAAAAAATGGTGCTCCAAAGGCAGAAACTGCCTATCATAAGAATTGTATAGACTGTCACAAAAAGGAAAATGAAGGTGGTAAAGCCGCACCAACAAAATGTAATGAATGCCACAAAAAAGGATAATTTATTTTGAAGCCGGAGTTTATACTCCGGCTTTTTATATTTTTTATATTAAAAATGGAAAAATTTAAAAAGTTCATCGGAAAACCCTTTAAATTAGAAACTATTAAAAATTCTGATTTTTTAAAAAGTTGCTCCCTTGCTTGTCAAAGTATTCCTGAAAAAATTGAGGAATTTGAAGAACTTGAATTTTTGATAAATGATATTGTTATGTGTGTTGCAGTGCTTGAAGGAAAAATAAAAAGAATTATGCTTGTAAAGGTTAATCCTGAAAATCCCGATGATTGTAGTCCTCTTACAAAAGAAGAACTTGAGTCATTTTTAACAAAAAATGAAGAGAAACTTCTAAAGTTTTTTGAAAATATCACAGAGTAAATGCTAAAATAAAAAATCTTTTTGGAGAGGTGCCGGAGTGGCCGAACGGGCGCGACTGGAAATCGCGTGTGGGGTCTAAAAGCTCCACCGAGGGTTCGAATCCCTCCCTCTCCGTATTTTATTGTTTATTGCAGGAGGATAAAAATGAAGGTGGTAGCTTTTAATGGAAGTCCGAGGAAAAATGGTAATACTTATCATGCAATTAAAATAGTAGCTGAAGAACTTAAAAAAGAAAAAATAAAAGTTGAAATAATTCAAGTTGGTAATAAAAAAATAAGAGGATGTATTGCCTGTTATAAATGTGCTAAAAACAGAGATGAAAAATGTGTGATTAACGATGAAGTAAATGAATGGATTCAAAAAATAAAGGAATCTGACGGTATTATATTAGGTTCGCCTGTTTACTTCTCAGGAATAGCTGGTACCTTTAAATGCTTTTTGGATAGAGCCTTTTTTGTTGCATCTGTTAATGGTGGACTGTTTAGGCATAAAGTCGGAGTAGCTGTTGTAGCTGATAGACGTTCAGGTGGAGTAGCAACTTTTGACCAGCTTTTGCATTATCTACATTATACAGAAATGATTGTTCCATCATCTAATTACTGGAATGTAATCTTTGGAATGAATCCCGGAGAAGCTTTAAAAGACGAAGAAGGAATGCAGATAATGAGAATACTCGGGAAAAATATGGCATGGACATTAAAACTTCTTGAAAATGGGAAAGACAAAATAATTGAACCACAAAAAGAAGCAAAAATATTCACTAATTTTATAAGATAAAAAATTTAAACAGGATTTAATCTTTTTTCTGAAAAAAATTCAATGCATCAACTAATTGTTTCTTGTTTCCAACATAAATTATTATATCTCCCTCTTTTAAAATAAAATCAGCAGAAGGATTGAGAATCGTCTCTTGTCCTCTTTGAACAGCAATGACTGTAACTTTTGCTCTGTGTCTTATATCAAGAGACTTTAAAGAATGTCCAATTAACCAGGAGTCTTTTTCTACTAAAAAGCTATCCATATCAAGTCCTTCAAATATAACGCATTCAATTCCTGCTCTTGTTTTAGGGGTTTGAGACATTGTTAATATTTCATAACCTTCTGCTCTTATCTTTTCTATCATTTGAAGAATCTTATTTCTTGGAGTACCAAAATAGTGTAATACCCTTGCAAAAATTTCTAAGGATGTCTCAAACTCCTCTGGAATAACCTCATTAGCACCAATTCTCTTAAGTTCTTCGATTTCTGTTACAAATCTCGTTCTAACAATTATGTGAATTTTTGAATTTAATGTTTTTGCAATCTGAACAATTTTTCTTGTTGCCAGTGGATCAGATATAGCAATTACTAAAACTTTTGCTCTGTGAATTCCTAATTTATGTAAAACTTCAGGACTTGTTCCATCTCCATAATAAATAGGCTCACCCTGTTTTTTCATTTTTCTTACAGTATCTGGATTTAGTTCTAAAACAACATAGGGGATATTGATTTCTTTTAAAACTTTTGCCAGATTCCTTCCGTTAAGCCCATATCCAACAATTATTACATGATTAGATTTTCTTACAACTATCTCTGTTTCTTTTATTTTTCGAGCTTTTTCAAAGTGTTTGAAAGGCTTTTTCTGAATTAAATAATCAATAACAGAATGAGAGTATCTTATTATCAGAGGAGTAAGTAGCATTGTTATAACAGAGGCAGAAATAAAGCTTTGATAGGCATCTTCATTTAATAATCCTACTGATTTGCCAGTAAAAGCAAGGACAAAGGAAAATTCTCCTATCTGAGAAAGCGCTAATGCAGATGATAAAGATAATTTAAGAGAATTCATGAAAAAATAAACAATAAGGAGAATAATTAAAGTTTTAAAAAAGAAAATGCTTCCAACTAAAAATACTTCCTCTAAGATATGAGTTCTTATAAAATCCACATTTAATAACATTCCTACTGAGATAAAAAATATACCTGAGAAAGTTTCCTTAAAGGGTAAGATGTCAGATACAGCTTGAGCTGAATATTCGGATTCAGAAATAACCACACCAGCTAAAAATGCACCAAGTGCAAGAGAAAGTCCTAATTTTGATGTAAAAAAGGCAGTTCCAAGGCAGATAGAAATAGTTGTAATTATAAAAAGCTCTCTACTTCTTGTTTTTACAATTTCATGAAGTAGAAAAGGTACAGCTATTCTTGAAAAGATAAAAACAACGGAAAGTATAAGGAAAGCTTTTAAAATAACAGTAAGAAAATTAAACAGTCCTCCACCTTCACCTGAAAGCATCTGAGTAAAAAGCATTAATGGAACTACGCAAAGGTCCTGAAAAAGAAGAATTCCAAGAGAAATCTTACCATAAGGTGAGTTTAATTCTCCTCTGTCAGAAAGAAGTTTCATCACAATAGCTGTACTGCTTAAAGCAACAATAAAACCATAAAATACTGCATTATTTAAAGTAACATCTAACAGAGAATAACTTAAAAAAGTTATCACAGCTATTGTTAAAAAAACTTGTAGGCTACCAAATAGAAAAACTTCCTTTTTTAAAGAAATCAATCTTGGAATTGAAAACTCAATTCCAATTGTAAACATAAGTAAAATAACACCTATTTCAGCTATGAGTTCAACTTCATGGGGATCTTTTATTAAACCAAGTCCATAGGGACCAATAATAGTACCTGCGATCAGAAATCCAACAATAGAGGGAATTTTAAGTTTGCCAAGAACATAGATTATTATTCCTGAAACACCGAAAATAATAATTATTGATTGAAGAAATTCATATATCATACGGCAGATTCATAGTAAATCTCTAATTTTAATCTTTAATATTTCAATGCATCTTCTTGCAAAATCCTCGTTTATCTGACCATTACTTGAGGGAAGTTCAAAGACTCTTCTTGGTAGATTAAGACTATCAAAGTTAAAACCAGATTTAATTTTAAAACGATACTTTTCAGCGTATATATCTTGAGCAATTTTTCTTAAATTACTCTCATCTAATTCATAACCTGCAAGTTTTAAACTTTTAAGAACTATTTCTGGAGTATAAATTTCTCTTCCAAAAAAGCATATTACAAGACTTGAAAGAATCTGTCTCCACTGTTCTTCATTGAGAATTTTTTCAACAATTTGTTCTGCTGTGAAATGTTTTGTCATAGCCTCTTTATCAATGGCATATCCTGCAGAGTCAAGGTGACTATGTCTTGCACCAAAAAGATATCCAATATGAGCACCATAACCTGTGTGGTATCCAGGCATTTCATTTTTGCCATAAGTTAATGCAAAATCTTTCCCTCCATATTTTGAAGAAGCATGATCAACTCCTCTGGCAATATCTTTGTAAAACTCGCTCTCTCCATACACAATTTTTCTTACTATTTCAACATAGGCATTTAAATTTCCCCATTCTGGGATAATTCCTTCTGTTTGTTTTTCACTTATTATGCCTTTTTCAAAAGCCTCTGTAACCCATGCAAGTACTACTCCTGTTGAGATTGCATCAAGTCCCATATCTTCAACAACTTCAATTAATTTTAAAATGTCCTCTGAAGATGTGATTCCAAGCATAGAGCCAAGAGCATAAATAAGTTCATAATCATAGGAAAGATAAACAGTTCTGTAAAAATAGGGTTCATCTTCATAGGGTTTTCTGAGGGCTGCTAAATGAATGCAAGCAACTGGGCAGTGACAGCAGGCAACTCTTCTTCCGAGATGTTTTTGAGCAAAAACCTCACCTGAGATATTTTCAATACCTAAAAGTTCATTAGTACGCAAATTTTTTATTGGAATTCCCTTTGAAAAACTAAGAGGCAGGACATTTGCAGGTGTACCAAGTTCATGATATTTTTTCATCTTTTCAGATTCTGAAAGCTCTCTAAGAAGTAAGGAATAAAGGTTTTTATATTCTTTAAAATCAGTTACTGAGAGGTCTCTTTTCCCTGATACAAGCAGTGCCTTAAGATTTTTACTTCCAAAAACTGTTCCAAGCCCCAATCTTCCAAAATGTCTGTAAGTTTCCAAAGTTACACAGGCAAAACTTACAAGTTTTTCTCCTGCAGGACCGATTCTCATTATAGTTCTTAATCCAGCCCCAGGTTCACGGGTTCTGATTATTCTTCCTGCTGACTCCTCTAATCCCCAAAGCGTTGTAGCATCTCTGAAAAACACTTTATCACCATGAATTGAAATGTAACAGGGTCGTTCACTTTTTCCCTTTATAACAATTGCTCCATATCCTGCCATTCTTATTGCAATGGCACTTCTACCTCCTGCATGGGATTCTCCAAGATTTCCTGTATGAGGAGACTTAAACATCGCAACGGTTTTTGATGCTATAGGAAAAAGCCCATTTAATGGACCAACAGCAAAAATTATGGGATTTTCAGGAGAAAATGGATCTGTATCAGAAGAACAATTTTCTTGTAAAAGGGCTATTGCAACTCCTGTACCACCAAGAAATTTTTCAAATAAATCGGGGCGCTCTTCTACCCAGAATTTCTTTTTTGTCAAATCAATATAAAGTATTCTTTTTAAAGGATCTGTCTTTATCATTTCCTTTTAAACTCCATTACCTTGTATGGACAATTTTTTGCACATTCTCCACATTGAATGCATATAACTGGTTTATTTGTTAAACTATTCCATCCAATTGCATCAAGAACACAGGCTTTAATACAATATCCACAACCTGTGCATTTAGATTCATTTAAAAGGACTCCACCATTTTTTCTTACTAAAAGAGCATCTTCTGGACAGGCACGAGCACAGGGTGGGTCTTCGCAACCACGACATACCCAAACTGAAAAACCTCTTGATATTCCACCTTGAGACCTTACTTTTATACAGGAACTTTCAAGTCCAACTGCTTGATGAGCCCTTCCACAGGCAAAAATACAGATTAAACATCCAACACATTTTTCACTGTCTTTAACGTAAACAGGCATAATGAAATTATAACATGTTATAATTTCAAATCAAACATGGAAAGAGAAATTTTATTGTTTTTTCATAAAACTCTATCAAGTGCTTTTTTAGACACTTTGATGGTATTTTTTACACAAAGGGGGTATCTTTTATGGCTTCCTGTTTTTTTATGGATAATTTTTAAAAATTTAAAAACAAAAAATTACAGAGGAATTGTCTGTTTAACCTTTGCTATAATTTTAGGAGTTTTTCTTTCTGATTGGTTTTCCCTTGAAATAAAAAATATTGCTCAAAGAATTAGACCCTGTCATACAGAGTATTTCAGAGAAGTTGTAGGATGCACAAACTCATACAGCTTTCCTTCGAATCATGCTACAAATTCCATGGCAGTAGCAACTATTTTAATACTTTTTTGGAAAGGGATGGCTCTTTCAAGATTGATTCCAATTTATATTTTTTCAGTGGCTCTACTTATATGCTTTTCAAGAATTTATTTAGGTCTGCATTGGCCTAATGACGTGGTTGGTGGTGCTTTCTTAGGAATTATTATTGGTTTCACTGTTTTTAAAACAACTTTTTCGATTAAGAATATTAAAGGATTTTTCTACTTTTTTCTTGTAGTTATAAGTCTTTTTAGAATCTATTTTATTCTTCATGGACCAGTTGACCTAAGCCCCGATGAAGCCCATTACTGGGAATGGTCAAGAAGGCTTGATTTAAGCTACTACTCCAAAGGTCCAATGATTGCCTATTTAATCGCCCTTTCAACATGGATTTTTGGAGATAATCCCTTTGGAGTAAGAATTCTTGCGGTTGTATGCTCCTTTTTAAGTAGTATCTTCATCTATAAAATTGCAAAAAAACTTTTTGATGAAAAAACTGGTTATTTAAGTGGTATTTTCTTTCAATTAATTCCTCTTTTTTCAACCTTTGGAGTCCTATTTACAATTGATAGTCCCTTTATTTTATTCTGGCTTGTCTCAATGTATCTTTTTTTGCTTGCCTTAGAAAAGAGAAAAATTTACTGGGTGATTCTCGGGTTCACAATAGGATTTGGGCTTCTTACAAAATATACAATGGCTTTTTTTTATGTATGCATGCTTCTTTATTTGCTAAAAGAAAAAGATTATTTCAAAAATTCATACTTATATTTATGTCTTTTTATTTCTCTGGTTGTTTTTTCTCCTGTGATAATATGGAATTTTCAGCATAATTGGGTAACCCTTAAACATACTGCTGGTCAGGCACATCTCTATGAAGGATTCAAAATCTCTTTAAAATATTTTGCAGAGTTTATAGGAAGCCAACTTATTGTTGTAACTCCGTTGGTTTTTGTTCTTGGATTGTACTTAATTATTAAGGAAAAGATTCTTCGGCACTTTGTGCCTCAGAATGACATAAAGAGGGATAAGAATGGCAGAATAATAAATATAAGATGGTTTCTTATTTCCTTTTCAATGCCTGTTTTTGTATTTTTTTTCTTAAAAAGTCTTCAAGGTAAGGTTCAGGCAAACTGGGCAATGCCAACTTATATTGCTTTTGTAATAGCAATTGCCTATGCTTATGAAAGAAAA
The DNA here is from genome assembly GCF_001707915.1 of Thermodesulfovibrio sp. N1. Taxonomy (GTDB): domain Bacteria; phylum Nitrospirota; class Thermodesulfovibrionia; order Thermodesulfovibrionales; family Thermodesulfovibrionaceae; genus Thermodesulfovibrio. Next base: position 1,810 of record NZ_MAVV01000060.1, on the reverse strand, counting down.
ATTTTAAAAAATCACATATATAGCAATTATCGTTGCAACAATTTTTACTTTTATAAACTACTCCCTGCCTTATCTAAATCTTCCTTCAAAAATAGACCCTTCAGCAAGGCTCAAAGGATGGAATGAACTGGGATTAAAAGTATCAGAGATAAAAAAATCACTTGAAAAAGAGGGTAAAGTTATTATCTTTTCTGACAGATATCAGATTTCAAGTGAGCTTGCTTTTTATGTACAAGGAAAATCCCGCGTATATTGCATTCCTATCGGAAGAAGAATGAATCAGTACGATTTATGGGAATCAATAAATGATGAATTGAAAAATGAGGAGATTCTTCGGCACTTTGTGCCTCAGAATGACATAAAGAGAGAGCAAAATGACAAAAAAAGAGTAAATCAGAATGATAAAACCTTACTCGGAAGCACAGAAGAAAGAGTTAAAATGACAGACAAGCCAGTTCATGGTATTTATGTTGTTTACGGAATAAAAGAGAATCCTCAGATAGAAGTTCTTAATGCTTTTGAAAAATGTATTCCAGAGAGTTTTACAGTTTATATAAAAGAAGTTAAAATTAGAGATTATACGATTTTTAAATGCTATAATTTTAAAGGTATGAAATTACCAAGACCAGAAAGTTATTAAGGAGGAAGGATGGATTTATCAGTAGTAATTCCTCTTTACAATGAAGAAGAAAATATAAGAGAACTTCAGAAAAAACTTACAGAAACTTTAAGTAAATTACCAATTGATTACGAAATTATCTATGTTGATGACGGAAGTACTGACAATACATTGAAATATCTTGAAGAAATTCAGCGAAAAGATCCCCATGTTGTTGTTTTAAGTTTTCGTAGAAATTTCGGGCAGACAGCAGCCTTTGCAGCAGGCTTTGATTTTGCCCGTGGAGATGTGGTAATTACTATGGATGGAGATTTGCAAAATGATCCTGAGGATATTCCAAAATTTCTTGAAGCAATAAAGGATGCTGACTTAGTAAGTGGCTGGAGGAAAAAAAGAAAAGATCCCTTTTTAAGTAGAAGACTTCCATCCATGATCGCAAATTGGCTTATTGGAAAAGTTACAGGAGTAAGAATTCATGATTATGGATGCTCCCTTAAGGCATATCGTAGAGAAGTTATTAAAAATCTAAAACTTTATGGAGAAATGCACAGGTTTATTCCAGCCCTTGCAAGCTGGTATGGAGTTAAAATAAAAGAGATTGAAGTAAAACATCATCCAAGATACAAAGGAAAATCGAAATACGGAATTGGAAGAACAATTAAAGTGCTTTTGGACCTTGTTACTGTTAAATTTCTACATAGCTTTTCAACAAAGCCTATTCAATTTTTTGGACCAATCGGAGTTTTATTTATGTTTTTTGGTACAGTTATTGTGGGATATCTTGTTTTTCTTAAAATCTTCAAGGGCATTTCAATTGGCGGAAGACCTCTTTTGCTTGGTGGATTTTTTTCTGTTTTGATAGGTCTTAATTTTATTGGAATGGGACTTCTTGGCGAAATGATCGTAAGGGTTTATCATGAAACCCAGAAAAACCCATCTATATTTTAAAGAAAATTCTGGGACCAGGAGATTGAAAAAATATATTAATTTTTTTTTCGTTTTACTGTAACTGCCTTACTGGTTTTATATCTTTTTAAAAAAATAGAAATTACGCAGTTTTTAAATGTTTTTGTTTTAATCAATCCCTTTGTTTTTTTGTTTGCCTCTCTTTTATATATTCTTTCCTCATACATATCAACACTACGATGGAAAATTTTTTCTTCAGGAGAAAGATTTAAAAATTTCAACACT
>NZ_MAVV01000059.1 GCF_001707915.1 Thermodesulfovibrio sp. N1 | reverse complement strand
CTGAATTAAAGGCACTTCTTTCAAGTTCAAACTTAACTGGTTTAGCTCCTTCTCTATTAATTTCCAGTTTACCTGTAAAGGCAACGCCTGAACTATGGCAGGCAGCACAATCTTTAACTGCCTTGGTTTTTACTTCTATTTTATGAGCATCATTTGGATTAGAAACATCAATCCTGCCTGAAAGATTTGCCTTTACTTTCGTTTTAATCATGCTCATAAACTGCCATAATTCCTTTTCCTGAACTTTTCCATCTCCATTAGAATCAATCTTTCCTTTTATTTCTTTAACATCTATTCCTAAAAGTTTCGCAACTTCGCTTTCTGTAAGAGGCTTTTTATTAGCTCTATCAAAGAGCACAACTGATAATGATTTATCTGCATTGGTATGACAGGCTGCACAGGAGGCTGAATTAAAATGAACATCAACAAAGGTTGTAAGTCTTACAGGAGGATTCCATAGCCATTTATTGTGAACAGACTTCGTGTCTTTATGGCATTTTAGACAGGAGTTATTAAGATTTGCAATATTAGTAGCTAATACATCATGAGAATTATGACAGGAAGAACAATTTGGTGCGTCCTTTTTACCCTGAATTAAAGCATTATGATGAATACTTGATTTAAAAGCTTGTCCTTCTTTACCGTGACATTTTACACAAAGTTCATTGCTTGCAATTTTATCTTTTGTAATCAATGTGGTTTTATGATAATCATGGCATTTAATGCAATCAGGTGCTTCTGGAACACCTTTCTTGAATGCTTCTGCATGAATACTTTTGTCATATTTTTTGACCGCATCTTGGTGACAGTTATTGCAAATATCCTTTGCCTTTGCCCTGTAATCCTTTATTGATTCAAAACTTCTTATGGGATGCTGTGTTGTTGAAAATTCTTTGTGACAATCTGTACACTTAAGTTTTTTATGAACTGAATTTATAATATCTGATTCTTTGACTTGCACAGAAAGGGTTTCACCATTTTTCATCTTCATTGATATTGCTCTACTGTGACAGCTAAGGCAGTACTGATTTTCTGGAAGAGCCTTTGCAACCTTTGCAGGCTTTACGCCGTGAAACCCGTGACATTCAATGCATGAGGCTGTTTTTGTCAAAGCATAATGAGCTGGATTTTTCTGGAGTTCCTTATCAGTATGGCATTTTGTACAGATATCAGTCATCTTAGCTCTGTACTCTGCTTTATTTTTAAAATTGTAAATTGGATGTTTTGCCTTTGAAAAATCACTATGGCATACAATACAATGAAATTTACCATGTACAGATTTTTTAATTTCATCTTCGTTGACTTTCAAGGATATTTTTTCATTACTTGGTAGAGTTTTGGTAATATTAAATTTATGACAGGACAAACAATATTCATTAAAGCTTGCTTTATTTTTCCATTCTTTTATTGAACCCATATAGTGGGAACCATGACATTGGGCACATACTATCTCGCCTTTTTTAACAACTATTCCATGGACTTCTGGCTTCATTAAAGTATTTTGTGGGTGACAGTTAAGGCAGTGCTTTGAAAACTCCTTTGTATATACCATTTTGTTAGCAATCTTCTTAGGTCTTGGATGATTTTTAAGTGTAATATCTGGATGGCATGAGGAGCAGTCTAAGGCTCCGTGAACGGATTTTTCATATTTAGCTCCGTCAACATAGAGAGAAAGGGATTGACCATCTTCTAATTTCTTACTCAATGTTTTGACTGAGTGACATTTAAGACAAGATTTAATATCCTGAGATACTGCATCCTTTAAAGGAATAAAATATGACGCTAAGAAACACAATATAACTATTACTGTAATAAAAATTGCCCTCATCCCTCACTCCTTTTTATAGATTTTATAAAAACAGTTGCAACATTATAACACAAACAATGAAATAGAGGGATATAAAAATTTTTTAAGGAATTAATTAATGCTTTTTATAGAATAGAGGGTCTTCGCAGATTTTTTTAAGGCAGTATTTTAAAGTTTGTTCAATTTGTTTGGCAATTTCTTCATTAAATCCAACAAAAGCTTTATCACCGATAAATGTTACAGGCACTCCTGAGGGACTTATTCCGTAAGACTGTGACATTGTAAATAGAAGTTGCCTTGGTGCCTGATTATGCCATACTTCATAATCTTTTATTTGTAATTTTGGATATTTCTTTTTTAGAGAGTTAAGAAATTCCTTTTCCTTTTCACAGTGAGGACAGCCCTCACCCCAGAAAAAATAAAGTATTATAGATTTATTTTCTGCAAAAGCAAAATTGGTAGAAAGAAAGGCAAAAATTAATAAAGCAGTCATAAATAAAGTAAATCTGCTAAGTTTAATCATAGAAAAATATAACACTTCTGTGTTAAATTAATCAAATAAAACTAGAGTTAATGCTTGAGGAGAGGGTGTTTTTAGATTTTAGAGATAGTTTTGATTTCTCTTACTGTTGTCATTCGCTGGATTTAATACTTTGTAGTGCTGTTCCTCTCTCTGTCACCCTGAGGCAAAGCCGAAGGGTCTAAATTCTTATATAAAATTAAAATAAGGAGGGGATTCTTCGGCACTTTGTGCCTCAGAATGACATAGAAGGGATGCTCTAAAATAACAGAAAATAATAGCAAAATTACATAAAAAGAGGTTTATAAATACAAAGAAAGGAAGTAAAAAAGACAAAAATGCAAAAGAATATTTTTAAATGTAGTCAGGACATACCAATATTACTCAAAAGACAGCACAGATTCCATTACTACTTTGGATATTTGGATAAAATAAAAATAAATAAGGGGGATTGATGGGTAAAATTGATAAATGGAATGATAGGGTTTGGAATTTTTTTGCTTCTGTTGACCTTGCTGTTGCTTTATTTATAATTATTTCTATTGGTGCTGCCATTGGAACGGTTATTCCGCAAAGTATCGAACCTGAGCCTGTTATTAAATTTTTTTCAAAGTTTATGTCTATTTCTTCTGCCCATAAAGCTTATGAAATAGTTAGTCTTTTTGACCTTAATAATCTTTATCACAGCTGGTGGTTTACATTTTTGCTTTTCATGTTTGCATTAAATTTAATAGTATGCTCAATTGACAGGCTCCCCTCTCTTTTAAAATCTTTTAAAACATCCCCTAAGCCTTATCCATTAGAAATTTTGGAGAAGATGCCGATAAAAAGCACTATAGAGATTAATAACGATAAAATACTTGAAAAAGTAAAAGAAGTCTTTAAAAAGAAAGGATTTTTAATCCATCTTTTTGAGACCAAAGATGGTGTTCAAATTCAGGCAAGAAAAAGGAGTAAAACAAGACTGGCAGTTTATCTTACCCACTTAAGCATCCTTATTATTCTTGCTGGAGCTTTAATAGGAATTTTCTTCGGATTCAGAGGTTCAATGAATATAGTTGAAGGAACTGGACTAAATTTTGCAATTTCTGATGAAGGTAAAGCCATTCCACTTGGTTTTGAGGTTAGATGTGATAAATTTGAAGTAGAATATTATGAAAATTCTGGGGTACCGAAGGCTTATAGAAGTTATTTAAAAATTATTGAAAATGGTCAACCTGTCAAAGAAAACATTGTCATTGAAGTAAATCATCCCTTTACATATAAAGGAATTACATTTTATCAAGCAAGTTATGGATTTCAACCAACAGAACATGCTGAGTTTAGATTTACCTATTTTGATAAAAAAGGTAAAGAACACAATATTAGTGCCCATTTTGAGGAGAAATTCAAAATTCCTGAAACCTCTGTAAATGCCTTTGTTATAGATTTTTCTCCTGCTTTAGGAGTTGATGAAGCAGGAAGACTTTTTAACATGAGCACTGATATGATAAATCCTGCTGTACTTGTGGTTTTTGAAGAAAAGGGAAAACAAACTCAACAATGGATACTTTCAAAAATTCCTGAAACATGGGAGACTCCCTATGGTAGATTAAGATTTAACGAGCTTTGGGGAGCTCAATTTACAGGACTACAGGTAAGGCAAGACCCAGGAGTTCCTCTTATATATATTGGCTCAATTTTAATGTGTGTAGGACTTTTCATATGTCTATTTTTAAGACCCCTAAATTACTTTGTGATAGTAAGCAAAAATAAAATAACCTTTTATAGCCCTACATCAAAGGGAATGATTGAAAAACAGATAGATGAAATAATAAAAGAAACGAAAGGAGATAAAGCATGAGCTATCAAATAATTTCTATTGCAGGACTTCTTTATATTATTGCAATGCCGATTTATATTGTTTATATGCTTACAAAAAATAAAAAATTAGGTTTTGCTGCTACAGGAATGATTTTTTCTGGTGCTTTAATTCATATTTACGGATTTATTCAGAGATTTAAAGAAATGTATTCAATAAATCACTCATTTATGAGAAGTATTCCAATCACAAATCTCTATGAGAGTCTTGTTTTCTTTGTTTTGTGCATTGTTTTAGGCTATCTATTTATTGAATGGAAATATAAAAACAAAACCTTCGGAGTTTTTGTCTCTATTATTGCCGGAATAACCATAGGAATTACTGATTTGCTTGGAATTACTAAGGAAGTACAACCCCTTGTTCCTGCTTTAAAAAGCAATTGGTTACTTGCCCATGTTACACTGAGTTTTATAGCCTATGCTGCTTTTGCAATAAGTTTTATCACTGCCCTTATTCATATAATAATGGGCACAGAAAATAAAAAATCTTTTAAATATATTTTTTCAACTTCAGCTTTGGGTTTTATGTTTTTTATGTTTGTTTCGGTAATACTTGATGTTGTCACATCCTCAAATCCCAAATCAGTCAAAATTTTTCATTCAACTTTAGGGAATCCATCTATTGGAATATCTCTTTTTAGTTGGTTAGCCCTTTTTGGCACAATTTTTCTTTTCTGGGGACTGAGCAATCGTATTATAAAAATCTTTGAAAACTTCAAAATTACTCCTCAATTCCTTGAAGATGTTACTTACAAAGCAATAGCCTTTGGTTTTCCTATTTTTACGATAGGAGGATTGGTTTTTGGCGCAATATGGGCAGATCAGGCATGGGGTAGATACTGGGGTTGGGACCCAAAGGAAACATGGTCATTGATAACATGGTTTGTTTATGCCTTTTACCTTCATGCTAAATTTATAAAAGGATGGAAAGGCACGAAAACCTCTATGATAGCAGTAATTGGCTTTCTTGTAACAATGTTTACCTATCTTGGAGTTAATTTATTCTTAAGTGGACTTCACTCATACGGAAGCATGTAATTTATGATTATACTCGGTATTGATACATCCTGTGATGATACATCTGTAGCAGTTTTAGAGAATAGAAAAATTTTAAGCAATATTGTATCTTCCCAGATTAAGTTTCACAGTAAATATGGTGGAATAGTGCCTGAGATAGCTTCCCGCAAACATATTGAATGGATTTGGAATGTCACAGATAAAGCCTTAGAAGAAGCAAATGTTACCATAAAAGATATTGAGTTAATAGCAGTTTGTAATGGTCCTGGTCTTATTGGATCATTATTAGTAGGATTATGTTTTGCCAAGGCTTTAAGTTATGCTTCAGAAAAACCTATTATCGGAGTAAATCATCTCGAGGGACACATTCAGGCAGTTTTTCTTGAAGAAAAATATCCAGATTTTCCTTTTTTATGCTTAATTGTTTCAGGCGGTCATACAAGTCTTTACAGAGTTGATGATTTTGGAAAATATAAAGAACTTGGAAGAACCCGTGACGATGCAGCTGGAGAAGCCTATGATAAAGTAGCAAAAATGCTTGGACTTGGATATCCTGGTGGACCTGTAATTGATTTTTTAGCAAAGGATGGTAACCCAGAGAAATTCAATCTACCAAGACCCTATTTGCATGGAAGTCTGGATTTCAGTTTCAGTGGTTTAAAAACAGCTGTAAAAGTTCTTCTAAAAGATCTCAATTATAAAGAAGGAAATGTTTCAGAGGAAATAAAAAAAGATATCGCTGCTTCTTTTCAAGATTCAGTTATAGATGTGTTGATTGAAAAAATAAAATGGGCTTTAGACTCAGAAAAAATAGATAGAGTTGTAATTACTGGTGGTGTTGCTGCAAATAGCGAACTAAGGAAAAGGGCTGGAATGCTTAAACAAGAAGGTTTGGAGATTTTTCTTCCATCAAAGGCTTTATGTACTGACAATGCAGCCATGATAGCAATAGCAGGTTATCATAGATTTTTAAGGGGTGAAAGATCGGATTTGTATCTTAATGCCAAGGCATATATGCCTTTATAAACTGTCACACCAGAATCTTGCATTTTGAAAAAGTTTAATCCATGGTGAAGCCTTTAATTTTTTCCATTCCTCAGGCACCCATGCCCATTGCCACAGTAAAAAGGTTCTTTCAGGATGAGGCATCATTGCTAAGTGGCGACCATCTTCAGTGCATAAAGCAGTAATTCCTAATGGTGAACCATTTGGATTGAAAGGGTAGGTTTCTGTGATATTCCCATCATCATCGACATAACGAAGTGGTGCAAGATTTTTTTCAATTACCTTATCAAGTATTGCTTTATCAGGGAAATAGGCTCTTCCTTCTCCATGAGCTATCCATATTCCTAAGACTGATCCTTCCATCCCTTGAAGCATAATTGATGGTGAAGGTAAAATTTTTACTGTTGCAAAACGGGATTCAAATCTTCCTGATTTATTCCATATAAATCGAGGTTGCATAATCTGCTCAATTCCATACCATGGAATCCATCCAAGAAGTGCCATAAGCTGACATCCATTACAAACACCAAGACTGAATGTATCAGATCGCATATAAAATTCTTCAAACTCTTTTTTAAGGTGGGAAAATTTGATACAGCCTGCCCATCCTTTAGCAGAATCAAGTACATCGGCAAAACTAAATCCTCCAACAAAGGCAATCCCTTTAAATTTTTTAAGTGAAATTTTTTTATCTATCAAATCTTGCATGCATATATCCCAGGGTTCAAATCCTACAGAATAAAAGGCTGCTGCCATCTCTCTGTCTCCATTACTTCCTTCTTCCCGAATTATCGCAACAGCTGGTTTTGCCTTTTTTCTAAGGATTATTGTTGGTGTTTTATCTGGGATGAAGCTCAAGTTGTACTTTGGTGAAACCCTTGCATAAATTACTCTTTTTTCTTCCTGCACACATTCAGGATTTGCCTGTAGAAGGTCAATTCTATAACTTGTCTCTTCCCAGAGGTCTCTTAATTTTGTCATTGGTTCATCAAGAACAATTTTATTTCCATGTTCAATAATGATTCTGTCTTCTTGTAAAGTTTTTGCAATTTCGTAATAGGGTATGTTGTTTTCATTGAGTATTTCTTTTACTTTCTTAACTTTTTTTATATCAACTTCTATGGCAAGACCTGGTTCTTCATTGAAAAGTTCGGAAACAAGGAAGAGATTCTTCGCCTTCGGCTCAGAATGACAAAGAGGGAGCTCAGAATGACAAAGAGGGAGCTCAGAATGACTTTCCTTCATTTTTATTAATAAACCAGAACTACCTGAAAAAGCCATCTCAAGCAAAGTTACAATAAGTCCTCCATCTGAACGGTCATGTCCAGAAAGTATGAGATTTTGATCAATTAAAGATTGAACGACTTTGAAAGTTCTTTTTAGAAGTTCAGGGTCTTCTAAGTCTGGACAGTCATTTCCTAGTTGCCCGAAACATTGAGCTAAAGCAGTTCCTCCAAGTCTTTTTTTTCCATTACTTAAATCAATAAAAAGAATCAGGCTTTCACCGGGAGCTTTTATATCGGGGGTAATTACTTTATTTATGTCAGGACAGGGAGCATAGGCTGATATTACAAGTGTTCCAGGAGATTTTACTACTTCAACTCCTTCTTGTTTTTTTACTTTTGCAGCCATTGAAAGGGAGTCTTTCCCTCCATCAATTGCTATCCCAAGCTTTATCATTAACTCTGCCATTGCTTGAGCTGCTCTGTAAAGACGTACACCCTCTCCAGGAAGTTTTGCTGCCCACATCCAGTTTGCAGAGCATTTTATATCTTCAATATCCGTTATTTTTGCCCATACTATGTTTGTAAGTGCTTCAGTTACTGAAAGTCTTGCCATTGCCTCAGGATTTATAAGTCCCTTTATTGGTTGTTCACCAATTGCATGGGCAATTCCTGTTTTATCAAAATAACTTTGAGCAACAACACATACATCAGAGACAGTAAGTTGAACAGGACCTGCACATTGTTGTCTAACAATCAATCCTGTAACTGATCGGTCTACTTTATTTGTTAAAAATCTTTTTGACCCAACTGACAGAAGTCTTAGAACTCTATCAAGGGCTTCATGAATTGTCAAATTTGTTGGAAGATTAAGAGGCTCAAGTTTTCTTTCTATTGTTTGCAATTGAAATTCTTTTTTTGGAATCTCTCCTAGGACATCTTTAAGGTTAAAGTTTACAGCAATCTGATCATCTTTACTGTCATAGACAATAAGTTTTCCATCTCCTGTTACTTCTCCAATAATAGACCATGGAAGCCTTTCTCTTTCACAGAGGTTTTTAAAAAGAGAAACACTTTCTTTTTTTATTAACAGCGCATCATTTTCCTGATATTCAGCACCCCAAATCTCAAGAACTGATAGAGTTTCATCTCCTAATATTACCTTTCTTATATCAATTTTTGCTCCTTCAGGATAGACAAGCTCTTTGACTACATTACAGTTTCCCCCAGCACCCTGATCATGAATGCTTACAATAGGGTTTTTACTTCCAAGTTCAACGCAGGCACGGACAACTCTGTTAAGTTTATTTTCCATTTCAGCATCTCCTCGTTGAACAGCATTGAAATCAAGCTCCTCAGCCAATTCTCCTGAGACAACTGAAGAAGCAGCACCCCCTCCCATTCCAATTCTGTATGCAGGACCACCAATTTTTACAACATACATTCCTTTCTGAGGAGGTTCTTTTTCTGTATGAATTGAATTTATCTGACCAATGCCACCTGTAAACATTATTGGTTTTACCCATTCAATTCTTTCTCCATCATTAAATCTCATTCCAAAGGAGCGGGTAAATCCTGCTATTATTGGCTCACCAAATTTATTTCCATAATCTGAAGCACCATTGCTCGCCTCTATTTCAATTTGAAGGGGTTTTGCAAGATTCCCTGGATAATTAAATGATTTATCTTCCCATGGAAGTTCATATTGTGGAATTTGCAGATTTCCTACACAGTATGCAGCAGTTCCTGCAATTGTTAAAGCACCTTTGCCAGTGGCATGGACATCGCGAATTCTTCCTCCTGTTCCTGTTTCAGCTCCTGGAAAGGGTGCTACACCTGTTGGAAAATTATGTGTTTCTGCAGTAAAAATGAGATGATAAAGATTTTTTTCTATCTTAAACTTAGAAGGATTACCGGATTTTTCAGGTTTTAGATAACTTATTTTTGCACCATAGATAGCACTTGAGTTGTCTTTGAAAGCTATAACAGAGTTTCTGGGATTTCTTTTTAGAGGTTCTTTTACTATGTCAAAAAGCGAACGCTTTACTGGTTTTCCATCAATAATAAGAATTCCTCTGAAAAACCAGTGTCTTGAATGTTCACTGTTTGACTGAGCAAGGTCAAAACATTCTACATCTGTAGGATTCCTCTTCAATCTATCTCTGAAAAGGGTAAGATAAAAATCAATATCCCATTCATCCCATCCAAGACCAAGCTCATTATTTATTTTTTCTAAAGCTTCTTTTCCTTCTTCAAGGACAGGTATTATTTTTACAGGCTGTGGTTTTATGCCATGGGAGAAATCTTTTAAAGGCTCTAAATAGAGGCATTCGGTCATTCTGTCATGAATCATGTTTAGGAAGATATTTTTGGGAAATTCTTTGATTTCAGGGCTTAATTTATATCTGCGAGAGCGTTCTATTCTTTGGATTTTTTTTATTCCAATGCTGTGGCAGACAGATACAGCACAGGTTGACCAGGCAGTGGAAAAATTAAGTCGTGGTCCTACCTCAAATATCATTCCATTGTTTGAACTTAAGAAACTTTTTTCTGAAAAATTTTCTGGTTCAAAGGTTTCTGATAAAAGCCATCTTAGAACATTTAATTCATTTTCTGATAATTTTGCATCTGTC
>NZ_MAVV01000058.1 GCF_001707915.1 Thermodesulfovibrio sp. N1 | reverse complement strand
GTGTTCAAACAGATATCCCTGATGTCAGGGACTGAGACGAGGGAGCTCTCCCAGAGGATGTTAAGTCCTAGTTCAAACAGATATCCCTGATGTCAGGGACTGAGACAATACCTTGAAAGTGGAGTAGAACCAAAGGAAGGTTCAAACAGATATCCCTGATGTCAGGGACTGAGACCTAAATAGTTTCCTTTCCAACCATGATGACTGGTTCAAACAGATATCCCTGATGTCAGGGACTGAGACCATATCTTTTAGATAGATCAGGTAAGACATAAAGTTCAAACAGATATCCCTGATGTCAGGGACTGAGACAAATGGGATATCCCTCTTTTGTCCTTCTTCTACGTTCAAACAGATATCCCTGATGTCAGGGACTGAGACTTTCTATTTTTTCATTAAGGAGTTCTTTAAGTTCAAACAGATATCCCTGATGTCAGGGACTGAGACTTTGAATAACTCCCAACGGGTTTGGGGATTGTTCAAACAGATATCCCTGATGTCAGGGACTGAGACTTTTACCGGAACTTTTAGTTCCGGTGCATTTGTTCAAACAGATATCCCTGATGTCAGGGACTGAGACTATAATACAAAAGCAGCTCCAACAAGATTTATGTTCAAACAGATATCCCTGATGTCAGGGACTGAGACATAAAAGGAATAGGATTAGCAAGGGCTAAAAGTTCAAACAGATATCCCTGATGTCAGGGACTGAGACTCAATTTTTCCCTTTACAAATTTTTCTTTTGTTCAAACAGATATCCCTGATGTCAGGGACTGAGACGTGAGACATTTGGGAATGGGATATCAATTATAGTTCAAACAGATATCCCTGATGTCAGGGACTGAGACTTCGTCTTATGGACTTTTTTTCATCTGAGTGTTCAACGTTCAAAGCCCAACGGTTCTATGTTGAATTGAAAAATTTTGAAGGTGAAAATTACACTTTTCAGGTATAAACTTTTCTTAGTATCTTACTTCCACCGCTTAAAAGTAACTCTTCGGCAAGCTCTTTACCAAGTTTTTGAGCGTCTTCAAGGTTGCCTTCTTTACTGCCCTTTATCATAGGCATTTCACCATCCGGATCTCCTATCATTGCAATTATTTTCAACTTTTTATTTTTAAAAATCTTTGCATGACACGCAAGAGGGACTTGACAGCCTCCTCCAATTACTGATAAAAAAGCCCTTTCTGAGAGAACACAAATAGATGTTTCTTGATGATTCAATGGTTTGATTATCTCATTTATAAAATCATCATCAAACCTTGTTTCAATTCCTATTGCACCCTGACCTATTGCAGGAATCATAATCTCTTCAGGAATAGTTTCTGTAACATTAGATTCTAATCCCATTCTTTTAATACCTGCCATAGCAAGAATAATCCCATGAAACTGACCTTCTTTAAGTTTTCTTAGTCTGGTGTCTACATTACCTCTTAAGGGCTTAATTTCTAAGTCTTTTCTTAATGCCTTAAGCTGAACAGTCCTTCTTAAACTGCTTGTGCCAATTTGAGCACCCTTAGGAAGACCTCTCAATAAGGTTCCATCAATACTTATAAAAGCATCTCGTGGGTCTTCTCTTTCACAAATTGCCGAGATTTGAAGTCCCTCAGGAATTTCTGTAGGAACATCTTTCATGCTATGCACTGCAATATCTATTTTTTTTGAAAGTAATGCTTCTTCTATTTCTTTGACAAAAAGTCCCTTTCCTCCTATTTTTGCTAAGGGAGTATCGAGAATTTTATCTCCTGTTGTTTTAATTTTCTCAATTTCTATTTTTAAATCAGGATAAAGTTTCTCAAGCCTTTCCTTAACCCAGTTTGCCTGCCACAATGCAAGCTTGCTTCCTCTTGTGCCAATTATGAGCTTATTCCTCTTCAATATCAATTCCAAATAACCTCCTTGCTGCAAAAATAAGAATTTCTTTATTATCACAATTATTTTTCAAAGCTACAGTTGGTGAGTGCATGATTTTATTAATTATGCTTTGGGTAAGATAATCTACAGAATTTAAAACTTCGGGGGATAGTTCCTTAAAACGAGCTTTAAATTTTTCAAGTTCCTGCTGTCTTACCTCTTCTGCTTTATTTCTTATAGATATAATTACAGGAACACTTTGAAGAGAGTTTAACCATTGCATGAACTTCTCTGTTTCTTCTTCAACAATTTTCAATGCTTTATCTGCTTCTTTTTTTCTTTCAAGAAGATTATTATCAACCACATCTTGAAGATCATCTATATTGTAAAGATAAACATTGTCAAAGTCATTGATACTTGGGTCAATGTTTCTTGGAACAGATATATCAATAAAGAAAAGAGGTTTATATTTTCGCAATGGCATAATTTCCTTAATCATTTGTAAAGTAATTACATAATTTGGCGCTCCTGTTGAACATATTACTATATCAACTTTGGTAAGTAATTCTTTGAGGTTATCAAAAGGTAATGCCACACCATTAAAATCCTTTGCGAGCTCCTTTGCCCTTTCATATGTCCTATTTGTAACATATATATTATTTATTCCAGTTCCTATTAAGTGTTTTAATGCAAGCTCTGCCATCTCGCCAGCCCCAACAAGTAAAACTGATTTTTTTGACAATTCATCAAAGACCTTTTTTATCAATCCTACTGCTGCATAGCTTACAGAAACTGGATTTTCTCCAATTCTCGTTTCATTACGAACTCTTTTTGCTGTAAAAAGTGCTCTATTCATAAGATGATTAAGGATTAAAGAAGTTGTTCTTTCAGAAAGAGCAATTTCGTATGAGTCTTTAACTTGACCTGTAATTTGGGGCTCACCGATAATCATAGAGTCAAGGCTTGCTGTCACTTTGAAAAGATGTTCCACAGTCTCTTTGTTTTTATAAATATAAAGATAATTCTCAAAATCCTTTATTTCAATACGGTGAAAATCTGAAAGAAAAATTTTTACTTTATTTATTATCGAATCTTCATTTTCCTTGTTAGAGTAAACATAAACTTCAACCCTGTTACATGTTGAAAAAATAACAGTTTCATTAATTCCCTCTAACTGAATTAACTGTCTTAAAGCCTGTCTTATATTATCCTCAGATTGAAATGCAAGCTTTTCTCTTATCTGAACAGGTGCTGTTTTATGATTTAATCCAATTACTATAATATTCATAGAGGTTTATGAAAACTTTCTGTTAAAAGATTTATACCAAAAAAACCAAAAATTAAAAGAAGAAAACCAAATATTGTAAGATAAGCTGCCCTTTTCTTTCTCCAGTCACCTTTGACTCTTAAATAAAAAATCAAAAGATAAACACACCAAGTAAGAACACTCCATAATTGTTTTGGGTCAATATCAAAACCTAACAGTATAAAATATTTTATCAGTCCTACAACAAGGGCAAAGGTGTATATGGGAAATCCCCAGAAAATTAGACGATAGTTAATTTTATCAAGAATTTCAAGACTTGGGAGTATTTTTTCTAAACCACCAAATTTTTTAGCTTTCACGGCCCTTTCCTGAATTAAATAGAGGAGACTAAAAACAAAGGCTATACTAAATAAGGCTATACCAAAAACTGCCATAAGTGCATGAATATCAATCCATAGACTTTTTAACTCAGGCTTTATATAGGGAATACCTCTTGGGAAAAAGGCACTCACGAACATGAATGCAAAGCTCAAAATTATACCAAAATTAAGAACCCTTGCTTTATAATAAAAATTTATACACAAAGATATCAGAAGAATACTCCATGCAAAAAAGGAATTAGCCTCATGCATTGAAAAAACAGGTGCCTGTCCAGATTTTATATACCTAAATAAAAGATAGACACTATGAAGTCCAAAGCCTACCAAACTTAATAAAAAAACTGCTCTGTCTAAGTCATGTTTTTTTCTGATAATATCTGCAACACTTAGAAGAAATCCTGCAAAATAGAGTGTAAGAGAAAGCTCAAAAAAAACTGTTCCCATTAGAAACAACCAAGCTCACATTTTCGAATTTTAATCTTAAGCTCATTAGCAGTTCTTCCAACTTCGATATAAGGAACATTTAGCTCTTCAGCAATTTTTCTTGCTTCTGCACAACTAATTTTACCGCTATTACTTCTTTCTGTAAGAAGCTTTTCAATTAGTTTTTTCTGCTGAATTTTTAAAATTTCATCCATAGTTTCCTCCATACTGTATTGCCCTTCAATAACTATGTCTGCTATTTTTAAAAGAGCCTCTCCTGAAGGTTTTATATAGTTTGTTTCTTTATCTTTAAGAAATATTATAACATCAGGATGCATGATTCTTACCAGAGAGTTCCCTTCAATTATAATGATTTTCTGGATATCATTTTTAGATAAAGCAGATGGTGATTCTTCAATCTCCTCTTTTAGTCTTTCTACAACATCTGGTAGTTCGGCTTCTCCAGATTTAACCCAATAAACAAAATTAGCACCTGCTCTTTTCATTCTTGCAGTGTCTTTGCCAGATGTTTCAACAATTGAAGACTCTGAAATTATAGAAGAAAAAAAAGTAGTTTTTGTATATTTTATGGCTATAATGTTTACCTTATTTCCAAAAATTTTTTTGAAATTAACGATAATATTTTCTATAAAAGTAGTTTTTCCAATGCCACTTCTACTACTTCCAACTCCTATGCTAAAAATGTAATTCATGTCTTTATAATAAAAAAATCAGATGATTTTTATCATCAAAAATTATTATCCCAAAATTCTGAAGACTTTTTTGGGTTGACACTTACTGACCGCACAGCAATTTCAGGGGTATAAAACTTCTTGACTTTTCAATATAATATATGTTTTTAATATTTAATTTATGAAAGAGTTTCATATAATAAGCACAGGAATATCTCTCCTTACAAATGCCCAAAAGCAAGGTTTCTTCCCAGATAAAAAAATTTCTGACGAGGATTACTGGCAAAGTCTTCTTAATTCTTCAAGTGAAATTCAAAAGCTTGCTGATTTTCTTAAATCTGCACCTATGAAAAACTCAGCAGAGATGAATACTTTTTTAAGAGTTGTTCAGGATAAACCAGCATCCTCCATTGATGTTTATTTATTTGGAACTAAAACTGCCTCAAATGAACTTTGTAGAAGAGCAATTGAACAATTCCTTAAAGATTGTGGATTTTCTATTTACACTCCCTATGAAGTAAGCGGATACTTTTGGGAAGCAAAATATTATGAGCCATCTTACGCAATTGACAAATTTAAACTTGGAGTTTCAGAACTTCTTGACAGATTGATTTATCTTGCAAAGAAAAAACAAAAAAAAGGTTACAAAGTATTTTTTAATCCCACAGGCGGACTCAAAGCCCATGTAATTGCCACTGCATTAGCAGGCATTATTACAGAATGTGAAATTTATTACATGAATGAAGAATTTCATGAAGTTGTTTTTCTCCCCAAACTTTTTTACATTCCAAAAGGAAGAGAGCTTGAGCTTCTTAAAAAACTATCATACAAAAAATTAGTTACAGGTAAGGAAGTTGATGAATTAGAAAAAAACTATATGGAAGAAATTGATAGACTTGAAATTTATGGACTTATAGCAAGAATGCCTGAGGAGTTTGAAAAAGCATTATGGATAACAAGCAAAGGATTTTTGTTTATAACTGAACAAAAATGATTTATTTGTATCAGATTGGTAGACTCGACAGAGGAGTTGTCAATAATGAAAAAGTTAGGTTTTCAATAGAGAAAAAATTTTTTGAAAGCGAACTCTCTTCTTTTGCTTTAAAAGAACATCTCGGAGATAAGGCAAAGTGTGTTTTAATATATCCAGTCAGTTTGCCTTTTAACAAGGGATTACTTATAGATACTACTGAGACTGATGAATTTAAAAAGAGATTAAAATCTGCCAATGAAAATCCAGTTGAATATTTTAAAAATCCAAAAAAGTTTTTTAAAGCCCACCCCCATACAAAGATCGCCAATGATTTTATCGTAATTCACTCAATTGGAGAATTTGAAAAGCAGGTTTTTGAAGGTAGTTTTGATGACATCGTTCTTGAGATTTTTATAGACTTAGTTGAGAGATATTTTAAAGATGGAATTAAAGAACTTTATATTGATATATCAAGTGGACTAAATATTTACATATCCGCACTACTTGAAGCAGTAAGGCATTTTTCAATATTTCAGAAACTTGGTTCTTGGCAAGATTCCCTTTCCGTTAAACTTGTTTTCAGTGAACCAATTATAGGATCTTCCAAGTCAAATTACACCATTTTTAAAGATTATGAGCTTAAATTTAAAGTTTTCTTTTCCTCTCCGATAACAAAGGCTGATTTAGAAAATTTTAATCTTTCAAGAAATATAGCAAAAGAAGACAGAACCCTTAAAAACAAAATTCAAGAGATGCTAAAAAAATTTGCTTTGTCTTACTCTGCGATTAAAAACAATACTCCCTTGGTTGTCTATTCATTTGAATTTCATAAGGAAGATGATATTAAAGACCTGATTTTACAAATTGTGGAAGACCTTAAAAATAAATTATATTCAGACTGGCAAAAAAGTCCTCAAGTTGAAAAAAATGAGTACCTAAAAGTTTTTCTTGCTCTTTCATTTTATATGGGAATTATGAGGATTTTAAAGGAAAATTCTGTTCAATATAAGGATTGTGTAAGCCTTGCTGAAATTGAAAACAATTTCAGCTCAATATACCAGCAATTTGAAATGCCCCTAAATGAACAACTTCTTAAACATGAAATTTCAAATTTAACTCGTCCCGATAAAGAAACCCGGCAGACTATCATTGATAAAGCAAAGGAAGAGTGGCAAAGTCTTTCAGAATTTTTACCGGGCGAAGGAATCTTTCATTCAAGAAATTTTATTGCCCATGCAGGATTTGAAAGAACAGTTACAGAGGTTAAAAAACTTGAAAATAAGATCTATTTAAGGTATAAGAATGATTCATTAGAAAAAATAAAAGATGCCTTAATTAAAGCTTTTTAAAATATGGAAAAATTTAAAGAAATACTTGTTTGTGTTATAGGAGCAACACCTCAGATTATTACAGAGACAATTTATGCCCTTGCCAATAAAAATCCACCTGTTTATATTGATGAAATATTTATAATAACTACATCCACTGGTAAAAAACAGATAGAAAATACCCTGATTAAAAAAAGGGATTTTAAAACAACTACTTAAGGAATATAAACTTCCCTCACTAGATATAAAAACTTCCTCAATTATTGTAATAAAAGACAAAAATGACAAAGAAATTGACGACATAAGAGATTCCTTTCAGAGTGAAGCCACAGCAGACACCATAATTAGTCTTATAAGAGAGCTTACAAAGGACCCATCAGTGAGGTTACACTGCTCACTGGCTGGTGGAAGAAAAACAATGGGCTTTTATCTTGGCTCAGCGATGGAGCTTTTTGGCCGTCCATGGGATAAACTTTATCATGTTCTTGTATCTTCAGAGTTTGAATCAAATCCAGAATTTTTCTATAAACCAAAGAAGGAAAAATTTATCCAATGCAGACTTTCAGATGGCAGTAAAGTTGAGATTAGTACAGAAAAGGCAGAAATTGAACTTATAGAACTTCCCTTTATTAAGCTTTCAGGAAAAATTAAGCTTTATGGAAATACATTCACAGAGTTAATTGAAGAAACACAATCAGAGATAAACTTTGCTTTAATCCAGCCTTTTATCAATATAAAGCTTAAAGAGAGAAAAATATCAATAGGTACAACCATCTTTTCCATGAATCCCATGTTGATTGCCCTTTATGCAACAATTCTAAAACAAAAAATTTCATGCACGGAGAATAAGAGCTGTTTAGGCTGTGATGAATGCTATATATCTTTAACAAATTTAACTGAAAAACCTTTAATTGATGAATTTGCAGATTTCTATGCAAAGGCTTATAAACCCAACATAGTTGACATAGAAGAAATAAAATACAAATTAGAAAAAAGAATAAGTCCTTACACATTAAGAAGCTACATAACTAAGATAAATACCAATATATCAAAGGCAATTTCTGAGCAAACTTTGGCTTCTTTATATAAGATTAAATCTATAAGAAGATACGGAGCAACAACCTACGGAGTTTCAATTGACAAAAGAAAAATCAAAATTGAATGAAATATTGCAGGAATATTGTTTTTGGGATATAATTAGGAAAAATTTTGATATTATAAGTTTAATCAATGAAATTGGAGGGTCAAATGCCTGATGAATTTGAAATAATTGTGAAAGGAGCTCTTTTACATGATATAGGAAAACTTATACAGAGGGTACAAGAAAAGCCTACTCAAAAAAAACATGGTCAGTGGGGCTATGAATGGTTACAGAAGTTTGATTTTTTTAAAAGTGACCCAGCAATAAACTCAACAATAATGCATCATAGTTATGATGAAGATTCTTTTAATTCAAACATTGGTTTGATATGGTATGAGTCTGACAATCTGGCATCTATGGAGAGGAAGGAAAAAGATAAAGAGCAAGAAGAAAAATGGGATATGTTCACACCAATTGTTTCTCCTTTTTTCAAAATTCGCAATCCAAAAACACATGATAAATTAGAAGAAATTTCCTATTATAGTCTCAAAAGACAAAACCCTCAAATAGCATTTTTTGAAAAACCGAAAATTTCTATAAATGATTACAAAGATTTATTGGAAGAGTTTGAAAAAGATTTAGAGGCACTGAAAGGAACCATTTCTATAAATTCACTCATTATGATTTTCGAAAAACACTTAAGTAATGTACCATCCATAACTCTGGAAATATATGAAAAAAAAGAAGAACAGAAAGAAAAACATCCAGATATTTCGCTTTACAATCACTGTAAACTTGCCTCTGCCATTGCAGGATGTATGTATCATTTCTATAGAGAGATGTATCCTGAAAAATGGAATAATAATGAATTATTAAAAGAGGAAATATTAAATCCAAAAGAAGAGATAAAACCCTTTCTTCTTATTGGAGGGGATATTTCAGGAGTGCAAAAATTTATATATACAATTACATCAAAAGGAGCCTTAAAATCTCTCAAAGGAAGGTCTTTTTATCTGGAACTTCTTAGCGAACATATAATAAGTGAGATTATTGATAAATTAGTACTTACTCGTTGTAATATCATTTTCTCAGGTGGAGGACAATTTTATATTCTTGCTTACAATACAGAAAAGGCAAAAAGAACAATTTCAGATATAAAAAAAGAAATAAACGACTTTCTCTTTAAAGAATTTAAGGGTGAAATCTTTTTAAATCTTGAATATGTTGAATTCAACAAGAAGGGATTTAAAGATTCTGCACAAGTTTTTGAAGAACTATCTGAGAAAATAGAGCAGTCTAAAAAGAAAAAATGGTTTGAAAGTCTAAATGATTACTTAAAAACTGAAAGTCAGGATGAGAGTTGCTTCACCGAAAACTGCGCTGTCTGCTTTAGAGAGGACTTACCATTAAAATCCCTCATAAGGGAGGAGGAATCTATAAATGTCTGTGAACCTTGCTTAATGCAATATAAACTCGGAGATGAACTTTTAGATCTTTCAAGGGGTAAATATCCTGTTATTTATAAATTATCTCAACCTCATAAAGACAGTAGTATAAGAATAGGTAAATATTATTACTTTTTTACAAGAAAGCCTGAAGACGAGTTGCTTAATCAGGCTTTAGCGGTCTACAGAATTAATGATTTTGAAGCAGAACATTATAATCATCCAAATGCCATCTATTTACCGGTTGGACTTTATAAACATAGACAATTAAATGAACTGTCTCATGCATCAAATATTTTTGGAATAAACCGAATTGCGGTATTGAGAATGGATGTTGACAATCTTGGCAGAATTTTTTCTCAAGCTGTTATTGAAGAAGACAGAACTTTTTCCCGAATGGCTTCAATATCAAACGGATTAACTCAATTCTTTAAATATCACTTAAATGAAATTGTTGCTGGCAAAAACATAGATTCCATTGACATTGCTCAAAGAAATGTTAAACAGAATGGAAGAAATCTCATGATTGTTTACTCTGGGGGTGATGATGTCTTCATAGTTGGGCATTGGCTCGATGTTTTTGAATGTGCTTGCGATATAAGAAATTATTTTGAGAAATATACGGGTAATAGATTCATAACTCTTTCAGCTGGGCTTGCAATAAACCATGAAGACTACCCAATTTATCAGTATGCAAAGGATGCAGAGGAGCTTGAAAAGATAGCTAAAGATGACAACCTCGGGAAAAATGCAATAGCATTACTTAATAATCAAAGAATTAGCTGGCAAGAAA
>NZ_MAVV01000057.1 GCF_001707915.1 Thermodesulfovibrio sp. N1 | reverse complement strand
TATGAGTACTCTTTGAAAGTTCTTCCAAAGGGAGAAAATCCGGTAGAAGATTTTATTTTTAAAACGAAAAAAGGAAACTGTGAGTATTTTGCAACCTCTATGGCTCTTATGCTTCGCATTAAAGGAATTCCTGCAAGGGTTGTAGGAGGATTTAGAGGAGGCAGTTATAATCCTTTCGGAGGCTACTATATAATAAGAGCATCAGATGCCCATTTATGGGTTGAAGCCTGGATAAAAGGACAGTGGGAAAGATTTGACCCATCAGGAACAAGACAAATTAGAGTTACTGAACCTGTTATTTTCAACATACTTGACTATATATGGCATAATGTTATTATAAATTACGATTATAAAGCCCAGATAAAACTTGCCACTGCTATAAAAAAACCTGACATAAGGTTAAATAAAAAATATCTCTATATTGCTTTTACTTTAATATTAATACTTGCTTCATTTAAAATACTCAGAATTTATCAAGAAAAAAAGAAACCATTAAATAAATTTTTAAATCTTATGAGAAAGGCTGGTTATGAGCGATTATCTAATGAAGGACTGGAAGATTTTGTTCTTAGAATACAGGACAAAAGATTAAAAGAAAAAGCTCTTAATTTTGTTGAAATTTATTATAAAATATATTTTAAAGACCAAGATCTAAAAAGACAGGATTTAAAACTTTTTAACAAAATTTTGGAGAATATCAATGAAATTATTAAAAACAAGTGATGTAAAAATAGTCGATGTAATTAAAATACTTGAAAGGGATGGAATAATAATTTATCCTACAGAGACTCTTTATGGTATAGGCGTTAAGTATGACAATAAGAAACTGCTTAAAAAAGTTTTTGAAATAAAAAATAGACCTTCTGAAAAAACTTTTCCTTTGATTATAAATTTAAATCACTTAGATTTATTAGTTTCTTCAATTCCTCCATTGGCACAAAAATTAATTGAAAAATATTGGCCAGGACCTTTAACTTTGATTCTTCCTGCTAAAGATGGATTACCAGAGGAAATTACATCAAATAAAACTGTAGCTGTAAGAATGCCAGGAGAGTCCTTTGCTTTAGAATTAATCAAAAATTCCCCTTTCCCTATAACTGCCACATCTGCCAATATTTCTGGCTATCCAGCTGCTTCTGATATTGAAACAGTTCTGAAATATTTTGAAAAAAGTGATATTACTCTCTTTATTGATGGTGGAAGTTTACAAGGAATACCTTCCACTATAGTAGATGTTACGATAACTCCTCCAAAAATAATTAGAAAAGGTGCTATTGATATAGATTTATCTTTTTATTGAGAGAACTTCAGGTATTTGATTTATTTTATTAATTATATCTGATAGATGATTTCTGTCTTTAACCTCTATAGTGAACTCAATTAATGCTCTTTTATCAGATGTAGAATTTGCCTTTACTGCAGTAATATTTACATTGTTTGCTGAAAGTAAACCCGTAAGATTTGCAAGAATTCCAGCTTTATCTAAACATTCTAAACTTATTTTTGTCTGTACCTTTGAAGAACCATCGGATGTCCAAAAAACCTCGATTAATCTTTCTTTTTCCAGATGTTTAATATTTTCACAGTCCTTTCTATGGACAGAAATACCTTTTCCTCTTGTAATAAATCCAATAATATCATCTCCAGGCACAGGCATACAACACTTTGCAATATGATACAAAACCTCATCAACACCTTTAAGAGAAATAAACTGTTTGTTATCTCTTCTTTCTGCTGGTTTTTTAATTGTAGTTATTTCTTCTCTCTCACTTTCTGGAACTAATTTGTTAATAACTTGGTGAACAGAAATTTTAGCATGTCCTATTAGGAAATAAAGATCTTCTAAAGATTGAACGCTAAAGGATTGTAAAACATTATCTACTTTATCTGACTTAAGAATTGAGCTTGATATACCATGTTTTCGTAATTCGGCTTCAAAAAGTTGTTTCCCTATATTAATTGCCTGCTGTCTTTCTTCCTGTCTTAAATAATGTTTTATTCTATTTTTGGCTCTTTGAGTAACTACAAATTGGAGCCAATCTTTTCTTGGCTTTTGATGGGGACTTGTTATGATTTCTACAACATCTCCACTTTGAAGCTGATAATTAAGTGGGACTATTCTTCCATTCACCTTTGCTCCTGCACAATGGGCACCAACTTCAGAATGTATAGCATAGGCAAAGTCAACAGGAGTTGCTCCTACTGGAAGTTCTTTTACATCACCCTTTGGAGTAAATGCATAAATTGTATCTGGTATTACTTCAGCTTTTACTGCATCAAGTAATTCTTTTGGGTCTGAAATTTCTTTTATCAATTCCCTTAACCATGCAACAATTTTAGTTTCTCTTTCGTTTAAATCCTTTCTCTCCTTGTATCTCCAGTGAGCTGCAATACCTTCTTCAGCAATAATATCCATCTCCTCAGTTCTTATTTGAAATTCTACTCTTTCTCCACCAGGACCAATAACTGTAGTATGAAGAGACTGATAGTAATTAGATTTGGGAAGGCTTATGAAATCTTTAAATCTTCCAGGAATAAGTGTCCATTGAGAGTGAATCACGCCAAGGATATCATAACAATGTGGAACCGTGTCTGTAATTACTCTGATTCCTATAACGTCATAGACCTGTTCAAAGGGTATTTTTTGTTTAATCATTTTTTGATATATACCGTAGTAGTGTTTAACCCTTCCAAAAATTTTAATAGGAATATTCATTTCTTTTAATTTTTCTGAAAGTATACTGATAATTTTATTTATATATTCCTGTTGTTCTTCCTTTCTTTTTGCTACTTTTTTTACAAGGTCTTCATACTCTTCAGGATATAAAACTTTAAAAGAAAGATCTTCAAATTCATTTCTCATCCATCCAATACCCAACCTATTTGCAAGAGGTGCGTATATTTCAAGCGTTTCTAATGCTATTCTTTTCTGTTTTTCAGGAGGTAAAAATTCAATGGTTCTCATATTATGAAGTCTGTCTGCAAATTTTATTAAAATAACCCTTATATCTTTTGACATAGCAAGAAACATTTTGCGAAAATTTTCAGCCTTTGCTTCTTCAACTGTTGAAAATTGTAGTTTACTTAGTTTTGTAACAGCATCAACAAGAAAGGCTACTTCTGGAGAAAACATATCACCTATATCATCAATGGTCATATCAGCATCTTCAACTGTATCATGAAGAAGTCCTGCTGCAATAGTAGCTGAATCAAGTTTCATATCTGCAAGAATATCAGCTACTGCTAAAGGATGATAAATATATGGAATGCCTTCCTTTCTAATTTGAGCGCAATGAGCTTCTCTTGAAAAAATATAAGCCTTCCTGATAAGTTCAATATTTGCCTTAGGCCTATACTTTAAAACTTTATTAATCAAATCTTCAATTGTTAACATATTTAAATATCCTCCATTTTTAGTTTAATATATTTATCATGGATAAGCTACTAATTTTTGGTGGAACGCCTTTAAAAGGTTCGGTTACAATAGGCGGAGCAAAAAATTCTGCTCTTCCAATTATGGCATCCACCCTTCTTGCACAGGGACAACATATTTTAAAAAGAATCCCTAAACTAAGAGATGTATATACAATGGCAGAACTATTAAGAAGAATGGGAGCTCAAGTTTCAATTGAAAACAATAAATGTTTTATTGATACTGAAAAAATATGTAATTTTGAGGCATCCTATGACCTTGTAAAAACTATGAGAGCATCAATTTTAGTTCTCGGTCCTCTTTTAGCAAGATTTGGTAAAGCTAAGGTATCACTGCCTGGGGGATGTGCAATTGGAGCAAGACCTGTAAATTTACATATAAAGGGACTTGAAAAGATGGGAGCAAAGATAGAACTAAAAGAAGGATACATTATTGCAAAAGCCAATAGACTCAAAGGAACAAAGATTTACTTTGATATTCCAACCGTAACTGGAACAGAAAATCTTATGATGGCTGCTACTTTAGCAAAAGGATTAACAATAATAGAAAATGCAGCGAAAGAACCTGAGGTGGTTGACCTTGCCAATTATCTCTTAGCAATGGGAGCCAAAATAAAAGGAGCAGGCACAAGTAATATTGAAATAGAAGGACTTGAGACATTAAATCCTCCACCTCATTATGAAATTATCCCAGACAGAATAGAAGCAGGTACATTCATGGCAATAGCAGGAGCCTGTGGTTCAGAAATATTACTTAAGGGATGTAAAATTGAACATCTCGAAGCAATTATTTTAAAAATGAAAGATGCAGGAATAGAAGTTATAGAAACAGAGGAAGGATTAAAAGTTAAGGGACCAAAAAGACCCAGACCTGTTGATATTAAAACTATGCCATATCCTGGTTTTCCTACTGATATGCAGGCTCAGTTTATGGCAATGATGTCAATAGCAAGTGGAACTTCTGTGATAAAAGAGACAATTTTTGAAAATAGATTTATGCATGTTGCTGAATTAAGACGAATGGGTGCAGATATATCTGTTGAAGGAAACACCGCTACGGTGAAGGGTGTAAAGAAATTAAAAGGCGCACCCGTTATGGCTACTGACTTAAGAGCATCTGCATCTCTTGTAATAGCTGCATTGATTGCAGAAGGTGAAACCATTATTGATAGAATATATCATCTTGACAGAGGCTATGAATCTTTAGATGAAAAATTAATTTCTCTTGGTGCAAAAATAAAAAGAATTAAATAATTAATTTTTTAAAGTAAGTAAAAACTCCAAAATTGCTTTTTCAGTGTAAAGCCTATTTTCTGCTTGGTCTAACACCACACTTTGAGGACTATCAAGAACTTCATCTGTTATTTCTTCTCCTCTATGAGCTGGAAGACAATGCATAACAATTGCATCTGATTTTGCTTTTTTAAGTAATTCTGTATTTAACTGAAAACCCTTGAATTTTTCTTTCTTTTTAATATTTTCTTCTTCACCCATGCTTAACCATACATCGGTATAAATTACATCAGCATCTTTGACTGCTTCTTGAGGATCATGAAAAATTTCCACTTCTGTAAATGTTTTTGCTTTTTCAATAATTTCCATTAAAGGTTCGCATCCTTCAGGAGTTGCAATATTTATCTTAATTTCAACCAAAGCACTTGCCTCAATTAAAGAATTTGCCACATTGTTGCCATCTCCTACAAATGTCAGCTTAATTCCTTGAAGTTTTCTCTTTTTTTCAATAATTGTCATCATATCTGCCAATGCCTGACAAGGATGATGTTCATCAGTTAATGCATTTATTACTGGAATTGTTGACCATTTTGCAAACTCCTCAATTGTCTTATGTGAAAAAGTTCTAATTACAACTGCATCAAGATATCTTGAAAGCACCTGGGCAGTATCTTTTATTGTCTCTCCTCTTGAAAGTTGTAATTCTCTGGGACTAAGATACACAGGATATCCACCGAGCTGATATATAGCTACTTCAAAGGATACTCTTGTTCTTGTTGATGGTTTTTCAAAAATCATTCCTATACTTTTACCTGGTAAAGAATTTTTTGAAAAACCTCTATTAGCTTTAAAATCAATAGCTCTTTTTATTAGATATGTAAATTCTTCTTTATTTAAATCTGATACCCTTAGATAATCTCTTTTCACAACAGTCCCTCCTTAATTGCTTTATCAAGAATAGAAATAGCCTCGTCAATATCATCCTTTTCAATTATTAAAGGGGGAGTAAATCTTAAAACCGAACCATTACCTGCAGTTCCTACTAATAGTCCTTTTTCCATACATTTTTTAACTAATGGATCTACATTCTGTAGAAATTCTACTCCAATTAAAAGCCCCAAACCTCTTATTTCTTTAATAAATTCTGAATATTTTTCCTTTAATGTATTCAACTTTTTAAAGAAATACTTCGATATTCTTTGACAATACTCAAGAAGATATCCATCCTCAAGAATTGTCTCCAAAGTTGCTACCGCAGCAGCGCAAGCAACAGGATTTCCACCAAAAGTAGAAGCATGGGTTTTTGGGACAAAAGCTTGAGCTATTTCATCTTTTGCAAGTATTGCACCTATTGGGATTCCTCCTCCAAGCCCTTTTGCAAGAGTCATTATATCTGGCTCAATTCCATAATGCTCATAAGCAAATAATTTACCTGTTCTTCCTATTCCTGTTTGAACCTCATCAAAAATGAGAAGAATCCCATTTTTATCACAGATTTCTCGAACTTTCCTTAGATAATCTTTATCTGGAACATAAATTCCTCCCTCAGCTTGAATTGGCTCAAGAATAACCGCGCAGGTTTTATCTGATATAGCATTTTCAATTGCTTTAGCATCATTAAAAGGAACAAATCTAACTCCCTCAAGTAGAGGTTCAAAACCATAATGATATTTTTCCTGACCAGTTACCGAGAGACTTCCAAAACTTCTTCCATGAAAAGAATTTTTAGCTGATATAAATTCATATCTTTCATTACCGAATTTATTTTTCATGTAGATTCTTGCCAGTTTTAATGCACCTTCATTTGCTTCGGTGCCTGAATTACATAAAAATACTCTGTCTGCAAAGGAATTTTTAATTAAAATCTCAGCAAGTTTTAACTGGGGTTCTGTATAGTAAAGATTTGAAACATGAATTAATCTTTGGGCCTGTTTTTGTATAACCATAACAACCTTTCTTGGACAATGACCAAGCACATTTACTGCAATCCCAGCAAGAAAGTCAATATATTCCTTTCCATTTACATCCCAAACTCTTACTCCCCTTCCCTTTCTTAAAACAATAGGATATCTTGCATATGTAGGCATGAATAACTTGTCAGTTTTAGCTATAATTTCCCTGTCTTCCATAAAGCTTTATAATACCATAAATTAGT
Source organism: Thermodesulfovibrio sp. N1 (assembly GCF_001707915.1). Taxonomy (GTDB): domain Bacteria; phylum Nitrospirota; class Thermodesulfovibrionia; order Thermodesulfovibrionales; family Thermodesulfovibrionaceae; genus Thermodesulfovibrio. The sequence continues at coordinate 3,421 of NZ_MAVV01000057.1, read as the reverse complement.
TATTTAATGGTATAATTTTAGATTAATGAAAAGGGTGTTAAGAAAAAGAATGATAGAGATTAGAAATAACATTGAAATAACTAAAAAAAACAAAAAGATGAGAAAATTGCTTCGAAATTCTTGGATTTTTTAGAAAATAACAGTTTCAAATCTGTACTTCTTTATGCATCTTTTGGAAGTGAAGTTGATACATGGAAAATTTTTGAATTATGTAAAAAACTTTCAATAAAAACAGCCTTTCCAAAAGTAAATGAAAAGGATAAATCTTTAGATTTGTATTGGATAGAAAGTTTAAAAGAATTATCAGAGGGATACAAATCAATTTTAGAGCCATGCACTGAAAAAAAGGCTTCTTTAAATGATATAGAAGTAATCGTAGTGCCTGGATTAGCCTTTGATAGAAATTGTTATAGAATCGGATATGGTGGTGGATATTATGATAAACTTCTATCAAAAAAAACAGGACTTGCAGTTGGTTTAGCCTATGAAGAACAGATTATAAATGAAATTCCAATTGACAAGCATGATAAAAAATTAGATTTTATAATTACAGATGAAAGGGTGATAAACTGTGTTTGACAGAAAAAAAATTGAAGATGGAGTAAAACTTATTTTGGAAGGGATAGGAGAGCAACCTGAAAGACCTGGGCTAAAGGATACTCCTTTACGCATTGCAAAAATGTATGAAGAAATTTTTAGAGGATTGCTTCCAGCTGAAGATGATTTATTGAAATGTATCGAAGGTGAAACTCATGATGAGATGGTTTTAATAAAAGATATTCCCTTTTATTCAATGTGTGAACATCATCTTTTACCTTTTTTTGGCTATGCTCATATTGCCTATATACCTGATGGAAAGATTGTTGGATTAAGCGAGCTTCCAAAGGCTTTAGATTATCTTGCAAAAAGACCACAGGTTCAAGAAAGACTTACAAGTCAATTAGCTAATCTACTTATGGAAAAGCTGAAGCCAAAGGGATGTATGATAGTAATTGAAGCAGAACATCTTTGTATGAGTATGAGAGGCGTTAAAAAACCAGGAGCAAAAACAATCACCTCAGCAGTAAGAGGAATTTTTAGAAAAAGTCAAGCAACGAGACAGGAAGCTCTGGAACTAATTAACAGAAAGGAGAAGTAATGGAAACAAATATTTTAAATGGCAAATTTTTAGCTTCAATTATAAAAGAAGAAATCAAGTATGAAGTCTTTGAACTTCAAAAAAGAGGTATTAAACCATGTCTTTCTGTAATATTAGTTGGAGAAAATCCATCATCTCAAAAATATGTTTCCCTTAAAGAAAAAACCTGCAAAGAACTTGGTATTGAGAGTGTTTTATTTAAACTTCCTAATGATACAGAAGAAGAGGAATTAGAAAATTTAATTGACGATTTAAATAATAATCCGTCGATAAATGGAATTCTTGTTCAGTTACCCTTGCCAAATCATTTAAACCAGAATAAAATACTGCAAAAAATAGATCCAATTAAAGATGTTGACGGATTTACCCCCTACTGTCTTGGTAGACTTCTTACAGATAATCCTCTTTTTATTCCTTGCACTCCAAAGGGAATATTAAAAATGCTTGATGTTCACGATATACAAATAGAGAAAAAAAATGCTGTGGTTGTTGGAAGAAGTATTATTGTTGGAAAACCTCTTTCTTTACTTCTTTTAAGAAGAAATGCAACTGTTACTATTTGTCATAGCAAAACAGAAAATCTCGAAGAAATCACAAAAAAGGCAGATATACTATGTGTTGCAATAGGAAAACCCCAGTTTATCACTGCAGATATGGTTAAAGAAGGAGCGATTGTAATTGATATTGGCATAAATGTTACCTATAATGGAAAAGTCGTAGGAGATGTAGATTTTGACTCTGTAAAACAAAAAGCTTCTTATATTACTCCTGTTCCTGGGGGTGTGGGACCTATGACTATTGCAATGCTTATGGAAAATACTTTACATGCTGTAAAACTTCAGAAAGGATTACTCTCATGATTGTTACCAAACAAAAGGACATTAAAGAACTTGTCAAGTATATAGATAAATTCAACTCCTTTTTTCTAATTGGATGTAGCGAGTGTGCAACTCTATGTGGAACGGGAAGTGAAGAGGCTATATTGAAGTTAAAGGAATGGATTGAATCTCAAAATAAAAAAATAACTGGTTGGCTTATTGCAAAAACAGGTTGTCAGATTTTGGGGACAAAAAAAGAGTTAAAACAGTACAAGGAAGTAATCGATGAAGCTCAATGTATACTGGTTCTTTCCTGTGGAGCGGGTACACAGACAATTACTGAATTTTTTGATTCTAAACCTGTAATTCCTGTAAATGATACTTTATTTATAGGTAATATGCGACGATTTAGAGAATTTGAAGAGAAATGCCGTGCCTGTGGTGAATGTTATCTTATTTTTACAGGTGTCTGTGTTGTTACTTTATGCCCAAAGTCTATGTTAAATGGTCCCTGTGGTGGTTATAAGGATGAAAAATGTGAGGTTAATCCAAAAATGAAATGCGCATGGATAACTGCATATAATATTTTAGAAAAAAAAGGGCTTGTTGATTCTTTTTATAATGGTCTATTGGGGCCAAAAGACTGGTCAAAGTCTAATTCACCAAGATTCTCTGGAAAGGAGAAGTAAACTTTGACAGAACTTAGAAAAAAATTAATGGAAGGTGAAATTGTAATAACTGTTGAAATGACTCCACCTAAGGGTCCTGACGTTACTTCTCTTGTTGAAAAATTAAAGGAACTTAAATTTTTAACAGATGCTGTCAATTTTACAGATAATCCTTCAGCAAAAATGCGTATGTGCTCAATGTCAGCTTGTAAGATTTCTTTGGATTTAGGCTTTGAACCGGTTTTACAAATGAGTTGTAGAGACCGAAACAGAATTGCTATTCAATCAGACCTGCTTGGTGCACATGCTTTAGGAATTAGAAATTTACTCGTAATGACAGGGGATCATCCAGTATGGGGTGATCATAAAGAAGCAAAAGCAGTTTATGATATTGATTCATCATTATTGATTAAATTAGTAAACAATCTTAATAATGGATTAGACATCAACGGAAATAAACTTAATGGTAACACTGACTTCTTTATTGGAGCTGTTGTAAACCCAAATGTTGACCCCCTCCTGCCTCAGCTTAAAAGATTTGAACAAAAACTAAAAATGGGTGCTCAATTCTTTCAAACACAGATGATCTTTGAATTAGAAAAACTCGAACAATTTATGGATTTTGCGAATAAATTTAATAACGTAAAGATTATTGTTGGTATTATAATTATAAAAACAAAAAAAATGTTACAATTTATCGCAGAGAAAATTCCAGGAGTTGTTGTGCCACAGTGGTTGATTGATAAAGTCAATACCTTAAATGACAACGATGTTGAAAAATTTGGAATAGAATTTGC
>NZ_MAVV01000056.1 GCF_001707915.1 Thermodesulfovibrio sp. N1 | reverse complement strand
GGTCCTTTACCCATTCCAGCACCTAATAATCCTTGAATAATTGGCACTTCTGTTAAGGTTGCAAAGTACATAAAAGCACCTACAATGCTTGCTATTAAATTAGCCTGTAAAGAATTACCTCCTACTACAGAGTAAACCCACTCAGAAGGAACTATACCTTCATATCCAACTCGTCCAAATAAAAATCCTGCTACAAGAACACCTATGAAAAGTAATGGAATTATTAAATAGGCATAATACCAGGTCTGATAAACCCATTGAACAAGTTCGTCTTTATTAAACCATTTAAGGCTTGAAAGTATCACCAGGGTAAAAAATCCTATGGCTAATATCCATTTAAGATTGTAAACAATCCACCAGAAGGCAACAGCTTCCTCCTGAGGTCTGCCCCAATTAGCAAAAATTAGAAACCCTATCATGAAAAATAAATGCATTGCCACTTGATAAAGCGGTTTAGCCTGTAGCCATGAAACTTCAAAATCCTCATCTGACTGTCTTTTCTTTTCCTCTTTTAAAAAAATTAAATGCATGAGTAAACCTATGATAACACTGAAAAGCACCGCTCCTACTGCTCTTGCTATACCAATATCCCATCCAAGAACTCTAGCAGTCAAGATTATTGCTAACACATTAATTGCAGGACCAGAATACAAAAAAGCAATTGCGGGACCAAGTCCTGCTCCTCTTTGATAAATACTCATAAAAAGAGGAAGAATTGTACAGGAACATACTGCCAGTATTGAACCAGATATGGCAGCTACACCATAGGAGAGCACCTTGTTTGCCTTTGCTCCAAAGTATTTCATAACAGAGGCTTTATTTACAAAAACAGCTATTGCTCCAGCAATGAAAAAAGCAGGGATCAAGCAAAGAAGAACATGTTCCTGTGCATACCATTTAGCTAAAGCAAGGGACTCAAAGATTGCATTTGTAAACCTCTGATTTTCAATGGGAAGAAAGTAAAAGACAATAAAAATAAAAAAAATCAAAGCAAGTTTGTATCTTTCCTTCAATTTAGCCTCCCTTTTAATTATGTTTTACAATAACGAGGGGATTGATTGGCTTTAAAATTTTTTAAAGCTTCAAGTTCCTTTGTAATTTGTTCATCTGAAATTTTTTCAAGAACAGAAAGAATTAAAAATCTTTTAAATATATCTAAATCATCAAGACTGTAAAGAATCCATTTTCCCTTTCTTCTTATTTTTACTAATCCTGCCTCCTTTAATATTCCCAGGTGAAATGAAACTTTCGGTTGCACCATGTCTAATGCGGAAACTATCTCACATACACAAAGTTCGCCCTTTTCAAGAAGTTTGATAATTTTTAAACGCGTCTCGTCAGATAAAGCATGAAAAATTTTAGCAATTTCTTTCATAAAGAAATATAAAAAAATTTTTATATATATGTCAATATATACATATTGAATCTTTTTATTCTTGACATACTATTAAGAATTAATTTAATCTCAAAAATGCTGGATATAAGGGAAGAGGGGTGAGAATCCCCCGCTGCCCCGCAGCCGTGTAGGGAACGAAAGCCCAATAATGCCACTGTCTGCAAATTGCAGATGGGAAGGCGGGTAAGTAGGCAATTTAGCCCTAAGCCGGAAGACCTATCCAGCCTGAGAGCCCTTGGCTTTCAGAAAACCTCGAGGGAGGAAATTTTATGCCTGTTAAAACAACTGTCTTTGGTTATCCTAAAATTGGACCTCAAAGAGAACTTAAAAAGGCCCTTGAATTCTACTGGAATGGCAAAATCTCTCAAGTAGAACTTATGGAAGCATCTGAAAATTTAATCCTCAACAATGCTAAAACAATTGCAAAGCACGGAATTGACATTATTCCATCAAATGAATTTTCTTTCTATGATTTTATTCTTGACCTTTCAGTAATGTTCAATGTAATTCCAGAAAGATTTAGAGAAATTGAAAATCCTCTGGAAAGATATTTTGCAATTGCACGAGGAACAGTAGATGCACCTGCTTCAGAAATGACAAAGTGGTTTAACACAAACTATCACTACATTGTTCCTGAAATTGAAAGTAATACTGAGTTTGAATTTATAGAAAATAAGCCCTTGAAGGAGTATGAACTTTTAAAATCCTCTCTTAATTTTAAAACAAAGCTTGTTATAACAGGACCTTTTACCTATCTTTACTGTGCTAAAGTTAAAAATACTGAATATTTTCTTGATAAAATAGCCTTTGTATATGAAAGTCTTCTTGATGAGCTTGAAAAAAATGGAGTTGAGGAAGTTCAAATTGATGAGCCTGCAATGGTTCTTGATTTAGATAAAAATATCGTAAATTCAATCATTGATTGTTACAGAAAAATCACTGCTAATTTAAGCAGAATGAAAATCTATGTCCAAACTTACTACGAATCTTTATCTGCCTATGAAAAATTAGTTTATGAACTACCAGTATCTGGAATAGGCTTTGATTTTTTAGAAGGAATAGAAAATCTTGAAAACATTTCAAAATTTGGCTTTCCAAAGGATAAAGCATTAATAGCAGGTGTTGTTTCAGGAAGAGATCCCTGGAGGACAGATTTTAAAGAAATTCTGAAACTCATTGGAACCCTTACAAAATTTACTGAAAAAATAATTCTTTCAAACTCCTGTCCTCTCATACATCTTCCAGTAACAATTAAAAATGAAACTTTTCCTAAAGAACTCTCAAAAATCTTAAGCTTTGCTAATGAGAGGCTTGAAGAACTTACAATACTTAAAACAGTAATAAATGAGGGGAAAGAACCTCCTGTGCAGGATTTATCTATGAAATTTGTTCATCCAGATGTTTCAGAAAAAGTTTCTCAGATTAATCAAAAGGCTCTTCATAGAAAACCAGAATTTGCAGAGCGATATAAAAAACAGATGGAAATTCTTAAACTTCCTTTATTCCCCACAACAACAATAGGAAGTTTCCCTCAAACTACTGAATTAAGAAAAGCAAGGGCAGATTACAAAGCAGGCAGAATCTCCCTTGAGGAATATGAAAACTTTATCAATAACGAGATTAAAAAAGCAATAGAAATTCAGGAAAAAATTGGACTTGATGTCCTTGTTCATGGAGAGTTTGAAAGAACTGATATGGTTGAATTTTTTGCTGAAAAGCTACAAGGATTTGCTATAACAAAAAATGGATGGGTTCAGTCCTATGGCTCAAGATGCGTAAGACCACCGATAATTTATGGCGATGTATGGAGAGACAAACCCTTAACTCTGAAAGAAACACTTTATGCCCAAACTCTCACAAAAAAACCGGTAAAGGGCATCTTAACAGGACCTGTTACAATCCTTCAGTGGTCCTATCCAAGAAAGGATATTTCAAAAAAGGAAATTGCTTATCAGATTGCTCTTGCACTTAATGAGGAGGTAATGGAACTTGAAAAGGCTGGGATTAAAATCATTCAGATTGATGAACCAGCTTTCAGAGAGGGAATGCCTCTTAAAAAAGCAAAGGTTAATCAATACTTTGATTGGGCAATCAAAAGTTTCAGAATTGTTACCCATGAAGTAAAACCAGAGACACAGATTCATACCCATATGTGCTATTCTGATTTTAATGATATAATTGAAAAAATCTATGAAATGGATGCTGATGTGATATCAATTGAAGCATCAAGAAGCAAGGGGGAAATCCTAAAAGCCTTTGAAAAATTTAGATATGACAGAGGCATCGGAATCGGAGCTTATGATATTCATTCACCAAGAGTGCCACAAGTAGAAGAAATGATTGAAATTGTTGAACGTTCAATAAAGCTTATAGATATATCCCTTTTCTGGATTAATCCTGACTGTGGACTTAAAACAAGAGGATGGAAAGAAACCATTGCATCACTTAGCAACATGGTTAAGGTTGCAAAAATAATCCGCAGGGAGGCATAAAATGTTTAAAAATATAATAAAGCGTGATGGTAGAGTAGTACCCTTCGATCCTGAAAAAATCACAAAAGCTATTTCAAAAGCAGGTAAAGCAACAGGAGAATTTGATTATGATACTGCCCGCAGACTTACAATAAAAGTATTGCTTCTTGCAGAAGAACTCATTCGTGACCGTGATCCTCATGTTGAAGAAATTCAGGACATTGTTGAAGAGATTTTGCTAAGCAGTCCCTATCGTAAGACTGCAAAGGCATACATTATATATCGTGACCAGCATGCACGTATGCGTGAGATTGCCCGTCAGGGTGGGCTTGAATTGATTGAGAACTATCTTAGCAAAGTTGACTGGCGGGTAAAAGAAAATAGCAACATGAGCTTTTCTCTTCAGGGATTAAACAATTACATATCAAGCGAGATAAGCAAATCTTACTGGCTGCACAAGATTTATCCACCAGAAGTAAGAACTGCGCATATAAATGGTGATTTACACATCCACGACTTGAACGTATTGGCTCCTTACTGTGTTGGCTGGGACTTAATGGATTTACTTGTTCGGGGGTTTGGTGGAGTTTCTGGAAAAGTTGAATCAAAATCTGCAAAACACTTTAAGAGTGCTTTAGGGCAGGTTGTAAATTTTCTTTACACGCTTCAAGGGGAAGCAGCAGGAGCTCAGGCATTTAGCAACGTTGATACCCTTCTTGCTCCATTTATTGCCTACGATGGGCTTAATTATGGGCAGGTAAAGCAGGCTATACAAGAGTGGGTTTTTAATCTAAACGTGCCTACGAGAGTCGGCGGACAGACACCGTTTATAAACTTTACCTTGGACCTAAAAGTGCCTGAACATCTTAAAAATCAGGCTATAATTATTGGCGGGGTTCCTCAGGAAAACACTTATGGAGAATTCCAGAAAGAGATGGATATTTTTAATCAGGCACTTTTTGATGTTTTGACTGAAGGAGATGCAAAGGGAAGAGTATTCACATTTCCTATACCAACAATCAATATAACAAAAGATTTTGATTGGGATAGCCCTGTTATAGACCTAATCATGTCTGCTACTGCAAAATACGGAATTCCTTATTTTGCAAACTATGTAAACTCTGATTTAAAACCAGAGGATGCAAGGTCAATGTGCTGTAGACTCAGACTTGAAACCCGTGAACTTAAACATCGTGGTGGAGGACTTTTTGGTTCAAATCCTCTCACAGGAAGCATTGGTGTTGTTACGATTAATCTGCCAAGAATTGGATATTTAAGTAGCTGTTATGAAGATTTTCTTTCTCGTTTAGAAAGAGCCATGGATATTGCAAAAACTTCTCTTGAAATTAAACGAAAAGTGCTTGAAAGATTTACAGATTCTGGGCTATATCCTTACTCAAAACATTATCTAAGTTCAGTTAAGGAAAAAACAGGATTTTACTGGAGCAATCACTTTTCAACAATCGGAATAATTGGAATGAATGAAGCAATTGCTAATGCAAAATGGTTAAATACAAAGGGCATATGGACTCAGGAAGGAAAATCCTTTGCTCTTCAAGTACTTGATTTTATGCGTAACAGACTAATTCACTATCAAGAAGAAACTGGTAATCTCTATAATCTTGAAGCAACTCCTGCGGAGGGAACAAGTTATAGACTTGCCAAGATTGACAAACAAAAATATCCTGATATATTTACACAGGGCAAAGAAAATCCCTACTATACAAATTCCACATGGCTACCTGTTGGATTTACAGAATCAATTCAATATATACTAAATCATCAGGATGAAATTCAAAGTAAATATACTGGAGGCACAGTGCAACATCTATTTTTAGGAGAAAAACCCGAATCTGCTAAATTGAAAACCTTTATAAAAAAAGTATTTGAAAATTATAGACTTCCATATATAAGTATTACTCCAACATTCAGTATTTGTATAGAATGTGGATACATTGAAGGAGAACATAATCAATGCCCTCAATGTAGTTCTGAATGTGAAGTTTACTCACGAGTTGTAGGATATCTCCGTCCTGTAAGCAATTGGAATGATGGGAAAAAGGAAGAATTTAAGGAAAGAAGGTATGTAAATGATATTTTATTGTGAAAATGGAGAGAATTTTGAGAAGTACCCTTGGAGAAAGGAGCTAATTTAAATGATTCATACATGATTAAAAGAGTATCAGTAAAATGCAAAGGCTCAGGATGGCTTATAAAAAGAAATTGTTTATATACAGTTTTTCACTTCTTAGTAAAATATATTCAAAAATAAGGTTTTGATGAAAATTGCATTCATAAAGAGAAATTTTTCCTATCATGGCGGTGCTGAGAAGTATCTCGCCAGTCTTATTGATTTTTTAAAAAAAGAAAATCACGAAATCCATATTTTCTCAAATAAGTGGCTTAAGGATAAAAGGATAAATTTTCACAAAGTAAAAATTCTACCTTTCGGTTCATTCCTTAAAGCCTGGAGTTTTAACCGTAATTTAAAAATAAACTTAAAGGAGTACGACTGTGTAGTAAGCTTTGAAAGAACAAATTCTCAGCATATTTACAGAGCAGGAGAAGGCTGTCATCGAAAATGGCTTGAGATAAGAAAACAGACAGAGCCCTTTTACAAGAAAATCTCCTTTAAAATAAATCCTCTTCATATATATTATCTAAGGCTTGAAAAGGAGATTTTTGAGAAAACTCCTCTCATAATCGCAAATTCAGAGATGGTTAAAAATGAAATAATCGAGAATTACAAAATTTCTCCAGAAAAAATCATAGTAGTTTACAATGGAGTTGACCTTAGCAGATTTTCTTCAGAAAATAGGAAAAAATTCGCCCAATTCAAAAAAGATATGAAACTTTCAGAAGGCGAAAAAATTCTGCTTTTCTTAGGCTCTGGATTTAAAAGAAAGGGGCTTGAAACCTTGATTAAAGCTTTGCCATATGTAAATGAAAATGTAAAACTTTTAATAATAGGCAAAGGAAATCCGAAAGAATATCTCAATATGGCAAAAAAATCAGGAATTTATAGGAAGATTTTATTTTTGGGACCTCAGAGAGAAATTGAAAAATTTTATGCTATTTCTGATTTATTTGTTCTTCCAACACTTTATGACCCTTTCAGTAATGCCACTTTGGAAGCAATGGCATCAGGCATACCTGTAATTACAACGAAAAACAACGGTGTGGCTGAATTAATAGAGGATGGTTCTGAAGGATATGTTTTAAAGGATTTATTAAATCCGCAGGAACTCGCCAATAAAATAAATCTTGCATTAAAAAACTTAACAAGTATGAGTTTTTTTGCAAGAAGAAAGGCGGAGAAATTTCCAATTGAAGAACAGGCAAAAAAGATTCTCGAGGTTATAAAATGTTTAAAAAAATCCTCGTAATAAAACTTCGTCATATTGGAGATGTGCTTTTAACAACACCAGTTTTTACTGCTTTAAAGGAAAATTTTAAAGAAAGCTTTGTTGCTGTTCTTGTTAATAAAGGGACAGAGGCAGTTCTTGAGAAAAATCCCTTCATTGATGAAATCATAACATTTGACAGAAGATTGAAAAATTATGGAGTATTTAAAAAATATACAGAAGAATTAAACTTTTTAAAACAAATACGAAAAAAAGAATTTGATACAACTATTGACCTTACTGGAGGAGACAGAGCTGCGCTCATCTCAGTGTTTTCAGGAGCGAAAGTAAGAATTGGGGTCAAATCTAAGGGTTTTGCTGGTAAAAAATATTTTTACACCCATTTATTTGAAATAGATGGTAAAAAACATACAGTATTACAAAATCTTGAAATTTTAGAAAAAGCAGGGATTAAAGTTAAAAGCAGAAAAGTTTTGCTTAATGTTTTAGAAGAAGAAAAAGAATGGGCAAAAAAATTGATTCCTCATAAACAAATTGTTCACATTCATCCTACTTCCCGATGGCTTTTTAAATGCTGGAAGGATGAATACATAGCAGAGGTCATTAAATGGTTTATAGAGAAAGGCTTCATAGTGGTTCTAACTTCCGCTCCAACGGAAAAAGAAATGAAAAAAATTGACTCTATACTGTCTTTTTTAAAACCTTCAGAACAACTAATTAATCTCTCTGGTAGACTCACCTTAAGGCAACTTATTGCAGTTTCTTCAATATCAGACCTTTTTTTTGGTGTAGACACTGCACCAATGCACATTGCATCTGCACTTGGAAAACCTGTTTTTGCCCTCTTTGGTCCAAGCGGAGCATTTCATTGGGGCCCTTGGGATAGTGATTCATCTGAGATTCCTTATTCGGAAAGAAGTGGTATTCAGAGATTTGGCAAAAACATAGTAATTCAAAGAAACTGGGAATGCATTCCCTGTGGACAAGATGGTTGCAAAGGAAGTAAAATAAGTAAATGCCTTTTTGACATAAAACCTGAAGAAGTAGTAGAAATAATTTCATCAGTTTTGTCTGAATCTTGAGATTAAATTGCTGGATTAATGAAAACAATTTTACATACAGAATCATCATTAGGTTGGGGTGGACAGGAAATTCGTATTATACAAGAAGCATCGGGATTAAGGAATAGAGGGTATAGAATTTTAATTGCAGCTGAAAAAAATAGTGTAATTTTAAAAAAAGCTATTCAAGAAGGTTTTGAAGCTTTTCCTGTTTCATTTATAAAATTTAAACCTTCTTCATTTTGGAAGATTAAATCTTTAATAGAAAAAGAAAATGTCAATATAGTTAATACTCATAGTTCAAAAGATAGTTGGGTTTCCATAATTGCAGCTAAATTAGCCTCTAACAAGCCTAAAATTATTAGAACCAGACATCTATCAACGCCTATAAAAAATAATGCTTTAAATAGATTGATTTATAATATATTACCTGATGCTATTATAACCACTGGTGATGAAATTAGAAAGCATATGATAAACGACAACAAATTTAACCCTGATAAAATCTTTTCCATACCCACCGGTGTTGATTTAGAAAAATTTAATCCGGAGAAAGTCAAGCCACTATTCACAAATAAGGAATTTAAGGTTGGAACAATAGGAGTTTTAAGAAGCTGGAAGGGTCATATATATTTATTAGAAGCTATTCCTCTAATATTAAATCATATTTCAAATATAAAGTTTTATATAGTAGGAGACGGTCCCCAGAGAGAAAATATAAAGAATAACATCAAACAATTAAATATAGAAAAATGGGTTATCATGACGGGCTATAGAGAAGACATCCCAGAAATATTAGCCTCTTTGGATGTGATTGTTCATCCTTCTTATGCTAATGAAGGAGTTCCACAGGCTGTTATTCAAGCAATGGCTATGAAGAAAACAGTTATTGCCACTGATACAGGCAGCATCAAAGAGATATTGATTGATAAATTTTCCGGGCTTTTAATAGAACCTAAAAATAAAGAGCAAATTGCCGAGGCTGTAATTAGTCTTTATAAAGATAACCAACTTCGTTCGTTCTTAGGAGAAAATGCACAAAGACTCGTCAAAGATAATTATTCTTTTGATAAAATGCTTGAAAAAATAGAGAATGTCTATCAAAAAATATTCCATAAATAATCTTGAAAATTATATTATTGCTATATTCCTTTTGTCTCTCCCTCTTTCTGAAACTTTAAAACAAATTACCTTTGTATTATTAATTCTTTTATTCGTTATTGATAAAATCCTAAATAAACAAAAGATATATATTGATAAATTCTCCACAGGACTTCTAATTCTTCTTCTAGGGAATACTCTTCCTTTATATTTCTCCAATGAACCTCAATTAGCTTTTAAATGGTTTTGGAGTATCTTTATGTTTTCTTCTCTCTATCTAATATTAATAAATGACTTTAAATCTAATAATCAGGTAGCTATGATTAAAAAATTTTTCCTATTTAGCCTTGTTCTTGGTTTGATATGGGGGATATTTGTATGGAAAATTTCATGGGGCAATCCTCGATTAGAAATTAAATCAGTAGGAGCTCCAAATGCAACAGGTACTTACTTAGGCATATACACACTATTTATTTTATTCATTATTTATTTGAAGTCTCGGGATTTAGTACATAAACATAAGGGATGGTTTAGCTTTTATCTAATAATAATTATGCTTCTTTTGATAGCTCTAATTTTAAATGGTTCAAGAGGTGCCTATGTAGGTATTTTTGCTGGTATTTTATATTTAATTCTTATTAACCCAAGTAAAAGATGGTTTTTCCTTATCTCATTTTTTATCCTTTCCTTGATAATTTTAATTGGTGGGACTTTCTATAATGAATTATCTTCACGAATACTTGACACTTTTAGCACCATGGAACGATTTAAAAACTGGGAGAAAAATCTAAACTGCTTTCTTATTAATCCAATCTTTGGTGGAAGTAGTAAAATTTGTTATGAAGATCCAGATAACTTATTTATAGCATTTTTGTCGAGAGCAGGAATTATCGGATTATTAAGTTTTTTAACTTTTATTTACTATTTCCTGAAACAATTCTTAGAAAATAAATTCGCTGTTTCTATGCTTTTATTTTTGCTTACAAATGGTATTTTTGAGACTACATT
>NZ_MAVV01000055.1 GCF_001707915.1 Thermodesulfovibrio sp. N1 | reverse complement strand
AAATGTGAACCAGATAAATTGACCGAAGAAGATGTTGTTAATATTAATATGACAGTCAATTACGCATTACAAAATCTGAGAATTAATCCTGAAAAAATATTTTTTATCGGTATAAAAACAAAAGAGATTGAAGGATTAAATATACCCTATGAATTTTTAAATTTTTCATCTTTCGAAGAATATATTATTCCGATTTCTCTTCAAAATATTAAGGATAAACTCAAAGGTAAAGAATTTTTCCCCTCTGAATACACAAATTTCAAGAAAACAAAAAGATATTTTCAAATTGCAGTGAGTGTTCTTCTATTGATTGGATTAATTTTAATTTTCAATAATTTTGCCATGATAAAGGAGATACAAATTAATAAGAAACATTTAAATGTTCTAAGAAGCGAAATATTAGCGAAGGAGAAGGAATTTTTTATTTTACAGGATTCCATTAAATATTTTGAGGAAAATATAAAACCTTTTTTAGATCTTCAAAACAAAAAAAATTTTCTTAATGATATAAGGGCATCCATTTATCCTGTAAGTGAAGCAGGAAAGAACAAAGAGAGTCAGATAAGTTCAGTTGAAGTTGAAAATACAAAACCTCAAAAAATAAAAATTACAGGCAAAATATCAGGCAACTCTTTTACTGAACGAGAGATTGCATATACTAAATTTAAAGACATTCTTATCAATAAGGGATTCATAATAACCAAAGAAAACTGGAGTTTTATTAAAGGAGAATTCAATTTAGAGGGAGACTATGAATTTACAGCTCTATCTCAAAAATAATATACAAAGGGAAATATTAAAAATAGCATTAATTTTTACATTAGTCTCCTTTTTGTTTTCATCTTTTATATATCTGAAAAAGATAAATACCGCCCTTAATGAAGATATAAAAAAGCTTGAGATAATTAAAGGTAAAATTCAGAGGACTTCTAACATTGTAAAAACTTTGGAGAAAATTTCTCTTCCTGAATTAAAAACTCCCGAGCTTTTATTAGCTTCCTTACTCGATAATTTAAAATCGAAGTTTCCTGAAACTACCTTTGAAATATCAGAAATAAAAAAAGAAAATTTAGAAACCTTTTGTTCTTTCTCTTTAAAAGGTGAAAGTAATTTTCAAAGACTAACAGATATTTTAGGATTCATTGAAGAATTAAGTTATCCAGTGATAATAATAAAATCAGTTTCATTAAAATCTAAGGATAGTCTTGTAAACTTTGAAATTAAAGGAGAAATTAGGATAATATCTATTAAAAATGAGCGGAAAACTTAAATTATCCTTATTGATACTTATTATTATTTCTATAATAATGCCTGTGGTTGCTTATAAAATCAAGGTGCCCAAGTTTATAACATCCTTAGAAAGTCAAATATTAGAGTTTCATGAACCTGTTCAAATGCAGATTGCTTTAAGAAAAGAATTTAATAAAGTTCTATCTGATCCCTTCAAACTTTCAGAAAAAACGAAAATTTCTGAATCAAAATCTCCAGATATTCAGGTTTTGCCTATTTTGTCTATGATATATGAAGGCAAAGGTCGCTATGCAATAATAGGAGACAGTATTATTAAAGAAGGTGACAGAATTGGTGATTTTAAGATAATAAAAATACTTAAAGATAGGGTTTTATTAATGGATAAAAAAGGAGTGCAACAATGGTTAAAATTGGAAAATTATTGATTTTTTTATCTTTATGTTTATTTATTTTTAGTTGTAATGGTAGGAATATAAAAAGTGAAATTCAAGTTCCTAAGATTGAACCACCCCAAAAAGAAACAGTACTCCAAACACAAAAACTTAAACCAGATTTTAGAATTGAAAATGAAGTTATTAATCCTTTAAAAATTAAGAAAATATCAATTAATGTAAGAAATACTCCTTTAAGAGATGTTTTATTTGTTATTGCAAAGGATGCAGGATTAAATCTTATTCTTGATAAAGATGTTGATCCAGAACTTCCAATTACCCTGATTGTAAGGGATGTTACATTGCAGGATGCCCTTGATTCAGTAATATCATCAACAGACTACTTTTATAAAATTGAAAGAAATATGCTTAAAATATCAGCAACAGATACAAGAATATTTCATTTAAATATATTTCCAATACATCAAACTTACTCAACAGAGGTTGGTGGAGATATTCTTGGAGGTGTAACAGGTCAGTTAACAGGCGCTGGTGGTACAGGAGGAGGTGGTTCTACAGAGCTTAAGGGTAATGTATCTAAAACTGAAAAGTCCGATGATTCAGCCTATAAATTTTGGGATTCTGTTGAAAAAGCTCTTTCATCTATTCTTGGAGTGCAAACTCAAACAATAACTCAAGCTACAGTAACTCAACCTGTTACAGCACAGCTTCAGCCTGGACAAGTTCAGCCACCAAGAGTGGTTGCTCAACCAGTAATACCTACACAGGAAAACTTTGTAATAAACAGACTTACAGGTACAATAATGGTTACAGCAACAAAGAAAAATATGGATAAAGTTGAGCAATATCTTAATACTGTGAAAGCAGTTATGGGTAGACAGGTTTTGATAGAAGCTAAAGTAATAGAGGTTACTTTGTCAAATTCTCTCAAATACGGAATTGATTGGTCTTTTTTACGAGAATGGTCTCACGGAACACATAACTGGAGCATAGGAGGAAGTACAACGGATTTTACATCAGTTATTCCATCGAATACTCCCTTTTCTGATATTAGATTTTCTCTTACTACAACAGCAATAAAAGATTTCTCTGCTGTAATAAAAGCTCTTGCAGAATTCGGTGATGTAAGAACGCTTTCAAATCCAAGAATAAGCATAATGAATGGTCAAACTTCATTATTGACTGTTGGTAGAAACTTTAGTTTTATATCAAAGGCAGAAAGTAATGTAACAACCTCAGGTACAGGTTCACCAATAGTTACATATACTGTTGAGACAAGCAATCTTCTTTCAGGACTTATTATTGGTATAGTTCCATATATTGATGATAAAGGAGAAATATCTCTTACAATTACTCCTGTCATATCAAATCTTTTAGGGATAACCGAGAAAACTTTTGGCTCTGCAGGTGCTCAAACTATTATTCAGCTTCCCACGGTTGACTTAAGGGAACTTAGTACAACAGTAAAAGTTAAGGATGGAGAACTTGTAATTATTGGAGGATTAATTAAAAGGGAGGAAAATCTTACCGAAAATAAAACACCTATTCTTGGTGATATACCTATATTGGGTAATCTTTTTAAAAGTCATGACAGGGCTCAAACAAACACTGAACTTGTAATCCTTTTGCAACCAAGGATTATTTCACAATGAAGCTTGGGGACCTTTTAATTGAAAAAGGGATCCTTACAGAAGAACAACTTAATATTGCATTAAGTGTTCAAAAAATAACAGGACAAGTTTTGGGTAAATGTTTAACCATGCTTGGCTTTATATCAACACAGGAACTCGCAGAGGTCCTTGCAATACAACACAATCTTGAATATATCGATGTGAGAAACTATCCAATTCAAACAGACCTTCTTAAAAAATTTCATAAAAGTCTTACTGAAACAGCAAAATTTTTACCCCTTGAAGAAATGGAGGATTTTGTTAAAGTTGCTGTAGTTGACCCAAGCAATATAGTTGCTATTGATAGAATTAAAGCATTGACTGGTAAAAGGGCAAAACCTTATCTTACCGATGAAGAAGGTTTTATTGATACCCTAGAAAAGGCATATTATTTTATAGAAAATCCTACTGAAAAAATTATTGAAGATTTTATCCAGATTACATTAAATACAGGTACTGTTCCACCTGAAAAACTCCCATTGCTTGTTGAGTCTATTTTAGCAGAGGGTATAAGAAGAAATGCTACAGATATTCATATATTGATAAATGCAGGTGTTGTCAGTATCTCCTATCGCGTTGATGGAATTCTTCAGTATGCCTACTCTATGTCAAAGACAGTTCATAGTGGAATTATATCTCGATTAAAAATTCTTTCAAAGTTAGATATTGCTGAACAGCGATTACCTCAGGATGGCTCTTTTGTATTCAATTTTCTTGGAAGAAAGTATGAAATAAGAGTTTCAACAATACCAACCATTGAAGGAGAATCAATGGTTTTAAGGATTCTTTTTGGTGGTTCAGAGGAAATATACAGCCTTCCAAGACTCGGGTTTAATGAAGAACTTGTCCATATGATGCAGAGATTAATAAAAAAACCGAATGGAATAATCCTTGTTGTTGGACCCACTGGTTCAGGGAAAAGTACAACCCTTTATGCACTTTTAAGAGAAGTTGACAGACTTCGCAGAAGTGTTATCACTATTGAAGATCCTGTTGAATACAGAATGAGCTTTGCAAAACAAAGTGAAGTTAATGAAAAGATAGGCTATGACTTTGCCCTTGCAGGAAGAAATTTCATGAGGCACGATCCAGATATAATTCTTCTTGGGGAGATAAGAGATGAAGAGACATCACGCATTGCCATTAGAGCATCTATAACAGGTCATTTGGTATTAAGCACTCTTCATACAAATGATGCTGTTAGCGCTATTCCAAGACTTTTTGATCTTGGTGCTGATAAATTTCTTCTTAGTTCTTCTTTGCTTGCTGTTTTAAGTCAAAGATTAATAAGAAAAATATGTCCATATTGTAAAGAATCAAAACAACCGAATGACTATGAAAGGTCTGTTTTTAATAAAGAAGGCATGGAAATATCAAAAGTTTATTATGGAAAAGGTTGCAAAATATGTCGTAATACGGGATATCTTGGTAGAACAGCTATAGGTGAATTAATGATTGTTAATGACGAAATCAGAGAGATGATTTATACAGGAGCCTCTTTCAATGCCTTAGTGCAGGCAGCCAAGAAAAACGGAATGGTTTCACTTAAAATTGATGGCTTGAAAAAAGTTATTGAAGGAATATCAACACTTTCAGAAGTTGAAAGAGTTGTAGGATGAATATTTATTTGTATAAAGCAATTGATCCGAATGGAAAACTTTTTAGAGGTCTCATAAAGGCACAAAATGAAGCATTGGCTATAGATAATTTAATAGCAAAAAATTTTTATGTTGTATCTTTATCTTCTATCCCTAAGATATTTTTACCCCTTTTAACTTTTTTCTCTCCGAAGATAAAAAATATTGAACTTATT
The DNA here is from genome assembly GCF_001707915.1 of Thermodesulfovibrio sp. N1. Lineage (GTDB taxonomy): Bacteria > Nitrospirota > Thermodesulfovibrionia > Thermodesulfovibrionales > Thermodesulfovibrionaceae > Thermodesulfovibrio. Next base: position 5,387 of record NZ_MAVV01000055.1, on the reverse strand, counting down.
GAGTTTACGAAAAATCTTTCAATAATGCTTAAAGCTGGGATACCTTTAACCACAGCACTTTCTGACATATCTGAAAATATAACAAAAGAAAAACTAAAAAGAATTATTTCAGATTTAAAAGAACTCGTTGAAAAAGGAGTTTCATTTAGTCAAGCTATTTCCTATCATAGTGAAGTTTTCCCTCAGATTTTTCAATATCTTATAAAAATAGGAGAGGAAACTGGTAGGCTTGATAAATCCCTTGATGATCTTGCAGAGCATTTTCAAAAAATTGAAGATTTAAAAACTGCTATTAAGAGAGCGTTAATTTATCCTGTTTTTGCAACAGTTGCTTCATTTGGTGCAATGGGTTTCTGGATTATCTATGTTTTACCTAAAATAGTAAGTGCAATGAGAGATATGGGAATAAAGATTCCTTTTATTACCAATCTTCTTGTAGAAATCGGTGTTATCTTACAAAAATATTTTTATCTTATCCCTGTAATTGTCTTTGCCTTGATTGTTGTTTTTAAGATTTTTAAAAGAAATGAAAAGTTTCAATGGGCAATAAGTTACTTAAGTTTTAATCTTCCTATTTTTAAACAGATATTTTATACCCGTGCTGTGGCTCTTTTTTGTGAACAGATGAGAATACTTTTTAGTGCTGGTATTCCTATTGATAATGCCCTTGACATGACAGCAGAAGTTATAAATAATGAACTGATGAAAAAGGCAATAAAGAATGCTAAGGAAAAAATCTTAACAGGAAATCCCATTTCTGATTCCCTTAAAGAGGAAAAAATTTTCCCTTCTCTTTTAATAAGGCTTGTGCATGTTGGAGAGACCTCTGGACGACTTGAAGAACAGTTAAACTTTTTAAATAACCACTATACAGCCTATTTAAGAGAATATTCCGCAAGGCTTGGTAAAGTGATTGAACCTATAATGATAGGAGTTATCGGAGCATTTTTTGCAATTGTCCTTGTAAGCCTGTTAAGTCCTCTTTATGAATTAATTTCCAAATTAGGGAGAGGCTAATGGAGTATTTGAATTTTTATAAATTTAAGGAAGATCCCTTCGGAATAACACCCGATCCGGAATTTTTCTATCCCTCAAGGGTTCATATGGAAGCGCTTCAATCAATGGAGTATCTTTTAAGAAAAGGCGAGGGTTTTATGCTCATTATCGGTGAACCTGGTACAGGAAAAACCACGTTAATTAGAACCTTTTTAAAGAATTTCAACCATGAAGTATCTCCGATTATTGTTTATCAGTCTACTCTCTCCGCAAAGGAATTTCTGAAAGCAATTGTGAGAGAACTTATAAACAATGAGATAATGATAACAGAAAAAGTTGAAAAAGTCTTTGACAAGATTGATCTTTTTGAAATTTTGAAAGGTGAATTTATAAAAAGAAAAAATATGGGACTGAAAAATTTAATTATAATTGACGAAGCACAGGATTTACCAGAGGAAACTCTTACAGAGATAAAACATTTATCAAATATTGAAACAGAAAAGGAAAAACTTGTTCACTTTATTTTACTTGGTCAACCTTATTTTGAAGGAATCCTCAAAAGTCCCCATTATGCCCAACTTAATCAAAGAATTAGTCTTAAAGTAAGATTAACACATTTCGACAGAGAAGAGGTAGAAAATTATATAAAATTCAGAATTCAAAGAGCAGGTGATGTGCCTGTAACCTTTGAAAACAAAGCAATAAAGACAGTCTATAAAGTTTCAAAGGGTATTCCAAGAATAATAAATCTAATATGTTCAAGAGCTTTAATGGTTGGTTACTTAGAAAGTTCTTATGTAATTAAAAAATCCTATGTAAAATCTGCTATAAAACATCTCAATTTTTAAAGGTTTTATAAACCTTGATCATTCTCTTTATCTTTTTCTTTCTTTTTAAATAACTTTGACATTTCTTCAAGCTTTTTCATTATATGATAGTTTATAGTTCCTTCAGGATATGTTCCATCGGCAGTAAGTTCACCAGCTTGCATATCTGTAAGTATTTCAAGTCCTTCCTCTACATAATCAATAGCATAAATGTGGAAGGTTCCTTCTTTTATTGCTTTCTGGATTTCCTCTTTCAACATTAGATGTTTTACATTTCTTCTTGGAATTATTACTCCATGGGTTCCATCGAATCCTCTAATTTTACATAGTTCAAAGAATCCTTCAATTTTTTCATTAATTCCTCCAACAGGTTGCACTTCTCCCCTTTGGTCCATTGAGCCAGTAACTGCAATATTTTGTTTAAGAGGTATTTCAGCAATGCTACTTAAAAGGGCATAAAGTTCTGCACAGGTTGCGCTATCTCCTTCTATCATTTCATAGAGTTGCTCAAAAGTAAGAGAGGCACTAAGGCTAATTGGTTTTTTTATGGCATATTTACTCATTAGATAACTTGAAAGAATCATTATAGCTTTTTCATGGATCTTTCCGGACATCTTTGTCTCTCTTTCAATGTTAATTATGCCTGCTTTCCCAAGATATACTCTTGCAGTAATACGAGAAGGTTTGCCAAAGCTATAATCTCCCAAATCAATAACAGCAAGTCCGTTAATTTGTCCAATCTTTTTACCTGAGGTCTCTACAATCAAAACATCTTCAAGAATTAGTTCTCTAAGTTTTTCTTCTATACTTGCTGATCTGTAAACCCTTTGCTCGAGAGCTTTTTTTACATGTTCAGCATAAACTATATCTTTCCTGTCTTTTTTTGCCCAGAAATGGGCTTCTCTTATTAAGTCTGCGATACTGCTAAACTGAGTTGAAAGTTTCTCTTGATGTTCAGCTAACCTTGATCCATATTCTACAATCTTTGCAACAGCTCCTCGATGAAAAGGAAGAAGTCCTTCATCCTTTTGACACAAAGCGATAAATTGAGCATATTTTTTTATATTTTCTTCATTTCTTGGCATTCTAATATCAAAATCTGCTTTTACTTTGAAAAGTTCTCTGTATTCATCGTCATAGTTGTATAGTATATAATACAGAAAAGGAGTTCCAGTAAGAATAACTTTAACATCTAATGGAATTGGTTCAGGTCTGAGTGTAGTAGTGGTGATTAGCCTATATTGTTCCCAAACATCTTCTATGCGAATTTCTCTGCTTCTTAATGCTCTTTTTAAGGCATCATAGGAGAAAAGATTTTTTATTAAAGCCATAGCATCAATTACAAGATAACCACCATTTGCTTTATGAAGAGAACCAGGTTTGATCATGGTAAAATCAGTTATTGCCATTCCATATTGGATTTTATATTCAATTCGTCCGAAAAGATTAAGATATGTTGGATTAGGTTCATAGACAACAGGAGCTCCTTCAGTGTTAGAGTTGTCAACAATAACATTAACGCTGTATTTAGCAAAGGAGACTTCTCTTTGAAGCTTCATAAAAGGAGGCATGGGCGGAACAGCTTCTTCTTGAATCTTAAAATCCTGAACATTATTAAGTATGTCTTCTTTTACAGCATTGAGGTATTCTATAATTTTTTCATTGAAAGAATACTTTTTCTTAAGCTCTTCAATGGGTTGCTCTAATACATCAAGGGCAATCTGTCTTTCTAAACGGATTAGCATATCTTTTACAATTTTTTCTGCTTCTCTAACTGCTCTTACAACATCATCAAGTTTGTCTTGAAGCATTTTGCCAAGTTCATCAATTCTCTTTCTTGTCTCAGAATCAAGGGCTTGGAATTCTTCTTCTGTAAGTGGTTCACCATCCCGTTTTACAGGAACAATTATTAATCCAGCAAGAGCTTTACGAATTGCAAAGCCTTTTGCTCTTGCCTCTTCTTCTATTGCAGAAAACCATTCTTTTTGTTTTTGCTGAAAATCTTCAAGAATTCTGTTCCTCTGTTTGTCATATTCCTTTGATTCAAAGGCTTTGGGAATTTCAATTTTCAGGGTATTTATTAGATTTTCCATATCTTTTTGAAATTCTTTAGCTTTCCCTGGAGGTAAACTCACTGCAATTGGAGCATCAGGGTTTTTAAAATTATGAAGATAACACCAATCTGGAGGTACAGGCTCTTGTTTGACTTTTTCTGAAAGCATAGTTCTAATGGCACGCATTTTCCCCGTACCCTGAATTCCTAAAGCGTATATATTAAATCCCTTTGCAGGTAAATTTAATCCGAAATCTAAAGCAGCGATAGCTCTATCCTGACCAATGGTACCTGTTAGGGGTTCTAAATCTATGGTTGTATCAAACTGAAAGATAGATTCATCGCAATTTTTATAGACATCCTCTGCTTTTAGTTTGAAGACCATCCCACCCTCCAGTTTTAATTTTTCATATTATACCACTTTATCTTTTAAAATTAGGAATAATCCTTTCGAGTTTATGCTAAATATAATTTATAATAAAAATAATGAACTCTAAAAATTTCTTACAGGAAGAACTTACCCCTCTTATGCGTCAATATATGAAAATAAAGGAACAATATAAAGATTCTATTGTCTTTTTCAGGCTCGGTGATTTCTATGAAATGTTTGCAGAAGATGCCATATTAGCATCAAAAATTTTAGGCATAACCCTAACATCAAGAGATAAATCAAAGGAAAATCCTATTCCAATGTGTGGCATCCCCTATTTTGCTGCTGATTCTTATATTGAAAAACTCATAAAGGAAGGTTATAAAGTAGCAATTTGCGAACAAGTTGGTGATTCAAAAACATCAAAAGGAATTGTTGAAAGACAGGTATTGAAAGTATTAACTCCAGGAACTTATCTACCAGAGGGAGTTAAAGAAAATGTTTATATAATGGCAATATCTCCAGCAAAAGGAAAAGTAGGAATTGCTCTTGCAGATATTACTACAGGAGATTTTATTCTTTATGAAAGCGAAAAAAGCATAATTGATGAAATAGGAAGATTTGAACCAAAAGAGATTTTGATTCCAAAAAGTCTTGAAGATACAATAAAATTTGAAAATCTTTCCTATTCTATTACCTGCCTTGATGACTGGAAATTCGATTATATGCTTTCTTACAGGACTTTATTAGAGCATTTTAAAGTTACATCTCTAAAAAGCTTTGGTATTGAAGATTTTTCAACTGCTGTGTCAGCAACGGGAGCACTTATCAAATATTTAGAAGAAAATAAACAGAAGACAGAGTTTAAAAAGTTAAGAGTTTTGAATCTATCTGATTTTATGCTTCTTGATACTGCTACTAAAAAAAATTTAGAAATTTTTACCTCCCTTGATGGTAGCACAGAGGGTTCTCTTTTAGGGGTTTTAGATGAAACAATGACTTCAATGGGAACAAGATTTTTAAAAAATGCTCTTAATTGTCCTCTTCTTAAGATATCAGAAATAGAAAAAAGACTTAATCAAGTGGAATTTTTCTATAGAGATTCCATTTTGAGACAATCTATTCAGAGCATTCTAAAGGA
>NZ_MAVV01000054.1 GCF_001707915.1 Thermodesulfovibrio sp. N1 | reverse complement strand
ACAGAATTGTAGAATTGGTAACTTTGTTGAGATAAAAAAATCAGTGATCGGAGATGGAACAAAGGCATCCCATCTTAGTTACCTTGGAGATTCTGAAATAGGTAAAAATGTAAACATCGGCGCAGGTACAATTACATGTAATTATGACGGTAAAAAGAAGCATAAGACAACTATAGAAGATGATGTTTTTATAGGAAGTGATACACAGCTTGTAGCTCCTGTCAAAATTGGAAAGGGTGCATACATCGGAGCTGGTTCTACAATTACAAAGGATGTTCCTTCTGATGCTTTGGCAGTATCAAGGACTCCTCAGAAAAACATAGAAGGTTGGGCAAGGAAAAAGAGGGGAAAAAAGTGAAAGGATTTATATTCGCATGCACAGATAAAACAGAAAAAGAATGCTTTGAAAGGATGATTTTTTCAACTAACAAACTTTACTCCGATGAAGTTTTACAAATTAAAAAAGGAGACTATTTATTCCTTTATAACATTGATAAAGATGTTCTGTATGGTATTTTTAAAGCAGTTTCTGACGGAGGGAAAAATATAGAACCTCATGCATGGGGAGGTAAATATCCCTATCAGGTTAAAGTTGAAAAGAATGAAAATTTAATAATCCTAAAAGAAGCAAAAAAAATTTTAGATAAAATGGGAATAAAATGGGGCAAGGTTATAAACTCTCAATTATTAGATATATTCCTTGACTATCTTCAAAATCTTGATAATTTTGATTGGAGCAAGATAAAGCAAATTATTGATGACAATGAAAAACCCAAATTAGAAACAACTACTCTTTGGGATTATCCAACTCAAAGCTATGGGAAAATGCCGAAGGGTAACAATAAATATCCAGGTGTCACTCCAGCATTTGTTATATATAACATGATAAAAAGATATACAGAGGTTGGTGATTTAGTTGTTGACCCAATGGCTGGAAGTGGAACTACTCTTGATGTTTGTAAAGAGGAAAATCGTAAATGCATATGTTATGACATTTCTCCAACAAGACCAGATATAGTTCAGAATGATGCCAGAAATATTCCTCTCCCAGATAATTCAGTTGATATGATATTTATTGATTCCCCTTACGGAGATAATGTTAGATATAATGACCATCCTGAAGATATAGGAAAAATTTCTGCTGAAACTGAACATTTTTATGATGAGTTAGAGAAAGTTATGAGAGAGTGTCATAGGATTTTAAAACCAGGTAAAGTTTTGGGCTGGTTAATTGGTGATCAATGGGTAAAGAAAAAATTTACTCCTGTTGGATTCAGAATATTTGAAAGGCTTTGCAAATATTTTGAGCCCGTTGATATAATCTGTGTTGCCCGTAGAAATCAAACATCCAATACTGCTATCTGGCATAATAGAGCACTAAGATTTAATTTTTATTTGAGAGGATTTAAATATCTTTTTATTGTTAGAAAATTTTCTCAAGAGACATTAAAAAGAGAAAAAAGACAAATTAAATGGAATCAATATAAAAGGGACAAAAAGAATGAATGACCCTAAAAAAAATATTGAGAATATTATTAGAGATTTAGAAGCAGGAAATAAAGATCCAAATCAGGCATGGCTTGAGATAAAAGATCTCAAGAAAAGCTATGTAGAAAACCTTAAAACTCATCATTCTCACATAAAAGACCCTGAACAGTCATGGCATTCATTTATAGGTAGAAAATTTGAAAACATTATCAAATCCATACTTAGTGCATATTTAAAAGAAATCAGTAAGAAAGATAAATCTTTTAGCACTCTAAGGGTTTTAACAGATAATGAAATTAAAGATAAAAAAAATGAGATACTATTTAGAAAGATTGCTGTTAAATTTGGAGATTATCTTTTATTACCAGATACTGACCTTGTAGTTGTTGATTGGAATGTTGATGATGTTTGGAATTCAGATGTTTTAGCTATTATTTCATGTAAAACAAGTTTAAGAGAAAGAATAGCTCAGGCTTGTTATTGGAAGTTAAAATTACTTGCTTCAGATGTTACAAAGAATATCAAAGTATTTCTTGTTACTGCTGATAATGATCAGGATTTTTATATAAAGTCTAACTTAAAAAACAGAATAAATGGAAAAAGTAGAAACAGAATCATAGCCGAATATGAGCTTGATGGTATCTATATTTTAAGAGATGATTTTGAGGATGAAGAAGAAAATAGTAAAGTAAAAAAATACGAAAAAATATTTATAGACTTAATTAATATTTTTAACAAAAAAAGAGGATAGAATGTGTGGGATAATAGGATATATAGGAGATAAAAATGCTGTTCAGATAGTACTTGATGGGTTAAAAAGGCTGGAATATCGTGGATATGATTCAGCTGGGATAGCCTATTTAGTTGATAGCAGGATTAACACGGTAAAATGTAAAGGAAAAATTAAAAATTTGGAACAACTCCTACAGGATTTAGGCAGTTTAAACAATATAAAATTAGCAATAGGACATACAAGATGGGCAACCCATGGAAAACCTTCAGATGAAAATGCTCATCCACACTGTTCAGGCAAGATTGCTGTTGTTCATAACGGAATAATTGAAAACTATATTGAACTTAAAAAAGAGCTTACTCAGGAAGGATATAAATTTAATTCAGAGACTGATACGGAAGTGATTGCCCATTTGATTGAAAAATATTCAAAAAAATACAGTTTTGAGGATGCTGTAAGGCATGCATGCTTAAAGCTTAAAGGTTCCTATGCAATAGTTTTGATAAATGAAGAGGAACCTGATACTCTAATTGGAGTAAGGATGGAAAGTCCTCTCGTAGTTGGAATATCAGAGGAGGAAAAATTTATAGCCAGCGATGTCCCTGCTTTTTTAGCTCATTGTAGAGATGTTGTTTTTCTTGAAAATAAAGAAATGGTTGTTTTGAATAAAAACAGATTCAAAATTTATGACCTAAAGGGCAATGAAAAAACAAAGACTACAACTAAAATAACATGGACCGAAGGAGCTGCTGAAAGAGGCGGATTCAAACATTTTATGTTAAAAGAGATATATGAACAGCCAAGAGCTATTGCAGATACCATTCGAGGAAGGATTTTACATGAAGAAGGTGAAATTGTTTATGAGGAATGGGGTTTTACTAAAAATGAGCTAAAAAATTATGAAAAGATTTACCTTGTAGCCTGTGGAACCTCCTATCATGCATGTATGATTGGTAAATACATGATTGAAGAGCTCTGCAGTATTCCAGTTGAAGTTGATATTGCCTCTGAATTTCGTTATAGAAAAATACCCTTTGAAAAGAAATCTCTTTTCATTGCAATCACTCAATCAGGAGAGACAGCAGATACCTTGGCTGCTTTAAGATATGCTAAAAATAATAAAGTTAAAACATTAACCATCTGCAATGTTTTAGGAAGCACAGCCTCTCGAGATGCAGATACTGTCTTTTACACTCATTCAGGTCCTGAAATTGGAGTTGCCTCTACAAAGGCTTTCACAACTCAGATAGTGGCTCTATATATTTTCAGCATCGGTCTTGCATTAGCAAAAGGAAAAGTTACCAAAAAAACAGCTAAAGTTTTAATAAATGATTTGTTAGCTTTGCCAAGAAAAGTTGAAGATACTTTAAGAATTGACAAAAATATTCAGATAATTGCAAAAGAAGTTTATAGAAAACCGAATTTTTTGTATCTTGCAAGAGGCTTAAACTATCCAGTTGCTTTAGAAGGTGCTTTGAAATTAAAGGAAATATCATATATTCATGCTGAAGGATATGCAGCAGGAGAGATGAAACACGGACCAATTGCACTTGTTGAAGAAGGTTTTCCAGTTGTATTTATAGTTTCAGAGGATACACTAATGGAGAAAACTATTTCTAATATGCAGGAGATAAAAGCAAGGGATGGTTTTTTAATAACATTTACAGACAGCGATCAAGAAGAAATGAAAACATTATCAGATAGATTAATTAAAGTAGAAGGTATTAATAAATATCTAAATACTGTATTGCTTACTGTACCTCTTCAACTTCTTGCTTATCACATAGCTGTTTTGAGGGGTTGTGATGTTGATCAACCGAGAAATCTTGCTAAAAGTGTTACCGTTGAATAAATTTAGCAAAATATAAAGACTTTGTATAAAAATAAAATTAAGAGGGGTATAGCCATGAAAGATTTCCCCCTGTCGGATTTAAATCCGGCTCAACAAGAAGCAGTAGTTTATTGTGAAGGTCCACTTCTTGTGCTTGCAGGTGCAGGAAGTGGAAAAACAAGGGTAATTACTTACAAATTTGCTTATTTAACCCGTGAACAAGGACTTTCTCAATCCTCAATATTTACCGTTACCTTTACAAATAAGGCAGCTGAAGAAATGAAAGAAAGAATTGGACGAATGTGTAATGGCCATTGCAAAAATATGTGGATTGGAACCTTTCATTCCCTCTGTTTACGAATTCTGCGAAATCATATTGATAAAATAGGATACAAAAGAGATTTCATAATATATGACGAAGATGATCAGGCAACCCTAATTAAAAGAATTCTTAAAGATTTAAACATGCACGAGGCTTTGTGTAAATGTCTTGCATCAAAGATAAGCAATTTAAAATCTAACCTCATAACTCCTGAGGATTATGTATCAAGTATTGAGGGTTATGAATTTGAAGAGAGATTAGGTAGAATCTATATGAAATATCAAAATGAATTAAAAAAATACAATGCCTTAGACTTTGATGACTTGATTCTTTGTGTAATAGATCTCTTTAGAGAAAGAGAAGATTTATTGAAAAAATATTCTGAACAATTTAGATACATCCTTGTTGATGAATTTCAAGATACTAATAAATCACAGTATGTGCTTCTTCAATTACTCTCAAAGTATCATAAAAAAATATGTGCTGTAGGAGATGATGACCAAAGCATTTATAAATTTAGAGGAGCAAATGTTTATAATATCTTAGAATTTGAAAAAGATTTTCCAGGTACTAAAGTTGTAAAATTAGAACAAAATTATCGTTCAACAAAACATATAATACTTGCATCAACTGCCATGATTTCTAAGAATCCTATAAGAAAACCCAAAACTTTATGGACTGAAAGAGATTGGGGAGAAAAAATTTTTTATTGCCAATTAAGCAACGAAGAAGAAGAGGCTAAGTATATTGCAAAAAGCATTAAAGAATTATACCTTAAAGGAGATTATGAATACAGAGATTTTGCTATACTCTATAGATTAACTTTGCAAGCAAGAGCTTTAGAAGAAGCATTAAGAATTGAAGGCATACCCTATCAGGTAATAAGTGGGGTAAGTTTCTATCATAGAAAAGAAATAAAAGATGTTATTGCTTATATGAGGTTTATTCTTAATAAGGAAGATAATCTGAGTCTTCTAAGAATAATCAATACTCCTCCAAGAGGTATAGGTATTTCCGCTATAACAAAGATTGAACAGGAAGCAAAGAAAAATATGTGTTCCTATTACGATGCAATAAAATCAATAATAAAGGATGAAAATGCTTCAGAAATTCTAAAGGAAAAATTATCAGCCTTTGTAGAATTTATAGAAGAGTTATCTAAAAAAGAATATAAAACTGCATCATTGATGATTAAAGATATTTTAAATTCCACGGGTTATCTTGAAGAAATAGAAGAAGATCGAATACAAAATGTATTAGAACTGCTTTCTTCTGCAGAAAACATCCCTGTTAGAGAATTTCTTGATAAGGTTTCTTTAATCTCCAATGTAGATATTTGGGAGAATAAGAAAAATTATGTTTCCCTTCTTACTCTTCATTCAGCAAAGGGGCTTGAGTTTCCTGTTGTATTCATTGCAGGATGTGAAGAAGGTATACTCCCTTATTTCAAAGCAAAAGAAGATTTATTAGAAATGCAGGAGGAACGGAGATTATTTTATGTTGGCATGACAAGAGCAAAAAATATTCTATTTCTAACATCTGCAAGCAATAGAAAACTCTATTCAAAAATTCAAAAACAGGAACCTTCGAGTTTTATCAAAGACATTCCAGCTGATTACTGTACTTGTATAAGAAAGGATTATTCTACTTTTGTAACAGAAAAGAAAACAACAGAAAAACCAAAGATAAAAACACCCTTTGTAATAGGATGTAAGGTTAAACATCCTACATGGGGCATTGGAGTTGTTAGAGACTGTTATGGAGAAGGAGAAGATTTAAAAGTTATTGTTAATTTTCCTGGCATCGGAGTTAAAAAATTAGCTCCAAAAATTGTAAATTTAGAGAGGGTTTAAAAATGAAAATTACAAAGGAACAGGTAAAACACATAGCATTACTAAGTAGATTAGAGCTCGATGAAGGCGAGACAGAAATTTATCAAGAACAACTTAGCAGAATCCTTGAGTATGTTGAAAAACTAAACGAAGTAGATACTAAAGATATTGAACCGACATCGCATGTAATTGAATTAAATAATGTTTTTAGAGAAGATGAGGTTAAAGCATCTATTTCAAGAGACGAAGCTTTAAGGAATGCACCAGATTATACAGATAAATTTTTTAGAGTTCCTAAAATTATTGAATAAAAAAATTAGTGAGAGGTAAATGTTAAGAACTTTCTTAAGAGCAAAACTTCATCTTGCAAAAGTAACAGAGGCTAATTTATTTTATGAAGGCTCAATTAGTATTGATATTGAGCTACTTGAGCTTTCAGGTATCATGCCCTATGAAAGGGTATGGATAAGTAACATGAATAATGGTGAAAGATTTGATACATATGTTATTCCCGCGCCAAAGGGCTCAAGGAAAATAGGGCTTAATGGTCCTGCTGCTAAAAAAGCATCAGTTGGGGATAGAATAGTTATTTTTTCTTATGGATATTTAAAAGATGATGAAATAGCATTACACAAACCCAAAATTATATTACTTAATGAAGAAAACGAGCCTGTAAAAATTTATAGCCCACAAATTACTGAACATTTATGATTTATCTTTAGAAGAGCAAAATCTGATTTCGTTTGTTTTATAATTTAAAATTATAAATAAAAAAAGGGGAGACTTTGCTCCCCTTTTTGAAAAAATAGAAAAATTACTTCACAAAAGGATTTGCATAGAAGGTAATAAGAACAAATACAAGAACATAAATGACAAGAGACTCAATTAATGCAAGACCTACGATAAAGAGCGTCATGAGCTTTCCGGTAACTCCGGGGTTTCTTGCTGAACCTTCCAGAATACCTCTAACAGCCTGTCCCATTCCAGCTCCACCACCACCTGCAGCTGCGCCAAGTCCGATTAATGCTCCTGCTGTGGCCCACCCATAGTAATTAAGCTTTGCAGGATCAGATTCAGCTGCAAAAACTGCTGAGGCGGTCAAAACAACAACCAATGCAGTAAGTAGAACTACAAAAAACTTTCTCATTCTGTTTTCCCCTCCTTTCTTTTTTTAATGAGACTCCTCAACGGCACCTGCTATATAAACAGCGGTTAATAACATAAATACATATGCCTGAAGTACGCTGACCAATGTTCCTAATCCTAAAAAGGCAACAGGCACTATCAATGGAGCTAAAATGCCAAGAACCATTAATAAAAGATGTTTTCCAAACATATTGCCAAAAAGTCGGACTCCAAGGGTTAAAGGTCTTGCTAAATGGGTTATCCATTCTACCACAAACATAAACATCATAAATGGTATGGCATAGATACTTCTAATAGGACCTAAAAAGTGTTCTAAATAACGAATTCCATGGACTTTAAAACCCATAAACTGATAGATAAAGAATACAGGAATTGCCATAGCAAAGGTCATGTTAACATTGGAAGTTGGGGATTCAAAACCTGGAATAAGACCGAATAAATTGCAGACTAAAATATAAATAAAAAGAGTGCCTAAAAGAGGCAAAAATTTATCTCCCCAATGATGTCCAATACTCATTAAAGCCTGACCTCTTAAAAATTCCGTAAGCACTTCCATTACGTTTTGAATTCCTGCTGGGACCATTTTTAAGTTTCTCTTGACAACAAGAGAAACTCCGATAATCAATGCCATAGCTAACCATGAATAACTAACATATGGCGGGATTGAAGGGAATAACATGTGTAAAAAAGTCGGTGCCTCCACGATAAGCCTCCTTTCTAAAATTTAGTTTTAGTTATAATACATAAATTTTTTCCAAATGTCAAGAGTGATTCTAATATAATATATTTATGAAAGAAATTTCAAAAATTTCTTCTCATCCTGGAGTTTATATTTTTAAAGACAAAAAAGGAAAGGTTCTATACGTAGGAAAAGCAAAGAATTTAAAGAATAGATTGTTAAGTTATTTTAACGCAAGTGAGCTTGATCCAAGAAAACGTAGCATGATGGAGTTAGTGAAGGACTTTTCTTACATTGTAACTTCTAATGAATTTGAGGCTCTTGTTTTAGAGGCAAATCTAATAAAGCAATATAAACCACCTTTTAATGTTTTACTGAGGGACGATAAAAGCTATCCATATCTAAAAATAACTGTGAATGAGGAATGGCCTAAAATTGAAGTAGCTCGCAAAATAAAAAAAGATGGTAGTTTATATTTTGGTCCCTATGTCCCAGCTCAATCTATGTGGGAAGCTCTCTCCTTTATCAGAAGAAATTTTTCTATCAGAACATGCAAATATAATTTAAACAAAACAATAAAGCCCTGCATTCAGTTCCAGATGAAAAGATGTCCTGCTCCCTGTGCAAGATTAATAAGTAGAGAAGAGTATATTAAAAAAGTAAAGGAAGTTATTATGTTTCTTAAAGGACAGAGACAAGAACTTATTGATATGTTACGGGAAAAAATGTTTAAACTGAGTGAAGATCTTAAATTTGAAGAAGCAGCTCGAGTAAGAGAGCAAATAAAGAGACTTGAGAGAATTTTTGAACAGCAAAGGGTAGTATCCCAGAATCTTGATGATTTAGATGTTTTTGGAATATATGTAGATAATTCAAATATCTCAGTGAATATTTTGTTTGTAAGAAATGGTTTATTAGTGGGTTCTAAAGATTATCTTATCAAAAAAGTTTTTTTTGAAAATCTATCAGAACTTACCTTTTCTATAGTTGAATCTTTTTATTTAAAGGAAAATCTAATTCCGCCACCTTTAATTCTCTTAGAGCAAATTCCAGATAATTCAGAGAATCTTATTAACTGGCTATCAAAAGAACGAGGAGTTGAAATTAAAATAAGAATACCAAAGTCAGATGAAGAAAAAGCTCTTATTGATATGGCAATAAAAAATGCTAAAATTCATCTAAAACATAAAATCTCGCCAATTGAAACTACTTTATACGAACTTAAAGAAAGACTATACCTTAAATCATTGCCAGAAAGGATTGCAGCCTTTGATGTTTCTACTCTTTTTGGCTATCATTCTGTAGGAAGTTTCGTTTACTGGGAAAATGGTTCATTTAATAAAAATTACTACAGACATTTAAAAATAAAAGAAACCGAAGGAGCAGATGACTATTCATCAATGAAAGAGATTGTTTTCAGAGTTATAAATAAATTTGATACAGAAGAAGGAGTACCAATACCAAATATTGTTTTGATAGATGGTGGTAAAGGACACTTGAATGTTGCTCTAAAGGTACTTTCTGAATTAAAGGATAAATTAAATGTATATGCCATTGCAAAAGACCCAGACAGATTAATTTTCCCAAATGGCAAGGAAATATCTCTTGAAGACAAAAAACCATCTTCTCTTTTATTAAGAAAGATACGAGATGAAGCTCACAGGTTTGCTATAAGTTATCACAGAAAATTAAGGAAAAAAGTTACTTTTGAGTCTATCCTTGAGAAAATTCCAGGGATTGGCAAAAAAAGAAGACTTATACTACTGAAACAATATGGAAGCCTTTCAAAAATTAAAGAAGCCTCAGAGGAGGAGATTGCTAAATTACCGAGTTTCAATTTAAATCTTGCAAAAAAAGTTTTAAAATATCTTCAAAAATGATAAAATTTATATAATTATGGAAAAAGTTTTAATAACAGGTGGAACTGGTTTTGTAGGAAGATATGTTGTAAATCTTGCTCTTAAAAAAGGATATGAAGTTCATCTTTTAGTTAGAAATTTGAAAAAGGCAGAAAATATTTTTGGAGATACAATACACTGTCATGTTATAGATGATTTAACTAAAATAGAAAAATTACGAGATACGATAAAAATATTAAAGCCTGACTATGTAATCCATTTAATTGGCATTATTCAAGAAATAAAATCTAAAGGAGTTACCTTTGAAAAGGTGCATTTTGAGTATTCTAAATGCCTTTATGAAGTTTTAAAGGAGTTGCCTCCTAAGAAAATAATTCATATGAGCGCCCTTGGAGTAGATGAGAAAGCTCCATCAAAGTATCATATTACTAAATTGAAAGCCGAAAAAGAACTATTAAAAAGCGGACTCCCCTATGTTATACTCCGTCCTTCCTTTATTTTAGGTCCTGAACAGTTACTGTTTACAAAATTAAGAGAAATTCTTTATAGAACTCCTTTTATTATTTTCCCCGATATTAAAGGATATTATTTTCAGCCAGTGGATGTAAGGGATGTGGCAGAATGTTTTATAAAAGCAATTGAATATAAAGGAA